>NZ_JBIVGN010000004.1:0-398627 GCF_044748705.1 Pseudomonas sp. NPDC089758
CCGGCTTAGCCGCATAGCCTGAACCGCCGTGTACGGAACCGTACGCACGGTGGTGTGAGAGGACGGCGGGTGTGAACCCGCCTCCTACTCGATTGTCTGGAGATGCGAGTTGTAGTCTATGTCTCAAGCTGGTGTAGGGAACTTCTTTCAGGCGTGTTCACGCCTTGTGTACGGTTGTAGGGCCGCCTAGCGTGACGTGCTTTCTCCAGAGGAAGCACGCCCATGAAGTACCGATTTGCGCTTGCCATCCCCTGCCTGATGGCCAGTTTCCATGCCAGCGCTCTGCAGGACTGTAGCGGCCTGCGCCCGCAGGAAGTCGTTCACTGCCACATCGGCGATGTGCGGCAGAAGCCTCTGGAGGCCGTGCTGCTCGAACAGGCCTCTGAACCTGGCTACGATTTCCGTCGCTTGCAGATGGTTTCGCAGGTGTGGGACCCAGTGCCGGTGGTTGAACCGCGTCGCTGGGAGCACGACGTCGAGCTGCATGTGCCGCGCAATGCAGTGCCCGGCAAAGCCTTGCTGGTGGTGAACAACGGCGTGCGGCACGGGCCGGCGCAGAGCCCGGACTATACCCGTGAAGCATTGCGCGAAGTGGCTCTCAAGTCGCAGATGGCCGTGGTCATGATCAGCGATGCGCCCAACCAGTACGTGACCTTCAGTGATGTCGAGAAGCCCCTGCGCGAGGATGACGCCGTGGCGCATACCTGGGCACATTCGCTGCGCGGTGCCGCGCCGGAACTACCCCTGCATGTGCCGATGGCTGCGGCGGCGAGCCGGGCGATGGACCTGGCCGAACTGGAACTGGGTAAGCAAGGGCTCACGGTGGACAGTTTCATCATCACAGGTGCCTCCAAGCGTGGCTGGAGCGCGTGGCTCACGGCGCTGGCCGATGAGCGGGTGATCGCCATCGTGCCTGCCGTAATCGACGTGGCGGACACCTCGGACATGCTGGCTGGATTGCGCAAGCGCTATGGCGGTCACTGGCCCTTGGCACTGGGCTCCTACCAGCAGGCCGGTGTGCTGCAACAACTGGGCACCCCGGCATTCGAGCGGCTCATGGCGATGATGGACCCGATGCAGTACCTGAGCGAGGAGGGGCAGCGCCTGGCGATTCCCAAGTATCTGGTGTCTGCCAGCGGCGATGATTTCTTCGCGCCCGACCCCGTCACCGATTATCAGCAACGCCTGCCAGGCCAGACCAGCCTGAGAGTGTTGCCGAACTCGGACCACGGTGGGGTGCGTCAGCAGGTGGTCAGCACCTTGGTGCCGGCGGTGACACGCCTGCGCGATGGCAAAGCGCTGCCGAGCGTGCAGGTGTCAGAGGGCGGGCAACCTGGGCTGATGGCTGTCGACTTGTCCGAGCCGCCCGTGGCAGTGAGGGTATGGACGGCAAACAACAGCCAGGATCGCGATTTCCGCTATGCCTGCGCGGTTCGCTACCAGTCCGAGACGCTGGACCCTCAGCAACACTTCACCCTGCAACGCACGGCGCCAGCAACGGGGTGGCAGGCGCAGTTCGTCGAAGCGAAGTTCGCTGATGGCTTCATCGCCACCAGCCCGGTCAGCGTGCTGCCGCAGACATATCCCGCGCATCCGCCGACGGATCACGGCGGTGCTTGCCGCAGCTTCCCGGCAGAAAGCGCGTGAAGCGCTGGCTCAGTGCCGCATGCCCAGTTCGGCATCGTCCAGCAGGGCCTTGGCCAATGCACTGAGGTAGTGTGCGGCCCAGATCAGTTGCGGGTCGTTGTCCATGACGGCGGTAAGGGTCAGGTCGCGCACGCATCCCAGCAGTTCGGAGGCTTGGTCTCGGGCGTCCTGGCAGGGGATGCCTGCGCAGACCTGGAACAGGGGTCGTTTGTGCTCATCGCCCTGGTAGAAGCAGGTTTTGCCGAGGGTGGTCTGGTTGTTTTCGGTCATTGGTTTTTCACCCGGAGTGTTGTTGTGGATGGCACCGGCTTCGCCGGTTCCGCGGGCTCGCCCGCTCCCACAGGTACGGCGCAGGCCTCGGGCATTGCACAGTCCCTGTGGGGGCGGGCATGCCCGCGAAAAGGCGCGTGCTGCCGGCACGTTCCAAGGCGAGCGATAAGGCATCCGCCTGTCCCCAGGCCAACTGCATGGCCCGCAAGCCATTCACCAGCGTCTCCCGCGTGCGGTCATCCTCGATGCAGTCGAGGGCGCGGTGGCTGTGGTTGTAGGCGATCATCAGGTAATGGGTGATGTTGACCACGACGTGGTCGAGGGGGACGAGGTTTTCGCAGATGGCGTGGGTGAGGGTCGTGCCGTCTGGGAGGTCGAAGTGGTGGGGTGGGTCAGGGACTAGCTTTTTCATATCGGCTCCATGTCATTCATGTGCCACCCGTCCGTTTCCACACATTGGGGTGACAGCTGCACACGGGGTGGAAAACCAGGCACATGGAAAACCCGGTAGGCTCGGAAGCCTCCCGCGTACAGCTGTCATGACGACAGCCTCCATGTTGAATTGCCGAGGTTTCCACACCTCGATCGCTGAACTGTTCAGCGACCTGGAAAGCCTAGGGGGACAGCTTTCCAGTAACAATCAGACGCGAGTCGACAGGGTTTGTAGGGTATTTCGCGAGGGCTGATGTCGCCAGCCCAAACCTGTAGGAACTATCTGTATCAATAGTGGGAAATTTTCTTAGTGGAATAGATGCACAGTGTTGAGTTGCCTTGGGTCGGAGGTGTGAAGACTTGATTTTGGGCAAACTGGAAACCGATATTTCCAGTGTCGGTTACAGCATGTTTCTTTCTACTCAATTACTTACCAAGCTGTCTTTGGCAATAGCCGATGGCCTCAGTACGCTGCCTGTTGGCAATTGATTGAAGGCTGAAAATGAAGGGCAAAGGGGTGGAAGGAACACTTGGCTCGTGGCCAGATCGAGGTCGCAGGCAGTTCATGGAGTCTGCTTCATTTGCGTCCAATCTCACATCAGTTGAAGATCCCGGGCCTGGCTGATCGGGGCATGGGGGAAGTAGCACTGGCGGTCGAGTACTCAAGTCACTGCGTCAGCTAGGGTCCCAAGCAAGGTACTGAACTGGACTTCGAACATATGGGGCACGATCACCTCTTGATCGATCATCGGGGAATTCGCCGTGCCTTCTGCCCTGGTCGTCACAAGCTGTCAGTTCAGTTGCCTTCGGTTATTGCTTCGTTGCCTGAGCGACAGTGCCTATTTACTGGGCATAGCAACTGGTTGACCATCGAGGGTAATCAGTTCGGGTATCCGGAGGGCAGTCGATATGAGGTGTATTTCAACTTGCGTCGAGACTCGCCCCGTAGCCTGAAACTCCATGTGGAAAGTGCTTATGTGCGTGACCCTGGCCATCCTTCGAATCGGCCTACGGCGCAGAAGCGGCACGAGAAGATTAAAGGCTGGTTGCTGATGCTGAAGAAACTGAGAAATGAGCCGATTCGACGGCCTGTAAGGCGATAGCAACCTGTAAAAATACGAAACCCCCAATGAAGGGGGTCGTATCGCGGATGCCCTTAGGGACTAATCCCATCAACCGGCACGGCCGGAACCAGATGGCGGCGTCTAGACACTTCCCGAAGGAAGCTCCGTGTACATCAAGACGGTTAAAAGTCTATTGGGTCTCAGATGGCTCGTCAACGTCCGGGTGCTTTCGGCTTGTAAGCACAATACCCCGGCCGCGGCCCGACCTTCGGGTGGTTGCGGCAGGTATCGGGCCGCTTGTCATAAATGGTGCACAGCCGGCTCTTACGATCCAGGTACATGCAGTCATCGTTGCTCATCCGGGTCAGGGTGAAGATCCCCGACTTCTGGTTGAATCGCTCGATGATGCCTTCCTTTTGCAGGCGTTTGGCCACGTTCTTCGGCGGTTCGTCCTTTTCGAACTCGTCCACCACGCCGATGCGGATCAGGTCTTTGATCTTCACTTCCACAGGCAGGGTGCAGCAGGTCGAATGACAGCCCCCGCACATGTGGCTGGCATAGCGTTGCCAGGTTTCCAGGCGGTCGACTTCGGCTGCGGCAATCAGGGTCGTTTTCATCGTTATAAGGGGTGGATCACGGTCTTGGGGCGCGCGATGATACCGGAGTTGTTCAATTTGTGAACAACCTTTTGCCGGATTGGCCAAGCCGGCATGAAAACTGCGAACGGAGACTGTCACTCCCTGTCGAAGGGTCTAGTCTCAACACTCTCCCGCCACTTTCGCCAATTTGCCCGAGGATGCCACATGTCCCAGGAACCCAAAGCACGTGACGCCGAGGTGGCCGACTTTCGCGCCGCTGTACTGGACAAACTGACCTACGCGGTCGGCAAGGACCCGGAGCACGCCTTTGACCACGACTGGTTCGAGGCCATAGCCCTGGCTGCGCGCGATCACATGGTCGATCACTGGATGGATCACACCCGTCAGGCCTATCGGCGCAGCCAGAAGCGGGTCTATTACCTCTCTCTGGAATTTCTCATCGGGCGCCTGCTCTACGACAGCCTGAGCAACCTAGGCCTGCTGGACATCGCCCGTGATGCGCTGGAGGGGCTGGACGTGGACCTGGAGCGCATCCGCCTGCTGGAGCCGGACGCCGCGCTGGGCAACGGTGGCCTGGGCCGTCTGGCTGCCTGTTTCATGGAGAGCATGTCGACGCTGGGCATCGCCGCCCACGGTTACGGCATCCGCTATGAACACGGGCTGTTCCGCCAGGCCATGGTCGACGGATGGCAGCAGGAACAGACCGAAAACTGGCTGGATTTCGGTAACCCTTGGGAGTTCGAGCGCGCCGAGGTGATCTACCCGATCAGCTTCGGCGGCAGCGTCGAAACGGTGCACGATACCCATGGCCAGCAGCGTCAGGTGTGGTCGCCGGGCGAGACGGTGCGGGCGGTCGCCTACGACACGCCGGTGGTCGGCTGGCGCGGCTCCAGCGTCAACACCTTGCGCCTCTGGCGCGCACGGGCGCTGGAAGAGCTGCACCTGGAGCGCTTCAATGCCGGTGACCACCTTGGCGCGGTGGCCGAAGTGGCTCGCGCCGAGAGCATCTCCCGCGTGCTATACCCGGCCGACAGCACCGAAGCGGGGCAGGAATTGCGCCTGCGCCAGGAATACTTCTTCGTGTCGGCATCGCTGCAGGACCTGCTGCGACGCCATCTGAACATGCACAAGGACTTGCTCAACCTGCCGGATGCTGCGGCCATCCAGCTCAACGACACGCACCCGTCGATCGCCGTCGCCGAATTGATGCGGCTGTTGGTGGACCAGCATGAAATTCCGTGGGAGAAAGCCTGGGAGCTGACCGTCGGCACCCTGGCCTACACAAACCACACCCTGCTGCCCGAGGCGCTGGAGACGTGGCCGGTGGCCTTGATGGAGCGCATGCTGCCGCGGCACATGCAGATCATCTACCTGATCAATGCCTACCATATCGATGCCCTGCGCGCGAAGGGCCTGCATGACTTCGATGTGCTGCGGGCGGTGTCGCTGATCGAGGAAGACAACGGCCGCCGGGTGCGCATGGGCAACCTTGCGTTTCTGGGCTCGCACAGCGTCAACGGGGTATCGGCGCTGCACAGCAAGCTGATGAAAAGCACGGTGTTCGCCGAGTTGCACAAGCTGTACCCCCAGCGGATCAACAACAAGACCAACGGCATTACCTTCCGCCGCTGGCTGTACCAGTCCAACCCGAAGTTGACGTCGATGCTGGTGGAAGCCCTGGGGCCAGAGTTGCTCGACGACCCGCAAGGGCGCCTGGCCAACCTGGTACCGTTCGCCGACAAGGGCGTCTTCCTCAAGCAGTTCGCCGAGCAGCGCCTGCACAGCAAGCGCGCGTTGGCCAGCATCATCCAGGACCGCGTGGGCGTCACGGTCAACCCAGAGGCGCTGTTCGATGTGCAGGTCAAGCGCATCCACGAGTACAAGCGCCAGCTGCTCAACCTGCTGCACACCGTGGCGCTGTACCAGGCCATTCGTAACGACCCGGGCACCAACTGGGTGCCGCGGGTGAAGATCTTTGCCGGCAAGGCTGCAGCCAGCTATCACCAGGCCAAGCTGATCATCAAGCTGGCCAATGACATCGCCCGGGTGGTCAACAACGACCCCACCGTGCGCGGCCTGCTCAAGGTGGTGTTCCTGCCCAACTACAACGTCAGCCTGGCCGAGAGCATCATCCCGGCGGCGGACCTGTCGGAACAGATTTCCACGGCCGGCTACGAAGCGTCGGGCACCAGCAACATGAAGTTCGGGCTCAACGGTGCGCTCACCATCGGTACCCTCGATGGCGCCAACGTGGAGATGTGCGAACAGGTGGGTGCCGACAACATGTTCATTTTCGGCCTGACCGCGCAGCAGGTGGAGGCGCGCAAGCGTGCCGGCGATTTTGGCGCCGTGGCCGCGATCGCCGCCTCCAACCGCTTGAACGATGTGCTGCAGGCGGTTCGCAGTGGCGTGTTCTCTCCCGATGACCCGTCACGCTATACCGGGCTGATCGACGGGCTGGTGGCTTACGACCGCTTCCTGGTCTGTGCCGACTTCGATGCCTACTGGGATGCCCAGCAGCGGGTGGAGGAGTTGTGGCATACGCCCCAGGAGTGGTGGCGGATGGCGGTGCTCAATACCGCACGGATGGGGTGGTTCTCTTCGGACCGGACCATTCGCGAGTATGCGACCGAGATCTGGAAGGTGCTGGATTGAGCCTGGGGGCCGCACAGCGGCCCCACCTGACCACTGGCCTGGCGAGCGCTGAACTACCGACCCGATGTGCCGTCTGACTGCCCAGGCGTGTCTCTTTACTCGCTAGCATTGAACTCTCCCTGTAAACTGCGGGGGTTTTTCTCCCCCATCCTTTCGGAGCCATACATGTCCCGCGTTACCCTGAGTCGCTATCTGATTGAGCAGACCCGCAGCAACAATACCCCTGCCGATCTGCGCTTCCTGATCGAAGTGGTGGCGCGTGCGTGCAAGGAAATCAGCCATCACGTGTCCAAGGGCGCCCTCGGCGGCGTGCTGGGCAGCATGGGCACTGAAAACGTACAGGGCGAAGTGCAGAAGAAGCTCGACGTTATTTCCAACGATATCCTGCTCGAGGCCAACGAGTGGGGTGGCCACCTGGCCGGCATGGCGTCCGAGGAAATGGACAACGCCTACCAGATCCCGGGCAGATACCCCAAAGGTGCCTACCTGCTGGTCTTCGACCCGCTGGACGGCTCGTCGAACATCGACGTCAACGTTTCGGTCGGTACCATCTTCTCGGTACTGCGTTGCCCCAATGAATACCTGAGCCAGAACGAAACCCTGAACGAAAACGCCTTCCTGCAGCCAGGTACCGAGCAGGTCGCCGCCGGTTATGCCATCTATGGCCCGCAGACCATGCTGATCCTGACCCTGGGCAACGGCGTCAAGGGCTTCACCCTGGACCGTGAGCTGGGCAGCTTCGTCCTGACCCACGAAAACATCCAGGTCCCGGCAACCACCGCCGAGTTCGCCATCAACATGTCCAACCAGCGCCACTGGGAAGCCCCGGTTCAGCGCTACGTGGGCGAACTGCTGGCCGGTGAGACCGGGCCGCTGAAAAAGAACTACAACATGCGCTGGATCGCCTCGATGGTGGCCGACGTGCACCGTATCCTGACCCGTGGCGGTCTGTTCATGTACCCGCGCGACGCCCGCGAGCCGAGCAAGCCGGGCAAGCTGCGCCTGATGTACGAAGCCAACCCGATGTCGTTCATCATCGAGCAGGCCGGCGGCGCCTCCACCAACGGTTACGAACGCATCCTCGACATCAAGCCAGAGAGCCTGCACCAGCGTGTATCGGTGATTCTCGGCTCGAAGGAAGAGGTCGAGCGCGTCACCGCCTATCACAAGGAGTAAATCATGCTCGCACCTTGGCAGCCGTTGCTGGAGTGGTGGTTCGGTTGGGGCTCCAGTCCCCAGGCCGTGGCTGACGAGAAGAGCACGCTGTGGTTCGGCAAGCATCATGATGCCGAAGCGCATGCGCTGTTTGGCGAGCTTGTCGAGCATGCCCTGGCGGGCGGGCTCGAGGAGTGGCAGCAAAGCCCGCAGGGGTGGCTCGGCCTGCTGATACTGCTGGACCAGCTGCCGCGCATGATCTACCGCGACACGCCGCGTGCCTTCGAGGGCGACCGGCGTGCCCAAGTAGTGGCCCTGCAGGGGTTGCAGAAGGGCTGGGATTACCAGCTGTTGCCGATCCAGCGGGTATTCGTGCTGCTGGTGCTCGAGCATGCCGAGGTGCTGGACTGGCAGAACCTGTGCGTGGAACGTTACCAGATGCTGCTGGATGAGCAGCCCGAGGCCAACCGGCGGTTGTTCGAGGGGTTCCTGGATTATGCCGAGCAGCACCAGCGGGTGATTGCCCGGTTCGGGCGCTTCCCGCATCGCAATCTGCTGCTGGAGCGGCCAAGCACCAGTGAAGAGATGGACTTTTTGCTGGAGCCAGGCTCCAGGTTTTGAGTAACGAATGGGGCCGCAACGCGGCCCCCATTCGTTTCAGATCCTGAAACTACCCACCAGATGCTTCAACCGCTCGACCTGGTGTTCAAGGTCGGTGCAGGCACGCAACGTGCTCTGCAGGTTCTGCACCCCTTCCTGATTCAGCGTATTGATCTCGGTGATGTCGACATTGATCGACTCGACCACCGCCGTCTGCTCCTCGGTAGCGGTAGCCACTGACTGGTTCATGCCATCGATTTCGCCAATGCGCTGGGTCACGCTGCCCAGGCGCGCACCCGCCTGGTTGGCGATCCCGACGCTCTGGTCGCTGTGTTCACGGCTCTGGTTCATGGTGCTGACGGCCATCTGTGCACCGGCCTGCAATTCTTCGATCAGGCGCTGAACCTGCTGCGCCGACTCTTGGGTGCGGTGCGCCAGGTTGCGGACCTCGTCGGCGACCACGGCAAAACCTCGCCCGGCTTCACCGGCACGGGCCGCCTCGATCGCGGCGTTGAGTGCCAGCAGGTTGGTCTGTTGGGAAATGCCGCTGATTACATCGAGAATCTGCCCGATGTTGGCGGTGTGGGCATTGAGCGTTTCAATGTTGCCGCATGAATCGCTGATGCGCGCCGACAGCTGGTTCATCACGTCGATGGTGCGCCCGACCACCTGCTGGCCGTCCTCGGCCAGGCCGCGTGCCTCACTGGAGTGTTGCGAGGCCAGCGCTGCGTTCTGGGCGATCTCCTGGGCTGCGGCACCCAGCTGGTTGATGGCCGCGGCCACGCTGTTGGTGCGGCTGGACTGCTGGTCGGCGTTGCAGATGGAGGCATTCGAGGCGCTCACTACCTGCGTGGCTACCGCATTGACCTGGCCAGTGGCCGAGGCCACTTCGCGGATCGACTCATGAATGCGCTCGACGAAACGGTTGAATGACTGGGCAAGGCTGCCGAACTCGTCCTGCGCGTGGATGGCCAGGCGCCGGGTCAGGTCACCTTCGCCTTCGGCAATGTCATGCATGGCCCGGCCCATCAGGTGCAACGGCTCCATCAGCACGCGGATCAGCAGGCCGAGCAGGGCGATGATGACCAGTATCGCGATCATCGTCGCGACGATGGCCGAGGTTCGCAGCTCGCCGAGCATGGCGAAGGCCGCGTCCTGGTCGACCACCAGCGCCACATACCAGTCCGCCGAGGGCACGCCGTCGACGTGGGTGAAGCTGATGAACTGCTTGCGTCCATCGAGCACCACTTCTTCAAGGCCGCCAGTGATGTGCGGCGTGTTGTCCGGGTAGACATCCGCCAAGGTCTTGAGCGCCAGGTCGGCCTTGGGGTGGATCAGGATCTTGCCTTCGCCGTTGACGATGAAGGCGTGGCCGTGGCCATCGAAGTCGAGCGTGTTGATCAGGTTGCTGATGGTTTGCAGGTCGGTGTCCACGCCGCTGACGCCTATCAGCCGGCCCCCTTGCTGCACGGGAGCGGCCAGGGTGATGACCAGCTTGCCGGCAGAAGCCGAAATGTACGGTTCGGTCACGATGGTCTGGCTGCCTGCACTGGCTGCCTTGTACCAGCCGCGCGCACGAGGGTCGTAGTCGGCGGCGCGGTTGCCGGCCGGCACCGACAGCATGCTGCCGTCCTGGCCGCCGAAATAGGTGAGCTGGAAATTGCTGGCGTACACCGGCAGCGCCAGGCTTCTGTCGAGGCTGCTCTTGCCCGGGCCATCGACGGCAATCTGCTGGGCCAGCGAGGCCAGCAGCTGAACGCGGCTGTCGAGCCAGGTGCGGATGTTGCCTGCGGTGAGGCGGCCGAGGTCCTGCAGGTTGGCCTGGGTATCGCTGCGCAGGGACTGGCGTTGGCGGTAGTCGTTGAACAGCACGAAACAGGTAAAGGCGACGGCCACCACCAGGGCGGCGGCCAGCAGGATCTTGTGGCTGAACTTGAGATTCTTGGTCATTTTTTTGGGGTCTGCACAAGGCAAGGCAAAGGAGTGCTGCGATCACGCGTCACAGCGTGCTCGCTGTGTCGACTCGCCATGGCAAAACATTAATCGTTTGCGCAGCGCCCGCCGACCAATGGTGTGGAACGAAAAGGGCATGGCAGGGAACCAGGGACCGTTTTTCCCGTCGAAGGTCCCTGCAGGCCTCTCGCCTGCGCCCACCATTCAGGAGTGTTCCTTCATGTCGTTGCGTTCCCTCGCCCTGTTGTCCCTGTGCGTCATCCTGACTGCGTGCAGCAAGATCAACCAGGAAAACTATTCCAAGCTCAAGGCCGGCATGAACAAGGCCGAGGTCGAGCAACTGCTCGGCACGCCCACCGAGTGCTCCGGCGCACTGGGCATGAGCAGCTGTACCTGGGGGGACGAAAAGAGCTTCATCAGCGTGCAATACGCGGCCGACAAGGTACTGATGTATTCAGGGCAGGGCCTCAAATGACGCGTCTGCACCTGCTGCTGGGGTTGTGCCTGGTGATGCTGTTGGGTGGCTGCGCCACGTCGGCCAATGACCCGCTGGCGCCCAAGACCGCCGGCAATGTCGACCTCAAGCGCTATCAAGGCAAATGGTACGAGCTGGCGCGCTTGCCGATGCCGTACCAGAGCGAATGCGCTCAGTCCGAAGCGCATTACAACCTCAAGCCTGACGGTTCGTACGGGGTGCTGAGCCGCTGCCGCACGATGGGTGACGAGTGGCTGCGCGCCGAGGGGCATGCCAACATCCAGCAGCCGGGGCATACCGACAGGCTGTGGGTGGAGTTCGACAACTGGTTCACCCGCCTGGTCCCTGGCCTGACCAAGGGGGAGTACTGGATCCTGTACGTGGACGACCACTACCGCTCGGCGATCGTCGGCAGCCCCGACCGCAGGTACCTGTGGATCCTGTCGCGTACACCGACGCTGCCGGCATGGGAGCGCGAGAGCCTGCTGGCCAAGGCCCGTCAGCAGGGCTACGACACCAGCCGGCTGATCTGGCGAATGGCGGACAAGCAGATCGTGCAGATGCATTGAGGGCATAGAGGCCGCTTTGCGGCCCTCTGTCGTCAGCCCAACAGCTGTCGCAACACCTCGACAAACGCCCGAGCGCTTTCTTCCTCCTGCCCGTGCCGCCCCTGGCGCACCACCCACTGCCCGTTGACCATCACATCGCGCACCTGGCGGTCGCCACCGGCAAACAGCCAGCGGTTGAGAATTGCATCTTCGTCGGCCGTGGCGATATACGGGTCTTGCCCATCGAGCACCAGCCAGTCGGCACGTTTGCCCACGGCCAGCGCCCCCACAGGCTGCCCGACTGCCTGAGCCCCACCCATCAGCGCCGCGCCATACAGCGTACGGCCGACCCTCGGCTGATCGTCGCGATAAAGCCGGTTGCGCCGTTGGTCACGAAGGCGCTGGCCATATTCCAGCCAGCGCAGCTCTTCGACCACGCTCAGTGAGACATGGCTGTCAGAGCCGATACCGATCCGCCCACCCTGGCTCAGGTAGTCCACCGCCGGGAAAATCCCGTCACCCAGGTTGGCTTCGGTGGTCAGGCACAACCCGGCCACCGCGCCACTGCTGGCCATGGCTGCCACTTCGTCAGCCTGCGCGTGGGTGGCGTGCACCAGGCACCAGCGCGCATCGACCTGCACATGCTCATACAGCCACTGCAATGGGCGCAGGCCGCTCCAGGCCAGGCAGTCGTCGACTTCCTTCTGCTGCTCGGCGATATGAATGTGGATTGGACATTGCTGATCGCCTGCTGCCAACACCTGGGCGATCTGCCCTGGCGTCACCGCCCGCAGTGAGTGGAAGCACAAGCCCAGCTGCTGCGCGGGTTGTGCGGCGATCGTCGCTGCGAGTTGCGCGTGCAGTTGCAGGTACTGCTCGGTGGAATTGATGAAGCGCCGCTGCCCCTGGTTGGGCGGCTGGCCACCGAAGCCGGCATGGCTGTACAGCACCGGCAGCAGGGTCAGGCCGATACCGCTGCTGGCCGCCGCCGCGCTGATGCGCCGGGACAGCTCGGTTGGGTCGGCATAGGCCTTGCCCGCCGGGTCATGGTGCACGTAGTGAAACTCGGCCACCGAGGTGTAGCCGGCCTTGAGCATCTCGATGTAGAGCTGACGGGCGATGACCTGCAGTTGCTCGGGGGTGATTTTGCCGACCAGGCGATACATCAGTTCGCGCCAGGTCCAGAAGCTGTCGTTGGGATTGCCCGCCACTTCGGCCAGGCCGGCCATCGCGCGCTGGAACGCGTGCGAGTGCAGGTTGGGCATGCCGGGCAGTACCGGCCCTTTGAGGTGTTCGGCGCCCTCGGCCGTAGCATCGGCCTGGACCCCCACCAGATGACCATCGGCGGCCACCTCCAGGCGGACATTGTGGGCCCAACCGGTGGGCAGCAGGGCACGTTCGGCGTAGTAGGCGGGCATTGCGCTATCCTGTGAGTGTTCAGCTTGTATATACATATACAGCCGTTTGCCTGCCGGGTAAACTGCGGCAAGCTACCGTTCATTCATTCCGCACAAGGATCCACGCCGTGCCGACACCTCCTGTCCCCGCGCTGGTCGCCCCGATGGGCGAGGGCCCGGCGCCGTTGTACGCCCGGGTCAAGCAGATGATCATCCAGCAGATCGAAAGTGGCAGCTGGCCCCCGCACCACCGGGTGCCGTCCGAGAGCGAACTGGTCAGCCAGCTTGGCTTCAGCCGCATGACCATCAACCGTGCGTTGCGCGAGCTCACGGCTGATGGGCTGCTGGTGCGGATGCAGGGCGTCGGCACTTTCGTTGCCGAACCCAAGACCCAGTCAGCGCTGTTCGAAGTTCACAACATTGCCGACGAAATCGCCGCGCGTGGCCACCAGCATAGCTGCCAGGTGATCACCTTGGCCGAGGAGATGGCCGGTTCCGAGCGCGCGCTGGCCCTGGACATGCGTGAAGGTCAGCGAGTGTTCCATTCGCTGATCGTGCATTACGAAAACGGCGTGCCGGTGCAGATCGAGGATCGCTACGTCAACGCGCAGATCGCTCCAGACTACCTCAAGCAGGACTTTACCCTGCAGACGCCCTACGCCTACCTGTCGCAGGTGGCGCCGCTGACGGAGGGCGAGCATGTGGTCGAGGCCATCCTTGCCGAGCCTGACGAATGCCAACTGTTGACGATCGAGCGTGGCGAGCCTTGCCTGCTGATCCGTCGCCGTACCTGGTCCGGGCGTCAGCCGGTGACCGCAGCGCGCCTGATCCATCCGGGGTCTCGTCATCGTCTGGAAGGGCGATTCAGCAAATGAGGCAGATACACTGGTTGCATGCCGAAGAGTACCCGCGCATGCCGTGGAAGAACGGTGGCGGGTTTACCGAAGAAATCACCCGCGATACCGGCGATGGGCTTGATGGCTTCGGTTGGCGGCTGTCGATTGCCGACATTGAGGCGTCCGGCGGTTTTTCGAGCTTTGCCGGCTACCAACGCATCATCACCGTGCTGCAGGGCGATGGCATGCGTTTGACGGTGGACGGCGAATCCAGCCGGCCGCTGTTGCCCTTCGATGCCTATGCCTTCAGTGGTGAAAGCCAGGTGAACTGTAGTCTGCTGGGCGGGCCGATTCGCGATTTCAACCTGATCTATGCGCCTGGGCGTTACCGCGCCCGGCTGCAATGGTTCAACGGTGGCAGCCGGCTGCTCAGTGCGGCCAGCACCGTGCTCGTGTTCAGTGGCCAGGCGCAATTGCAGGCGAGCATCGATGGGCAACTGCAGCCGCCACTGGGGTTGTACGACTGCTTGCAGGTGAGCGAAAACACCCGCCTGCAGGAGATTGATGTGCTCGGGCGCTGCTGCGTGATCGAGCTGTCCCCTCTATAAGTGGATGTAGTGGCCCTGATCCGCCGGCTTGCAGGCGACAGGGCCATTGCAATCGGTCGAGAGTAACCTGGTAACGCTTCCAAACGGAGCAGTCTGTTACCGAACGCCCCAGGATGGCGCAATGCCGTCCAGTGTGAAAAACGTCTGGTTTTTACCCCACCACAGCTTTTCTTCTTGCTCTGAGCCCTTGACGTGCATGGGCTGCAACCTGTTTTCAGCGTCCTCGTCGAGGCGCTGTCAGGCAACTTGGCAATTCAATTGCATATGCTTGTATGTACAAGTAAAGCCAAGTGCGCGATCGTGGATAGGCCGTCCCCTTCGCGCTGTAAGCATCCGAGGAGCACTTTCGTGACTGACAACAAGCTGAACAAATTTCGTGATGTCGAAATCCGCGCCCCGCGCGGCAACAAGCTGACGGCCAAAAGCTGGCTGACCGAAGCGCCGCTGCGCATGTTGATGAACAACCTCGATCCACAGGTTGCCGAAAATCCGAAAGAGCTGGTGGTGTATGGCGGCATTGGCCGCGCCGCGCGCAACTGGGCCTGCTACGACAAGATCGTCGAGAGCCTGACCAACCTGAACGACGATGAAACCCTGCTGGTTCAGTCGGGCAAGCCGGTCGGCGTATTCAAGACCCACGCTAACGCCCCGCGCGTGCTGATCGCCAACTCCAACCTGGTACCGCACTGGGCCAACTGGGAGCACTTCAACGAACTGGATGCCAAGGGCCTTGCCATGTACGGGCAGATGACCGCCGGCAGTTGGATCTACATCGGCAGCCAGGGCATCGTGCAGGGCACCTACGAAACCTTCGTCGAAGCCGGTCGCCAGCACTACGGCGGCAGCCTCAAGGGCAAGTGGGTACTGACGGCAGGCCTGGGCGGCATGGGCGGCGCCCAGCCACTGGCTGCAACTCTGGCGGGTGCCTGCTCGCTGAACATCGAGTGCCAACAGAGCCGCATCGACTTCCGCCTGCAGACGCGGTACGTCGATGAGCAGGCTAGCGATCTCGATGACGCCTTGGCGCGCATCGCCAAGTACACTGGCGAAGGCAAGGCCATCTCCATCGCCCTGCATGGCAACGCAGCCGAAATCCTGCCTGAGTTGGTCAAGCGTGGCGTGCGCCCGGACATGGTCACTGACCAGACCAGTGCCCATGACCCGCTCAATGGCTACCTGCCAGCGGGTTGGACCTGGGAGCAGTATCGTGACCGCGCCCAGACCGAACCGGCGGCTGTGGTCAAGGCCGCCAAGCAGTCCATGGCCGTGCATGTGCAAGCCATGCTCGACTTCCAGAGCCAGGGTATTCCGACCTTCGATTACGGCAACAACATCCGCCAGATGGCCAAGGAAGAAGGGGTCGCCAACGCTTTTGACTTCCCAGGCTTCGTCCCTGCCTATATCCGCCCGCTGTTCTGCCGCGGTATCGGCCCGTTCCGCTGGGCGGCGCTGTCGGGTGATGCCGAGGACATCTACAAGACCGACGCCAAGGTCAAGGCGCTGATCCCGGACGACGCCCACCTGCACCGCTGGTTGGACATGGCCCGCGAACGCATCAGCTTCCAGGGGCTGCCAGCCCGCATCTGTTGGGTCGGCCTGGGCCTGCGCGCCAAGTTGGGCCTGGCGTTCAACGAGATGGTGCGCAGCGGTGAACTGTCGGCGCCGATCGTCATCGGCCGTGACCACCTGGACTCGGGCTCGGTGTCCAGCCCCAATCGCGAGACCGAGGCCATGCAGGATGGCTCGGATGCGGTGTCCGACTGGCCACTGCTCAATGCACTGTTGAACACCGCCAGCGGTGCCACCTGGGTCTCGCTGCACCATGGTGGTGGCGTGGGCATGGGCTTCTCCCAGCACTCTGGCATGGTGATTGTGTGCGACGGTAGCGACGAAGCGGCTGAGCGTATCGCTCGCGTGCTGACCAACGACCCGGCCACCGGTGTGATGCGCCACGCCGATGCCGGCTATCAGATTGCGATCGATTGCGCCAAAGAGCAGGGTCTGAACCTGCCGATGATCACTGGCTGACAGCCCCGGTGGGCCGCACGGCGGCCCCCAATCGGTGATTTTTGTTGTAAGGACTGCCGATTTCCACTTTCAAGTTTGGAGCGTCATGCAATGAAAACCAACAAGACCTTGCTTGCCTCGCTGTTCACCCTTGGCCTGCTCGGCGCCACCGGCAGCAGCCAGGCTGCTGGTTGGTGTGAGTCCGGCAAGCCGGTCAAATTCGCCGGCCTGAACTGGGAAAGCGGCATGCTGCTGACTGACGTGATGCAGTTCGTGCTGAAGAACGGCTACGGCTGTGCAACCGACAGTCTGCCCGGCAACTCCATCACCATGGAGAACGCGCTGGGCACCAATGACATCCAGGTGTTCGCCGAGGAGTGGGTCGGCCGTAGCGAGGTGTGGAAGAAGGCCGAGGCAGCCGGCAAGGTGGTGGGCGTCGGCGCCCCGGTGGTGGGCGCGCAAGAGGGTTGGTATGTGCCGCGCTATGTGATCGAGGGTGACGCCAAACGCAAGCTCCAGGCCAAGGCGCCAGGCCTCGAGAACGTGGCCGATCTGACCAGATATGCCAGTGTCTTCAAAGACCAGGAAGAGCCCGCCAAGGGCCGCTTCTACAATTGCCCGGCCGGTTGGACCTGCGAGCTGGACAACAGCAAGATGCTCAAGGAGTACGGCCTGGAAAGCAGCTATACCAACTTCCGCCCCGGCACCGGCCCGGCATTGGATGCTGCGGTGTTGTCCAGCTACAAGCGCGGGGAACCCATTCTCTTCTATTACTGGACCCCCACGCCGCTGATGGGCCAGGTCGATCTGGTCAAGCTGCAGGAAAAGCAGGGTGTGGACAAGACCGTCTCGATCAAGGTCGGGCTGTCCAAGGTTTTCCACGAACAAGCGCCCGAGCTGGTCGCTGTGCTGGAGAAGGTCAACATCCCGATCGACCTGCTGAACCAGAACCTGGCGCGCATGACCAAGGAGCGGATCGAGTCGCCGGCACTGGCCAAGGCATTCCTCAAGGAACATCCTGAAGTCTGGCAGGCATGGGTCAGCGAAGAGGCTGCCAAGAAGATCAACGCGGCGCTTTGAGCGTCCTCTGCCGATGAGTGGAATTTATGTTTCCTGACAACCTGACATTTTCCATCGCCGACTGGGTCAACGGCTGGGTCGACGCCCTGGTGACCAACTATGGCGATGTGTTCCGGCACATCTCCGATACGCTGCTATGGGCCATCGTCGGCCTTGAGGGCTTGTTGCGCGCTACCCCATGGTGGCTGATGCTCGGTGTGGTGGCAGTGGTCGCCTGGCACGCGACCCGGCGCATCCTGCCGGCCCTGCTGATCACCGGCCTGTTGTTCCTGGTCGGTGCCGTTGGCCTGTGGGACAAGCTGATGCAGACCTTGGCACTGATGCTGGTAGCTACGCTGATCTCGGTGCTGGTGGGCATCCCGCTTGGCATCCTGTCGGCGCGCAGCAACCGCCTGCGGGCGGTACTGATGCCACTGCTCGACATCATGCAGACCATGCCCAGCTTCGTGTACCTGATTCCGGTGCTGATGCTGTTCGGCCTGGGCAAGGTGCCGGCCATCTTCGCTACGGTGATCTATGCCGCGCCGCCGCTGATCCGCCTGACTGACCTGGGTATCCGCCAGGTCGATGGGGAGGTGATGGAGGCGATCAACGCCTTCGGTGCCAACCGCTGGCAGCAGCTGTTCGGTGTGCAGTTGCCACTGGCGCTGCCGAGCATCATGGCCGGTATCAACCAGACCACCATGATGGCCCTGTCGATGGTCGTGATCGCTTCGATGATCGGGGCACGTGGCCTTGGTGAAGACGTGCTGGTCGGCATCCAGACCCTCAACGTTGGCCGCGGCCTGGAAGCGGGCCTGGCCATCGTCATTCTCGCGGTGGTCATCGACCGCATTACCCAGGCCTATGGCCGGCCACGCCACGAGGTGAGCAAATGAGCACGCAGCCGATCAGCAAGATCGAGGTGAAGAACGTCTTCAAGATCTTCGGCGACCGGGCCGACGAAGCCATGCGCCTGATCCGCAGCGCCCAGGGCAAAGAGCAAGTGCTGGCGCAGACCGGCTGCGTGGTCGGGGTCAACGACCTGTCGCTGTCCATCGCCAGCGGCGAAATTTTCGTCATCATGGGCCTGTCGGGCTCAGGAAAATCGACCTTGGTACGCCATTTCAACCGCCTGATAGACCCTACCAGCGGGCAGATCCTGGTCGATGGCGAAGACATCCTGCAGTACGACATGGAGGCTCTGCGCGATTTTCGCCGACGCAAGATCAGCATGGTGTTCCAGAGCTTCGGCCTGTTGCCGCACCGCAATGTGATGGAAAACGTCGCCTATGGCCTGAAGGTGCGCGGCGAAAGCAAGCAGCTGTGCGCCGAGCGCGCCCAGCAATGGATCGAGACCGTAGGCCTGAAGGGCTACGAGAAGAAATACCCGCACCAGCTGTCCGGTGGCATGCGCCAGCGTGTCGGCCTGGCCCGGGCACTGGCAGCGGACACCGATATCATCCTCATGGACGAGGCCTTCAGTGCGCTCGACCCCTTGATCCGCGCCGAGATGCAGGACCAATTGCTCGAACTGCAGAAGACCCTGCACAAGACCATCGTGTTCATCACCCATGACCTGGACGAAGCGGTACGCATCGGCAACCGCATCGCCATCCTCAAGGACGGCCGCCTGATCCAGGTGGGAACGCCGCACCAGATCCTCCACAACCCGGCCGATGAGTATGTCGACCGCTTCGTCCAGCGCCGCGCGGTCGCGGTATGAGGGGCAGCATGTCGCACGTTGAGACCGTTGTCTTCGAAGATGCCCCGTTGCGTTGGCAGGACATAGCCGCCGTTTCCCGCCATGGCGCGCCATTGGAACTGGCACCGCAGGTATGGGCGCGTATCGACAACGCCCAAGCCATCGTCCGCCATATCGTCGAGAGCGGTGAGCGTGCCTATGGCGTGAACACGGGCCTGGGCGCACTGTGCAACGTGTCGCTGCAAGGCGAACAGCTCAGCCAGCTATCGCGCAATACCTTGCTCAGCCACGCCTGTGGCGTTGGGCCAGCGCTCGCCGAGGAACAGACGCGGGCGATCATCTGCGCTGCAATCGCCAACTACAGCCACGGCAAATCGGGTATCGCCCGGTGTGTGGTCGAAGCGTTGCTGGCGCTGCTCAACCATGGCATCACGCCGCAGGTACCCTCGCAGGGGTCGGTCGGTTACCTGACGCACATGGCGCACGTTGGCGTGTGCCTGCTGGGGATCGGCAAGGTCAGCTACCGTGGGCACGTCGTCGACGCCGCCCAGGCCCTGGCCGAGGAGGGCCTGCAGCCGGTGCTGCTGGGGGCCAAGGATGGGCTGTGCCTGGTCAACGGCACGCCGTGCATGACCGGCCTGGCCAGCCTCGCCCTGGACGACGCCAGCCGGCTGTTGCAATGGGCCGACGTGACCGGTGCCATGAGCTTCGAGGCACTGCGGGGGCAGATCACTGCGTTCGACCCCGAGATCATCGCCCTCAAGCCGCACCCTGGCATGCAAGTGGTGGGCGAGAACCTGCGCGCGTTGCTCGCGGGGAGCGAAGTGATCGCTGCCAGCAAGGGGATCCGCACCCAGGATGCGCTGAGCATCCGCTCGATCCCGCAGGTGCACGGCGCGGCCCGTGATCAGTTCGCCCATGCTGTGCGGCAGATCGAGGCCGAACTCAACGGCGCCAACGACAACCCGTTGCTGCTGGGCACCCCGGATGACTTCCGTGTGGTGTCCCAAGCCAACCCACACGGCCAGTCGGTGGCAATGGCCGCCGACCTGCTGGCGATTGCCATGGCCGAGATCGGTTCGATTGCCGAGCGCCGCCTGGATCGCCTGGTCAACCCCCACGTCAGTGGGCTGCCGGCATTTCTGGTCAGCAACCCAGGGGTCAACTCGGGGATGATGATCGCCCAGTACGTGGCCGCCTCGCTGTGCGCGCAGAACCGCCAGCTGGCGCAACCGGCAGTGCTCGACAATTACGTCACCTCCGGTCTGCAGGAAGACCACCTGAGCCTTGGCACCAACGCCGCGCTGAAACTGCACCAGGTGCTGGAGAACTGCACCCAGATACTTGCCATCGAGTATCTGTTGGCGAGCCAGGCGTTCGAATTTCTCAAGCATCAGCGTTTTGGCGCAGGTACCGATGCCGCCTGGCGCCTGCTCCGTGAGCAGGTTCCGGCTTACCTGGAAGACCGTTGGCTGGCGCCGGACATCGCCCGCACCGCCGCGCTGCTCAAAGCTTCGCCAGGGCCGCTGCCTGTTCTCGCGGCACTGCACTGAACAATAACAAAGGAGCCTGTACATGGAAGCCCTGAATCTCATCCCTGGCCGGCTGACGCTGGCCCAACTGCGCCAGATCCACTTGGCGCCACTGCGCCTGAGCCTGGATGCCAGCGCAGCTGCGGCCATCGATGCCAGCGTTGCCGTTGTCGAGCAGATCATCGCTGAAGATCGCACCGCTTACGGCATCAACACCGGGTTCGGCCTTTTGGCCTCGACCCGTATTGCCAGCCACGATCTGGAAAACCTGCAGCGCTCGCTGGTGCTATCGCATGCCGCGGGCATTGGCGCGCCGCTGGACGATGCGATGGTCCGGCTGATCATGGTGCTGAAGATCAACAGCCTCAGCCGTGGTTTTTCCGGCATTCGCCGCAAGGTCATCGACGCCTTGATCGCATTGGTGAACGCCGAAGTCTACCCGCACATTCCGCTCAAGGGGTCGGTGGGGGCTTCCGGTGACCTGGCGCCGCTGGCGCACATGTCCCTGGTGCTGTTGGGCGAAGGCAAGGCGCGTTACCAGGGCCAATGGCTGCCTGCTGTCGAGGCGCTTGCCGTTGCCGGGTTGCAACCGCTGACCCTGGCCGCCAAGGAAGGCCTGGCGTTGCTCAACGGCACCCAAGCGTCCACTGCCTATGCCTTGCGTGGCCTGTTCCAGGCCGAAGACCTGTTCGCTGCAGCTATCGCTTGCGGCGGCCTCACGGTCGAAGCGGTGCTCGGTTCGCGTTCGCCGTTCGACCCGCGCATCCACGACGCGCGCGGCCAGCCCGGGCAGATCGATACAGCCGCCTGTTTCCGGGACCTGCTGGGCGAGTCCAGCGAGGTTTCGCTGTCGCACAAACACTGTGGCAAGGTCCAGGATCCGTACTCGCTGCGCTGCCAACCCCAGGTCATGGGCGCGTGCCTCACCCAGCTGCGCCAGGCGGCGGAGGTGCTGGCGATCGAATCCAACGCGGTGTCGGACAACCCATTGGTGTTCGCCGTCGAAGGCGATGTGGTCTCGGGCGGTAACTTCCACGCCGAGCCGGTGGCCATGGCCGCCGACAACCTGGCGCTGGCTATCGCTGAAATCGGCGCACTGAGCGAGCGCCGTATCTCGTTGATGATGGACAAGCACATGTCGCAGTTGCCGCCGTTCCTGGTGGAAAACGGCGGGGTCAACTCCGGCTTCATGATCGCCCAGGTGACTGCGGCGGCCCTGGCCAGTGAGAACAAGGCGCTGTCACACCCGCACAGCGTCGACAGCCTGCCGACCTCGGCCAACCAGGAGGACCACGTGTCCATGGCCCCGGCGGCTGGCAAACGGCTGTGGGAAATGGCCGAAAATACCCGCGGTGTGCTGGCCATCGAGTGGCTGGGTGCATGCCAGGGGCTCGATCTGCGCGAAGGGCTCAAGACCTCGGTGAAACTGGAGCAGGCGCGCCAGGTGCTGCGCCGTGAAGTGCCGCACTATGACCGTGACCGCTTCTTTTCGCCGGATATCGAGGCCGCCAGCGCGCTGCTGGCAGAAGGCAAACTGACGGGGCTGTTGCCGCGTGGCGTGTTGCCGAGCTTGTGACACCGGCCAGTTGCCTCGCGCACTATCGCTAGTAACGGAGACTGAATATGAGAACTCTCTGGCAGAACTGCCAGGCGGCAACCATGGCCCAGGGCAGCTACTCGATCATCGAGGACGCGGCCATCGTCAGCAACGCGGGCTTGATCGAGTGGATCGGGCCACGGACTGAAGCGCCGGTGCAGGGCCTCGCTCGCACAGTGAGCCTTGACGGCGCCTGGGTTACCCCCGGGCTGATCGACTGCCACACCCACGCCGTATTCGGTGGCAACCGTAGCGACGAGTTCGAGCGGCGCCTGCAGGGCGTGAGTTATGCCGAAATCGCCGCGCAAGGCGGCGGCATCGCCAGTACCGTGCGGGCCACCCGTGCGGCCAGCGAGGATGAGCTGTTCGCCAGTGCCCGCCAGCGGGTCCAGGCGCTGATGCGTGACGGTGTGACTACCCTGGAGATCAAGTCCGGCTACGGCCTGGACTTGGCCAACGAGCGCAAGATGCTGCGTGTGGCGCGGCGTCTGGCCGACGAATTGCCGGTTGCCGTGCGCGCTACCTGCCTGGCCGCCCACGCCTTGCCGCCGGAATACGCCGGGCGCCCCGACGACTACATTGCGCACATCTGCGACCAGATGCTGCCTGCACTCGCCGCCGAGGGGTTGGTGGACGCCGTGGACGCGTTCTGCGAGCACCTGGCGTTTTCCCCGGCCCAGGTCGAGCAGGTGTTCATCAGGGCGCGCGAACTGGGTTTGCCGGTCAAGCTGCACGCCGAGCAGCTCTCGTCGCTGCACGGCTCCAGCCTGGCCGCGCGCTACCAGGCGCTGTCGGCCGACCACCTGGAATTCATGACCGAGGAAGACGCCGTGGCAATGGCCGAGGCGGGCACCGTCGCGGTGCTGCTACCGGGCGCGTTCTACTTCCTGCGCGAAACCCGGCTGCCTCCCATGGACGCCTTGCGTCGTCACGGCGTGAAGATTGCCCTTGCCAGCGACCTCAACCCCGGCACAGCGCCAGGCCTGTCGCTGCGGCTGATGCTGAACATGGGGTGCACGCTGTTTCGCATGACCCCGGAAGAAGCCCTGGCGGGGGTTACCCTCCATGCCGCCACGGCACTGGGCATGGGCGACACCCATGGCACGCTGGAAATCGGCAAGGTGGCGGACTTTGTCGCCTGGCAGATCGAACGCCCCGCCGACCTGGCTTATTGGCTGGGTGGCGACCTGCCCAAGCGCGTGGTGCGCAAAGGCCATGAAATATCCCACTGAGCGAGGCGAAATGGACAAGGTACTGAGTTTCCACCAGGGCCGTGTGCCCCTGCTGATCAGCATGCCTCACGCGGGGCTCAGGCTGACCCCGGCCGTGCGCGACGGCTTGGTCGACCAGGCGCGCAGCCTGCCCGACACCGACTGGCATATCCCGCGTCTGTACGATTTCGCCCGTGAGCTTGGGGCCAGTGTGGTGGCGGCAGAGTATTCGCGCTTCGTCATCGACCTCAACCGCCCGGATGACGACAAACCGTTGTATGCAGGGGCTACCACAGGCCTGTTTCCGGCTGCATTGTTCGAGGGGCAGCCGCTGTTCAAGGAAGGCTGCGAGCCTTCTGCCGAGGAGCGCAAGGTTTATCTCGAGCAAATCTGGCGGCCGTATCACCAGGTCATCGAGCAGGAGCTGGCACGCTTGCGCAGCGAGTTCGGCTACGCACTCCTCTGGGATGCCCACTCGATCCGCTCTTTTATCCCCCACCTGTTCGAAGGCAGGTTGCCAGACTTCAACCTGGGCACCTTCAACGGTGCCAGTTGTGCCCCGGGGCTGGTCGAACGGTTGCAAAGCGTATGTGCCCAAGCGCACGGCTACAGCCACGTGCTCAATGGCCGCTTCAAGGGGGGGCACATCACTCGGCATTATGGTGACCCTGGCGGCCATATCCATGCCGTGCAGCTGGAGCTGGCGCAAAGTACCTACATGGAAGAGACCCTACCGTTCGACTATCGCGAAGACCTGGCTCAACCGACGCAAGTGGTTCTGCACCAGCTGTTGACGGCCATGTTGGCGTGGGGGCAGGGGCACTACGCGCAGTGACCGACGAGGGCCTGGCCGGGTGGAAAGGCCCTCGCAGTTCGTTTCAGGGGGTGATCATTCGGGCCGGCCCTGCATCCGGGTCAGTTCCTGAAGCAGCTCCAGCTCCTGATGTTCTTTAGCGTCTTGCAGGTTTTGCTGCAGTGCCAGCTCCTCCGCCAGCGGCAGGTCGAGTGCAGCCAGTTCGAGCACCTGCTCGCCATAGCGTTGCTCTATTTCGGCAAAACGGCCGGGGTATTCAGCGCGCAATCGGCGGGTCCAGTCATCGTTCGCCAGCATGTACTGGATGAACGCATCACTGTTTTCCTTTTGCCTGACGCGCTCCAGGACACTGGAGATCTCGCCCGGTGCCAGCATGGCCGCGCCGCGAAAACGCATACTGTCGGCAATCGGCAGGTCCAGCTCCCGGGCCAGCTCCCGGCGGTAGGCCAGGCGTACCGAGACCCGGTCACCTTGCCCGGTCCGGCTGTTGGCCAGCAGTTCCAGCTGGCCGATCCGGTACAGTTGCAGCAGGCGCCGGTACAAGGCCGGCAAGGAGTCGCCCGCGTCGGTGAGGATGCGGTTGGACATCATGTACAGCTCGATATTGTTGAATTCCTGAAGTGCGCCGTCATGGCAGGTCTGTGAGCCGGTTACCGGGTCGGGCAAGGCCGCCGCAGCGATGCTGCTCATGGTGGGCAGCTCATGCTCATGGGTTGCCGCAATCACCAGCATGATGCGCACGCGCTCGCAGAACGCGGCTTGCGAGGTAGGGTCGAGGTACGGCGCCGCATTGCGCAAGCGGCCCGCGAGGGCCAACAGGTTCTGGCCATTTTCGAGCGTCTGCAGCCTTTGCCAGCAGTCGCTCAGGGCTTCGTTCTGCGCTTGGTTGCCAAGCGCCCAATCCTCCAGCCTTGGTGAGTCATCGCCAGCGAAGGGCACTGGGAAGTGAGGATGATCGAGGAGTGAGCCCTCATCGGACGATTCAATCAGGATCAGGTTGTCGGGAATGTCGAGGGCGAAGGACAGGCTGTGCTGGCTGTCGGAGAACGTGCGCACCCGTTGGATCGTGTCTTCTGACAATGGGTTGTCGAACATCGAAATCGACGAGATCGGCATCGGGTTGTGGATGTTTTCCAGAATATGGTTGGGCAGCTCCGAGATATGGTTGGAGCTCAAATCCAGCAGCTCCAATGGCAGCAGGGCGTCGCACCAGGCTGGCCAGGCCTGCAGGTTCATGTTGGTCAGGCTCAGTGATGTCAGGTTCGCTGAGAGGTTGGCGGGTACCTGGGTAATGGCACCGATCTGGTTACCCGACAGGTCCAGCGACGAAAGTTGCGGCAAACGGGCGAAGGCTTCGATCATGGCCTGGTCGATTTCCAGGCCCATGTTGCGAAATTCCAAGTGCGCGAGTCGCTGCAACCGTACCAGGGCCGACGGCAGCGAGGGCATTGGCGCTACGTGCGCTTCGACGGTCAGCCGGGTGATATTGGGGAAGCGCCCCAGCAGTTCGTTGAGCTGGGCGGTTGAGCCACTGACGCGGGTCAGCGTCAAGGCAGTCACGCGTTCTCCGAAGAAGGCCGGCAGCCGTCTCGGGAAGTGCTCCAGTGCCACATTTTCAAGCTGCAGCCGAAGGTACTGCAAACCCTGCTCCTGCCGGGACCAGAATTCGGTGATCGCCACTTCGATGCGTTGCCGGTCTTCGAGCACCGCTTGGGTCAGCGGGGCATTGGAACTGGAGGCTTGCGCCCAGCCTTCGATCGCCTCGCGCAGTTGCTGGCGCTCATTCTGGATGCGTTCGAGCCGTTGGGTCAGCTCGGGGGAGTGATCCACATTGACCTGCACATTCATCCGGTTCTCGCTCAGTAGCAGGCGCTGCAGGTGGGTTTCGTTGATCTCGTTACCCTCCAGCGAAAGGCTCGATGGGCGCTGGATCGCTTCTGCCTCGTTGAGCAGGAACGAGGGCAGCGACCGGAGGTTGTTGTCACGCAGCGAAACGTGCGCGATTCGCTCCAGGGCGTCACTGCCCAGCCCGATCGGCCATTGATGCAGTTGCATGGCGTTCAGGCCGAGGTAGTCCAGCGAAAACTCATGGAAGCTGGGGCTGTCGCGCTGCGCGAAACGATTGCCGCTCAGGTCCAGGTACCTGAGCAGTGGCAACTGGGCCAGTTGGTTCATGTCGTTGGAGGTGAGTGCGACGTTCTGGTTGATGAACCTCAGCGCCCGCAGGCCGGGCAAGTGCTCGGTGATGGTGGGGATACTGAAAATGAAAGAGGACGGTGTAATGCTGGGGTCGTAGGCCCGGCTGATCTCCAGCGATTCAAGTTGCGGTACCTGCCTGAGCAGGCGTTGCAGCAAGCGTTCGTTCTGCGCCCACCCGGCGAGGGTGCCTGATGGCAGGTCGTAAAGCCGCAACCTGCGAATATTCGAGGTGAAGAATGCCGGCAGGGTCATGGGGATATCGGCCAGGGGCACCTGCTCCAGGCTCAGCTCGCTGGTGTGGCTGTCCCCCTCGACCAATGCCGTGTCGTACCAGTGCTGCATGATGGCTTGCCGCAGGGCACTGTATTGTTGCGCGGCCTGATCGGACGCTGTTGAAATCCCCTCATTCCAGTCGTCCAGCCGGCTTTGCATCTCTATGCGTTGATCCACCAGTTGCTGCAGCCGTCCAAGCACTTGCTGTGGGTTACGGCCACCGCCGGCGATGATCATCAGAATCTGATCCGCCGATCTGGGGGTGTTTTCGGCGAGCCCTGTGGCGTTGACCGCCTCAAGCAGGGCCTGGCGGCTGACAATGGGGGCTGTCGGCAGGCCACCACTCAACGGGTAGCCAATACGTCCGTTGGCGAGCCGCATGGGGGAGCGGTAACCCGGCCGCACAGGTTGCATGCCCAGCACCTGCC
Organism: Pseudomonas sp. NPDC089758; assembly: GCF_044748705.1. NCBI lineage: Bacteria > Pseudomonadati > Pseudomonadota > Gammaproteobacteria > Pseudomonadales > Pseudomonadaceae > Pseudomonas > Pseudomonas sp. NPDC089758. The sequence goes on from NZ_JBIVGN010000004.1 coordinate 27,065, forward strand.
TGAGCGAGGCACGTGACAACAGTGGGCCTTCCTGCAACCGCAGGCGTAACTCAGCCCCGTCTACGATACCCACTTGGGCCATCGCCTGGGGCAGCGCGGCATATAACGCCGTACACAGATCGCCATAAACGGTGACCGGAGTTTGCGCCTCTGCCTCAGCGTGGACGATGTAACCTGCCTCGGCGCTGGTAATCACCGTGAAAGACCGTGCATCCGTTGGCCCCACGCTTTCGCGATGAGCAGGCCAGAAGCGGTGCTGGCGAAGTTCGAGGTTGATATCAGCGGGCCAGCCAGGCAGCCGTTCGAGTGAATGCATGATCAGCCGGTCGGTGTCGCCGTTGCGAACGCTGGCGAGGAACAGCCCTTCGTAGGCCCGGGCCAGGCGTACCTGCTGCTGGAAGACGCGTATCTCTTCAGCCAGGCGCAGAGGCAGCTTGCCCGTGCCGAGTGCTGCCAGTTCGCCGCTGGTGGCGTTTCGCAACACCTCATCGGTGATTGTTGCGGGCAAGTTCGGATAGACCCGCTGAATGACTGCCGCGCCGCTAGCCTGGCTGGCGGGGAGGCGCGCGTAGGCACGTTCGAGCTCGGTGGGCCATCGGCTCCTGTCAGGCAACTGACGGACAGCCTGGTCCAGCCTGAAGCGGGTCAGGGTGTCCTCAAGCAGGGCAGGCAACCGCTGGTTTTCGGTCAGGACATGGCGCAGCACGTTTTCATGTACATCGCAGACACGCAGTATCTGCAAGGCTGTTTCTTCTGAGAATTGCTCGCTCGCAAGACCCATGCGTTGCACCAGGGTCGTCATTGGCCATTGCAGAGGGTGCTCCAGGGGCAACAACCAGGCGCCGGCGCCGTTATGGCGAAGCGCAGGCTCGTGCGCAACAGGCCTGGCCGGGTGCACCAGGCGGTATTGGTCAGTGGCCGCAGTGGGCCTGACGATGTACTGGTTACCCTGCACGACAAGCCAGCGCTTGCCTTGATAGTGAAGCAAGCCATGTTCGTCGGGTTCCAGGTTTGCGGGCAGCACCTGGGGGCTGCGGTACGGCGTCAGGTCGGGCTTCCACAGGCGGGCCTCGCCATTGGGTAATTCGACAGTTTCCAGCGCTTCGATGAAGGAGGGCGTTTCCACGGGAATCCGTTCCACCTCCTGTTCCTCTCCCGGCCCGCCTGCAGCACCTTCCCCTGGGTTCTTCAGTGCCTTGGCTGCGGCAGAGAGCGCCACCATGAGCGCCACGTTCTCGACAACATCGACCAGATACCCGTAGGCCGCATCACGTTCGTCGTTTTTCCACGCATCGATGCCTTCGTACACCTCGCAGGCCAGCTGTGTCAGGCATACAGCCAGCATCGCCTCGCCCAGGCCCGGGACGAAAAAGCCTGCGATGTTCAAGCCCGTCAGTACGCGCCCGGCAATCAACTGCCGGTGGGCGAGAGCGGTACGTCGATCGACGATCGCTGTTGGTATCGCGTGGAAAAGCACATCCTTTTCGTGGCGCTCGGCTTTCTGGAAGGCCATCACACCCTCGAATGCATGACGAAACGGCTGTGCGACCGGGTACAGCGTTGCATGCGGGTCCGGCACCCGCTCATGCAGGCCGCGGACACTCCAGCCGATGGGGGTCAGGCGGTCCTTGAGGCGCGCGATCACCGGGCCTTTGTCGCGGTCGGCTATATGCCTGTCCAGGTAAGCGATGTTCGCCCTCAGTCGACCGCTCAGGTCGGCCTTCAAGGCTCCCAGGGAGGCGAATTCCTTGAGCGGCGTTTCGTTGTCATCAGGGATGTACAGCGCCACGGTGTCTTGGGCCGACGTTCGCAAGGTGATGAGCGCGACGCCGGTGAGTTCGGCTTCCCACAGTGTGAGCAGGCTGAAAGCGATCGCCGGTCTTTCAGATTCGGCTGGGAGCCTGTCGAGGGGGGTGGCAAGGGCGGTGGTGTACAGCACCTCGCTGATGTCGCCCTTGAGGCGGGCGAAATGCAGGGATTGCCTGAATGCCGATACCTCGGCGCGGCCCAGGGTTTGATACACGTTCAGCGCAGCTTCGTCGGCGCTCAGCTGTGCTGTAGCTTGGGGATAGTAGATGGCGTGAACCTTGTCGTGGTATTTGCGGCCCAGGTCCAGGTCACGGCACAGCTCGGCAAACGCCTCCGCTTCGATGTTCAGGGTATTGGTGATGGGCACTGTGCCCATGAAACGCCGGTGATCGACGATGACGGATTTCTTCAGCGGCCCGCCCTCTGCATCCATCCCATGCTTGACGGCGGCGGCATCGAAGTTGTGCAGGGCGCAGTGCAGCAGCGAGCGGGTGGCGCGGTCGATGGCCTGACGGCTGTCGATGGCGTTGGCCATGTCGATAAGGCGTGCATCCACCAGGTAGCAGTTCTGCACATCGACGGTCAGGCCAAACCGTTCGCTGATCGCCTCTGACAGTTGCTGGCTGGCGTAGGACTGCAGTTCGGGAAGCGCTTCAAACAGCCTGCGCACCTGTGCCGCGTGGTCGCGGTGGCGCGCATGTTCGTCACGCCAGGCGTTGCCGATGTCCGGCATCTGCAGGATCGCCGTGGCCAGCCAGGTGGGGGCCTGCTCCCCGTTGCGCATTGCGCGCAGGGTGTCGGGGGAGGCTGATTTCAGCCACGTGGGGATTTTCTGCTCGATGGTGGCGTATGGGGTACGCGGTGGGGGGGTGGTCTTGCCGGTTGGGCTAGGCATCGTGAGGTCCATTGCAGGAAACGGGACAAGGGACTATGGCGAGTGGAAAAGCCTCGATGGGGTAGATAAATCTGGTGGGGTGTCAGCGCAGTGGCAAAGGCATGGCAGGCTTGTGCGGGGGAGTTGTCTTCAGATACATGCTCAAAGCGCAATTCAGGTTTATGATGCCCAACGGCAGACTAAATCCTCACACGGAGTGCGCAATGCAGACCCTCTACCCGCAGATCAAACCCTACGCCCGGCACGATCTGGCCGTGGAAGCGCCGCATGTGCTTTATGTCGATGAAAGCGGCTCGCCTGAAGGTCTGCCGGTGGTGTTCATCCACGGTGGCCCGGGCGCGGGTTGCGATGCCCAGAGCCGTTGCTACTTCGACCCCAACCTGTACCGCATCATCACGTTCGACCAGCGCGGCTGTGGCCGTTCCACCCCGCATGCAAGCCTGGAGAACAACACCACCTGGCACCTGGTCGAAGACCTGGAGCGCATTCGCGAGCATCTGGGCATCGACAAGTGGGTACTGTTCGGCGGCTCCTGGGGCTCTACCTTGGCCCTGGCCTATGCCCAGACCCACCCCGAGCGGGTTCACGGCCTGATCCTGCGCGGTATCTTTCTGTGCCGCCCGCAAGAGATCGAGTGGTTCTATCAGGAGGGCGCCAGCCGCCTGTTCCCCGATTACTGGCAGGACTACATCGCGCCGATTCCGCCGGATGAGCGTAATGACCTGGTCAAGGCATTCCACAAGCGCCTGACCGGCAACGACCAGATCGCCCAGATGCATGCCGCCAAGGCGTGGTCCACCTGGGAGGGCCGCACTGCCACCCTGCGCCCCAACCCGCTGGTGATCGACCGCTTCTCCGAGCCGCAGCGCGCCTTGTCGATTGCCCGGATCGAATGCCACTACTTCATGAACAACGCGTTCCTCGCACCCGACCAGTTGATCCGTGACATGCCCAAGATCGCCCACCTGCCGGCCGTGATCGTGCATGGCCGCTATGATGTGATTTGCCCGCTGGACAACGCCTGGGCATTGCACCAGGCATGGCCCAACAGCGAGCTGAAGGTGATCCGCGACGCCGGCCATGCGGCGTCCGAGCCGGGGATCACCGATGCGCTGGTGCGGGCCGCCGATCAGATGGCACGTCGCCTGCTCGACCTGCCTCTGGAAGAAGCATGAAGGGGCTGCTGCAGCGTGTGCGCGGCGCGCGGGTAGAGGTGGCGGGTGAAATTGTCGGCGCCATCGACCAAGGCTTGCTGGTGCTGGTGGCGGTAGAGCCTGAAGATACCCGTGAACAGGCCGATAAACTGTTGCACAAGTTGCTCAACTACCGCGTGTTCAGCGATGAGCAGGGCAAGATGAACCTGTCCCTCAAGGATGTGGGCGGCGGTTTGCTGCTGGTGTCGCAGTTCACGTTGGCGGCGGACACCCGCAGCGGCATGCGTCCGAGCTTTTCGACAGCTGCACCGCCAGCGCTCGGTGCCGAACTGTTCGACTATCTTTTGCAGCAAGCCCAGGGCCAGCATGCAGATGTGGCGAGCGGCCGATTCGGTGCCGACATGCAGGTACATCTGGTCAATGATGGCCCTGTGACTTTTCTGTTACAAATATGAAGGAAAAAACGGCCTAGGTTGTGCGAAACAAGGGGTTTTGTACGATAAATAGTTGATCCAGCCTGATGCGTTGTAACGCATCCTGCTGGATAATCGCGCGCTGTTAGGGCCTGCGTTCGCAGGTTCGTTTCACTCTGACTCGAGCATTGTCTGGATCCGTTTGGGGAATCATTACGCCCTCACGGGGTCCGAACAGTGCTCGCCAACCCGGCATTTGTCGCTGGCCGTTGGTTTCATGATCTGTTTTCGGCGAGGGTTGCTCGTGATTGTTAGTCCCCATAAAGCATCTAGAATCCCCGGCAATCGGCTGCGCAAGGCCCTGATGGCCAGTGCGGCACTGGTCGGCCTGATGAGCGCGGGCCAGCTGTGGGCATTCAATCTTGACGATGTTGCAGCCAAGGCAAAGGATCTCGCCGGCCAGAAGTACGAAGCACCGAAAAGCAATCTGCCGGCAGTGTTCCGCGACATGAAATTCGCGGACTACCAGAAGATTCACTTCCTGCAGGAAAAGGCCGAGTGGGCCAAGGACAAGACGCCGTTCAAGCTGTCCTTCTACCACCAGGGCATGCACTTCGACACACCGGTGAAAATCAACGAAGTCACCGCCACCACCGTCGAGGAAATCAAGTACGACCCGAGCCGTTTCGAGTTCGGTGACGTGCCGCACGACCCTGAAACCACCAAGAACCTTGGCTACGCCGGTTTCCGCGTGCTTTACCCGATCAACAAGGCCGACAAGCAGGACGAAATCATGACCCTGCTGGGGGCCAGTTATTTCCGTGTGGTCGGCAAAGGGCATGTGTACGGCCTGTCGGCCCGTGGCCTGGCCATCGACACCGCGTTGCCTTCGGGCGAAGAGTTCCCGCGTTTCACCGAATTCTGGGTCGAAAAACCCAAGCCGGCCGACAAGCACCTGGTGATCTACGCCCTGCTGGATTCGCCGCGCTCGACCGGTGCCTACAAGCTGATCCTGCGCCCGGGCAGCGATACCGTGGTCGATGTGCAGTCCCGCGTGTTCCTGCGTGACCACGTCAGCCGTCTGGGCATCGCGCCGCTGACCAGCATGTTCCTGTTCGGCCCAAACCAGCCGTCCAAGGTCATGAACTATCGCCCGGCCCTGCATGACTCCGAAGGCCTGTCGATCCACGCCGGTAACGGCGAGTGGCTGTGGCGCCCGCTGAACAACCCCAAACACCTGTCGGTAAGCAACTTCAGCGTCGAGAACCCGCGCGGTTTCGGCCTGATGCAGCGTCATCGCGAGTTCAAGGATTACGAAGACCTCGACGACAACTACCAGAAGCGTCCGAGCGCCTGGATCGAGCCTAAGGGCGATTGGGGCAAGGGCACCGTCGATCTGGTCGAGATCCCGACCGCCGACGAAACCAACGACAATATCGTTGCCTTCTGGAGCCCGGAAACCTTGCCAGAACCAGGCAAGCCGTTCGAGTACGCCTACCGCCTGCACTGGACCATCGACGAAGCGCGTTTCCAGGCCCAGGAGCTGGGTTCGGTTACCCAGACCATGCGGTCAACCGGTGACGTCAAGCAGTCCAACCTGATCCGTCAACCAGACGGCAGCGTGGCGTTTCTGGTCGACTTCGCCGGCCCGGCCTTGGCCGCCCTGCCAGAAGACGCTGCGGTACGCAGCCAGATCAGCGTCGGCGACAACGCTGAGGTGGTCGAGAACAATCTGCGCTATAACCCAGAGACCAAGGGCTGGCGCCTGACCCTGCGGATGAAGATCAAGGAGGCCAACAAGGCTACCGAGATGCGTGCCGCACTGGTTCGTGACGTTCCGGTCGAGGCGGCCAAGCCTGCCGAAGAAGCCAAGCAGGACAAGGCTGCGACCAAGCATGGCAAGGCTGAAAAAACCGCCAAGGCCGAGCAACCTGCCAAGGCTGAACAACCTGCCGCCGACGCGGCATCCACCAACGGGGCCCCGGCCACCACTGAACAAGTGCTGACCGAGACCTGGAGCTATCAGTTGCCTGCCGATGAGTAACTCAAGCGCAAGGCCGGAATCGCTTGGCGAGTACCTGGCCCACCTCCCACTGAGCGATGAGCAGCGCGCGGAACTCGCCAGCTGTACCTCGTTCAGTGAGCTGCACCAACGCCTGGCGGGCAATGCGCCCGCCACCACCCACGAGGCCGTGCAGGCCTCGGTGGGCCCGCGCCTGACGGTGGGCAGCGCCGCCGAACTGGAAGACGCCGAGATGCTCGGCGTCGACGGCAGCGGCCGGCTGTGCCTGAAGATCGCACCGCCGATCAAGCGCACCCGGGTTGTGCCCGAGCCTTGGCGTACCAATGTGCTGATCCGCATGTGGCGGCGCATGACCGGCCGCACCAATGCGCCGCAGCCGCCCAAGCGCGAGCTGCCTCCGGCGCGCTGGCGCACGGTCGGCTCGATCCGCCGCTATATCCTGCTGACCCTCATGATCGGCCAGACCCTCGTCGCCGGCTGGTACATGAAGGGCATCCTGCCGTACCAGGGCTGGTCGTTCGTCGACCTCGACGAAGTGGTCAACCAGCCGCTGTGGGACACCGTCGTGCAGGTCTGGCCCTATGCCTTGCAGACCTCCATCCTGATCCTCTTCGGCATCCTCTTCTGCTGGGTGTCGGCGGGCTTCTGGACCGCGCTGATGGGCTTCCTCGAGCTGCTCACCGGGCGTGACAAATACCGTATCTCCGGCAGCAGTGCCGGCAGTGAGCCGATCGCTCCTGAAGCACGTACGGCGTTGGTGATGCCCATTTGCAACGAAGACGTGCCGCGGGTGTTTGCAGGGCTGCGGGCGACCTTTGAATCGGTCGCAGCCAGCGGCAACCTCGACCGTTTCGATTTCTTCGTGCTCAGCGATACCAACGACACGGACATCGCCGTGGCCGAGCAACAGGCCTGGCTGGACGTTTGCCGCGAGACCAAAGGTTTCGGCCGCATCTTCTACCGCCGCCGCCGCCGCCGTGTGAAGCGCAAGAGCGGTAACCTCGACGACTTCTGCCGTCGCTGGGGGGGCGAATACAAGTACATGGTCGTGCTCGACGCCGACAGCGTCATGAGTGGCGAGTGCCTGAGCAGCCTGGTACGCCTGATGGAGGCCAATCCGGACGCCGGCATCATCCAGACCGCGCCGAAGGCGTCGGGCATGGACACGCTGTACGCGCGCATGCAGCAGTTCGCCACCCGTGTGTACGGCCCGCTGTTCACCGCCGGCCTGCACTTCTGGCAGCTGGGCGAGTCGCACTACTGGGGCCATAACGCGATCATCCGCATGAAGCCGTTCATCGAGCACTGCGCCTTGGCGCCGTTGCCCGGCAAGGGCGCCTTCGCCGGCGCGATCCTCTCCCACGACTTCGTCGAAGCGGCGCTGATGCGCCGTGCGGGCTGGGGCGTGTGGATTGCCTATGATCTGCCGGGCAGCTATGAAGAGCTGCCGCCGAACCTGCTTGACGAGCTCAAGCGGGACCGCCGCTGGTGCCATGGCAACCTGATGAACTTCCGCCTGTTCCTGGTCAAGGGCATGCACCCGGTGCACCGTGCGGTGTTCCTCACCGGCGTGATGTCTTACCTGTCGGCGCCGCTGTGGTTCTTCTTCCTGGTGCTGTCGACCGCGCTGCTGGCCACCAACACGCTGATGGAGCCGCAATACTTCATCGAGCCGTACCAGCTGTATCCGCTGTGGCCGCAGTGGCACCCGGAGAAGGCCGTGGCGCTGTTCTCCACCACCATCGTGCTGCTGTTCCTGCCCAAGCTGCTCAGTATCATCCTGATCTGGGCCAAGGGCGCGGTCGAGTTCGGTGGGCGGGTCAAGGTCACCTTGTCGATGCTGATGGAGATGCTGTTCTCCATGCTGCTGGCGCCAGTGCGGATGATCTTCCACACCCGGTTCGTGTTGGCCGCATTCCTTGGCTGGGCTGCGACCTGGAACTCGCCGCAGCGCGACGACGATTCGACCCCGTGGAGCGAGGCGGTACGTCGCCATGGCCCGCAAACCCTGCTGGGTATTGCCTGGGCGGCGCTGGTGGCATGGCTGAACCCCAGCTTCCTGTGGTGGCTGGCGCCGATCGTCGGTTCGCTGGTGCTGTCGATCCCCGTTTCGGTGATCTCCAGCCGTACACGCCTGGGCCTGGCAGCCAAGGACGAGAAGCTGTTCCTGATCCCTGAGGAGTACGCAACGCCCCAGGAGCTGCTCGCCACCGACCAGTACACCCACGAGAATCGCTGGCATGCCCTGCACGACGGCTTCGTCCGCGCTGTGGTCGACCCGCGGCAGAACGCCCTGGCCTGTGCCATGGCTACTGCTCGTCATGGCCAGTCGGCAGCGATCGAAGCGATGCGTGCCGAGCGCCTTGCCAAGGCGATAGAGGCTGGGCCCAAAGGCCTGGACCTGGCTACTCGCCTCGCCTTGCTGAGCGACCCGGTCGCCTTGGCGCGCCTGCATGCTCAGGTGTGGGCAGAGCACAATGCGGCCTGGATCGACGCGTGGCGTGCATCGATCAACAACGACCCGCATTCGCCGTTGCTGCCCTTGCACCCGGCGAACGAGGCTCAACCTAGCCTGGTTGGCGCCTGACCGACCCTGGGGCCGCCATGCGGCCCTTTCGCCGGCTTGCCGGCGAAAGGGTTTTCCTATCTTCCTCACCCCCTCGGATTTTGGCCAACAAAGTCCCCCCCGGCTCTAGGTCCCAGGGCCGCCATGCGTTAGCATCCCTCTCCGAAAAGCCATGCCGGCCGGTACGGCCGTGCCAACAATAAGATTCGCTACTTTTCTTGCTAGGGGACTTGGTGATGATGAAGAAATACCTTTCGCGGCTGCTGGTCGGCGTCACGGCGCTGGTCGCGGTGGCCTCGGCCCAGGCCGGTGCCATCGACGATGCCGTCAAGCGCGGTACCTTGCGGGTGGGCATGGACCCGACCTACATGCCGTTCCAGATGACCAACAAGCGCGGCGAAATCATTGGCTTCGAAGTGGATCTGCTCAAGGCCATGGCCAAATCCATGGGCGTGAAGCTGGAGACCGTCTCCACCGCCTATGACGGCATCATCCCGGCCCTGCTGACCGACAAGTTCGACATGATCGGCAGCGGCATGACCCTGACCCAGGAGCGCAACCTGCGCCTGAACTTCAGCGAACCCTTCATCGTGGTTGGCCAGACCCTGCTGATCCGCAAGGAGCTGGCTGGCGAGATCAAGTCGTACAAAGACCTGAACAATGAGAAGTACCGCATCACTTCCAAGCTCGGCACCACCGGCGAGATGGTCGCCAAGAAACTGATCGCCAAGGCCAAGTACCACGGCTACGACAACGAGCAGGAAGCCGTGATGGACGTGGTCAGCGGCAAGGCCGATGCCTTCGTCTACGATGCGCCGTACAACGTAGTGGCGGTCGACAAGGCCGGTGCCGGCAAGCTGCTGTTCCTCGACGAGCCCTTCACCTACGAGCCCCTGGCTTTCGGCTTGAAGAAAGGCGACTACGACAGCATCAACTTCATCAATAACTTCCTGCACCAGATCAAGCATGACGGGACCTACGATCGTATCCACGACAAGTGGTTCAAGAACAAGGACTGGCTGAAGGAAATGGAATAAGAAGCAGCTTCAAGCCGCAAGCTGCAAGCTGCAGGAGGAGGTCGGCCCATCCGCGGTCTGCTTGCTCTTGCAGCTTGTGGCTTGCGGCTTGCCGCTTTCTGGAGTAACCACGTGATCAAACACAAGAAAGCCCAATGGCCCTGGCATGCGCTGACTGCGCTGGTCCTTGGGGGCTTGGCGATCAGCCTGTACCTGGCCACCTCGATGATTTCCTACGAGTGGCGCTGGAACCGCGTACCCCAATACTTTGCCTACCAGGCCGAGGACGTGCAGCGTGCCAGCGATTACGGCACGGTGCAGGACATTGTCGTCTCCGGCGATAGCGCCCGCGTTACCCTCAAGGATGAGCGCGGCGGTGAGCAGGTGCTCGAGGTGGCCAAGGACAGCCTGCAACTGAGCCGCGGTGACGATGTGGCCGAAGGTGATCAGGTCGGCGTCACCCGTCACTGGGCTGCAGGCCCACTGGCCTGGGGCCTGTGGACCACCTTGTGGATCTCGGTGGTGTCCGGCGCGCTCGGCTTGGTGATCGGCCTGTTTGCCGGGTTGTGCCGGTTGTCGAACAACCCGACCCTGCGGGACCTGTCGACCGTGTATGTCGAACTGGTGCGCGGCACGCCGCTGCTGGTGCAGATTTTCATCTTCTACTTCTTCATCGGTACCGTGCTCAACCTGTCCCGTGAGTTCGCTGGGGTGGCGGCGCTGGCGCTGTTCACCGGTGCTTACGTGGCCGAGATCGTGCGTGCTGGCGTGCAGTCGATCGCCAAAGGGCAGAACGAGGCCGCCCGCTCGCTGGGCCTGAACGCCAGCCAGTCGATGCGCCATGTGATCCTGCCGCAGGCCTTCAAGCGCGTGCTGCCTCCCCTGGCCGGGCAGTTCATCAGCCTGGTCAAGGACACCTCGCTGGTCTCGGTGATTGCTATCACCGAACTGACCAAGAGCGGCCGTGAGGCCATCACCACGTCGTTCTCGACATTCGAGATCTGGTTCTGCGTGGCAGGCCTGTACCTGCTGATCAACCTGCCGCTGTCGCATTTGGCCAGCCGGCTCGAGCGGAGGCTTGCGCAAAGTGATTGAAGTCCGTGACCTTTTGAAGGTATTCGACACCCGAGGCCAGGTAGTGCGTGCGGTGGACAACGTCACCACCCAGGTGGCGAAGGGTGAAGTGGTGGTGGTGCTGGGCCCGTCGGGGTCCGGCAAGTCGACCTTCCTGCGCTGCCTCAACGGGCTGGAGCATTTCGACGAGGGCCATGTGGCCATCAACGGGCTGCGCTTGGAAGACCCGAAGACCGACATCAACGCCTACCGCCGCGAAGTCGGCATGGTGTTTCAGCATTTCAACCTGTTCCCGCACATGACGGTGCTGGAAAACCTGTGCCTGGCGCAGAAGGTCGTGCGCAAGCGTGGCAAGGCCGAGCGTGAGGCCAAGGCGCGGGCGTTGCTGGAAAAGGTGGGCATCTCGGAGAAGGCCAATGAGTTCCCTTCGCGGCTTTCTGGTGGTCAGCAGCAACGGGTGGCGATTGCCCGTGCGCTGGCGATGGAGCCGAAGGTGATGCTGTTCGACGAGCCAACCTCGGCGCTGGACCCGGAGATGGTCGGTGAGGTGCTGGACGTGATGAAGACTTTGGCCCAGGAAGGCATGACCATGGTCTGCGTGACGCATGAGATGGGCTTTGCCAGGGAAGTGGCTGACCGCGTACTGTTCTTCGATCACGGCAAACTGCTGGAAGACTCGCCGCCCGCGGCGTTCTTTGCCTCACCTAAGGATCCCCGCGCCCAGACCTTCCTGCGCCAAGTGCTCTGAGGGCAGCTGCAAGCTGCGAGCTATAAGCCACAAGCTGCAAGCTGCAAGCTACAAGCTGAGCTGTGATGGCCGGTTCACCGCGTTCGGCTTTAGCTTGAAGCTTGAAGCTTGAAGCTGCCGTTTGTTCCCGCGGCCCAGGCCTTCCTGCGCCAAGAGCTCTAGAAGCAGCTACAAGCTACAAGCCGAGCGGTGATGGCTGGTTCACCGCGTTCGGCTTTAGCTTGCAGCTTGCAGCTTGCAGCTTAAAGCTTGCCGCTTTCAAAGGCTGAAACGGCCGACCATGCCTCGCAGCTGCTGCCCTAGCTGCTCGAGCTCGCCGCTTGAGGCTGCCGTTTGTTCACTGGCTGCACTGGTCTGGTCCGACGCGTCGCGCACGCTGATGACGCTGCGGTTTATCTGCTCGGCCACCACACTCTGCTCCTCGCTCGCCGTGGCAATCTGCTGGTTCATGCCTTGGATGCTCGACACCGTATCAGTGATCTGGCTCAACGCATCCCCCGCCTTGCGGCTCAGCTCGACACTCTGCTCGGTCAGGCGCTTGCTGTTGTCGAGCAGGCTCGTCACCTCGTCGGTGCCGTTGTGCAAGCTTTCGATCAACTGCTCGATCTCCTCCGTCGACTGCTGCGTACGCTGGGCCAAGCCGCGCACTTCGTCAGCCACCACGGCAAAGCCACGCCCGGCCTCGCCTGCTCGCGCCGCCTCGATGGCGGCGTTCAGCGCCAACAGGTTGGTTTGCTCGGAGACCGATTTGATCACGTCGAGAATGCTGCCGATGCGCTGGCTTTCGCCCGCCAGGTGTTGCATCGCAGCCAGGCAATCGTCCATCTGCCTGGCCAGTTGCTCGATACGGCCTATGGCTTCAGTCACCACCTGATCACCCTGCTGGGCCTGCTGGTCGGCGTTGGTTGCCGCCAACGAGGCTTGTTCGGCGTTCTGTGCCACGTCCTGCACCGTGGCGCTCATCTGATTCATGGCCGTGGCAACCTGATCGGTTTCCTCGCGTTGCTGGCTGATGCGCAGCTTGGTGTCCTCGCTGCTGGCGGCCAGTTGCGTGGCGGCCTGTGACAGATGGCCGACCCCCTGATCGATACCGCCGATCAGCTCGCGCAGGCTCAAGGTCATTCCCTGCATGCTGGCCTGCAACTGGCCCATTTCGTCACGACGATCTACAGGCTCCACCTGGCTCAGGTCGCCCCGGGCAATGCGCGCTGCCAACGCCAGGGTCTGGCGTAGCGGCTGGGTGATCTGCAAGGTGATCAGCCAGCCCGCCGCTACACCCACCAGCAACGCCAGCAGCGCAACGCTGGTCAGCAGCGAGCGGGCGGCCAGTGCTTCGCTGTCGCGTTGCTCGACCTTCCTCTGACCCAGCTCCAGGCTCACGGCACGCAGTTCGTTACCCATCTGCTCCATGTCGTTTTGCAATTGTTCGACACGCAAGGCGGCGCGGCGGTACTGCTCCAGGCTGGTGCGGTATTTCCCCAGCTCCACGCCGGGCTGGTCCATGACTGCCCGCGCAAGGCCCAAGGGGGCGAGGGCTTGGATCAGTTGAGCGAGGCTTTTGTCAGCAGCATCCAGCGCCGCCTGGCCGACCTTGCTGAAATCCTCCAGCGGCGAGAAGGTGTACGCCGGCACCAGGCTTTGCTGGTTGGCGCCGTCCACATGCCGGGTGAGGCTGTCCATCAGGCCCAGCAGGCCACTTTGCTGGCTGTCGGCAGGCATCTTCAGCAAGGCCTGGGTTTCCAGTTCGTCGATCACAGCGTTGAGCTTCTGCTCTTGCGCCTGCATGGCCTCGCGCAAGCCACGCCGGCTTTCAACGGTGCGTTGCAAGGTGGCGAAATTGTCCTGAAGGCGCTGCAGCAATTGCAGCTTCTGAGTCAGCATCTGGCGTGATTCATCGACGCTGCTGCGTTGCTGCAGCGCGCTCAGCCCGGCGTCGAGCTGTTGCAGGATGCGGCTGATCTGCGCCTTGCTGGCATCATCGGCCAACACCCTGTAGGTGATGCGCTCGGCGCGCAGGTCCTTGACCAGATCATTGATCTGGCCAATTTCGCTGAGCTGCTCGGAGCGCGTAATTGCGCCGTCCAGGGCGCGCCAGCCGCTGACGGCAGTGGCCACGGTGAGCAGCAGTACCACGGCAAAACCCAGAGCGAGTTTGGCGCCGACGCTGATGTTGCCAATCCTGCGGTTGAGGTAGCCGAACATGGCAAGTCTCCATCCAGTTGAGTAGGGGAGCCATGCCGGCGTTTTACTGGCATGACACCCCTGCCCATCGGCGGAAGGCTTGTAGGACTTGACCTGAGAATTGGGTAGGAAATTTCAGCAGCGCGCTTGGGAATTCACACTGGCCCCACGGCCAAATCGCCGGCGATGGGGCCAGTACGGGCTTACAGCCTGAAGCGCCTTACCAGGTCTTGCAGGTGGGTGCCCAGCCGCGCGAGCTCGACACTGGAGCTGGCCGTCTCCTCGCTCGCCGCCGACGTCTGGTCGGAGATATCCCGCACATTGATCACGCTGCGGTTGATCTCCTCAGCGGTTGCACTTTGCTGTTCAGCGGCGGTGGCAATCTGCTGGTTCATCGCCTGGATCGACGATACGGTCCGGGTGATGGTCTCCAGCGAAGTGCCCGCGCGGCGGGTCAGCTCGACGCTGCTGTCGGTGAGCTGGCGGCTGGCGTCCATCACGCTGGCCACTCGCTGGGTCCCGCTTTGCAAGCCGGCAATCAGCTCTTCGATCTCTTCGGTGGACTGCTGGGTACGCTGCGCCAGGCTGCGCACTTCGTCGGCGACCACGGCAAAGCCGCGTCCGGCCTCACCGGCCCGCGCCGCTTCGATAGCCGCATTCAGCGCCAGCAGGTTGGTCTGCTGGGCCACCGACTTGATCACATCCAGCACGCTGCCGATCTTGTCGCTTTCGGCCTTGAGCTGGTTCATCGCCTCGCTGGAGTTGACCACTTCACCGGCCAGGCGCTCGATTTGCGCCACGGCTTCGCTGACCACCCGATCACCTTCACGCGCCTGTTGGTCGGCCATCAGGGCCGCTTCCGAGGCTTGCTCAGCGTTGCGTGCCACTTCATGCACGGTGGCCGCCATTTCGTTCATGGCGGTGGCCACCTGGTCGGTTTCGACCTTCTGGTTGCTGACCCCGGCGCTGGTTTGCTCGGTTACCGCCGAAAGCTCTTCGGCGGCGCTGGCGATCTGCGTGACACCGTCACCGATACCCCCTATCAGTTCACGCAGGCCTTGGGTCATGCGCTGCATGCTGGCCTGCAACTGCCCCAGCTCGTCACGACGGGTTGCCAGCAGGTCCTGGCGCAGGTCGCCGTTGGCCACGCGCTCGGCGGCGGCCAGTGTCTGGCGCAGTGGCACGATGATCTGCCGAGTGATGGCCCAGGCCGCGATCAGGCCCAGCACCAACGCCAGTGCCGTGGCTGAGACAAGCAGGGCCTTTGCCTTGCGCGAGCCTGCATCGCGGACTTCGGTCTGTGAAACCGTCATCTTCTGGCTGTTATCCATCAGCACGGTGCCTTGATCAGTCATCACCTGCAGGGCCTGATCACTGGCCAATTGCGCGCTACCGAACTGGTTGACCGCATCGCGGTAGGCGGCGAGGGCCGACAACGAGTCGTCGAGGCTGGCGGCATATTCGGCGGGCAGCTTGGCGGGTAGCGCCTTGAGGTTGGTCATGGCCTGGTCGATGGCGTTGAGCGCAGTCTGCTGGTAGTTCGCATCGCCACTGTAGGTGTAGCCGCGCACCTGGAAGCGTGCTTGCTGGAGCAGGGCACTGACCTCTACCGTGCTCTGATAGGGCGTGATGTCGCCGGCTTGCAGCAGGCGTTCCTGCACCTTGCTGATGAGTGCGGCTGCCTTGTCGGCGCTGTCACCCAGTACGCTTCGGCTGGCTTCGCGGCGTTGCCCGGCCTGCTTGAGGTCGGCGAAAGCTTGCTGGTATTTGCGCACCGCCTCCTGCTGTCGCTGCAGGCGCTGATGATCGACGGGCTGTTCGATCTGGCCGAGCATCAGGCTGATCTGGCGGTCGAGGCCAGCGAGGGTTTTTTCCAGTTCGCCGATCGCCGCTTCGCTGCGTTCGCGCTGGTAGTGCTGGCGCGCGATGCGCAGTTCCTGGGTGCCTTGGCTGATGACCGAGATATTGCCCAGCTTGTCACCACGGTCGATGATGCTGTCCATGCCTTGCCAGCCTGTGAAGGTGATGGCCAGGGTCAGTAACAGTACCAGGCCAAAGCCCAGCCCCAACTTGCGATTGACGCTCACATTTCCCAGCGTTTCGGTAATCCATCGGAACATGTTCGACTCCCCGGTAAACTTGGCAGCACGGATTATTGTTGTGTTGCCTAGGCATCGGCCTGCGCCGGGGAAACTTGATGGGAAAAACCTGACCCGTTTGTCAGAAAATCCTTGAGAGCAAGGCTGTTACGGCGGTTTCCACACGCAGGATGCGGTCACCGAGCTGTACTGGCGCGAGCCCTGCCTTGTCCAGCAGCTCGACTTCGTACGGGATCCAGCCACCTTCGGGGCCAATAGCCAGTGTTACCGGGCCTTCGACGGCGCGCGGGCAGGCGGGGTAGGGGCCGGGGTGGCCGACCAGGCCTAAGGTGCCGTCGGCGATCGCGGGCAGGCGGTCTTCGACGAACGGTTTGAAGCGTTTTTCGATGAGCACCTCGGGCAGCACCGTGTCGCGGGCCTGTTCCAGGCCCAGTATCAGGTTGTCGCGGATGCTCTCGGGGCTCAGGAACGGCGTCTGCCAGAAGCTTTTCTCGACCTTGTAGCTGTTGACCAGGATCAACCGCTGTACGCCCAGCGTGGCGACGGTCTGGAACAGCCGGCGCAGCATTTTCGGCCGCGGCACGGCAAGCACCAGCGTCAGCGGCAGCTTGGCCGGCGGCGGCTGGTCGAAGCCGACTTCAAGCTCGGCTTCGTGCTGTGCCAGGCGTACCACGGTAGCGGTGCCCATCAGGCCATTGATGCGGCCTACGCGCAGGCTGTCGCCGACCACCACGCGGTGAATTTCCTGCATATGGGTGAAGCGCCGATCGGCAAGGACGACGCGGTCGGCCGACACGAAGTCGGCCTCTTCAAGAAGCAAAAGATTCACGGCTGGGTCGCTGGCGGCTGGTCGTTATGGTCGTTTGCCGCTTCGTCTTCGGCATGGCTGCGCTTGCGGATCAGGCTGCCGCACAGCACGCCGATCTCGAACAGCAGCCACATCGGCACGGCGAGCAAGGTCTGCGAGAAGATGTCGGGCGGGGTCAGGATCATGCCGACCACGAAACAGCCGATGATCACGTAGGGGCGGATTTTCTTCAGGTATTGCACGTCGACCACGCCGATCCACACCAGCAGCACCACCGCGACCGGGATCTCGAAGGCAACGCCGAAGGCGAAGAACAACGTCATGACGAAGTCCAGATAGCTGGAAATGTCGGTCATCATCGAAACGCCTTCCGGCGTGGCGCTGGCGAAGAAGCCGAAGATCAACGGGAACACCAGGAAGTAGGCGAAGGCCATGCCGGCGTAGAACAGGAAGATGCTCGACACCAGCAGGGGGATGGCGATGCGCTTTTCGTGGCGATACAGGCCCGGGGCGATGAAACCCCAGATCTGCTGCAGGATGAACGGGATCGCCAGGAACAGCGAAACGATCATGGTCAGCTTGAACGGCGTCAAGAACGGCGAGGCCACGTCGGTGGCGATCATCGTTGCGTTGGCCGGCAGGTGTTCGCGCAGTGGTGCCGAGACCAAGGTGTAGATCTGCTGGGCAAAGGAGAACAGCCCGGCAAAGATCAGGAAGATGGCAGCCACGCAGCGCAGCAGGCGGGTGCGCAGTTCGGTCAGGTGCGAGACCAGCGGCATGGGCTGGTCGTCTTGCGGTTTTTCGCTCATGGGGCTCGCGGCGGTTGAGACTGTTCGGGCTGCCCAGGTGCAGGGGCAGGCGCTACCGGTGCCGACGTTGGCGTGGCAACGGGCTGCTCGGTGGCCCCTGCAGCGGGTGGCGGGGCAGGCGGCGTCAGCGGGTTGAGGATGCGCTTGGCTTCCTGTTCCATCTGCATGATGTGCTCGTTGTGCAACTGGCGGCGGATGTCATCGGCGCCAATTTCGCGCTCGACTTCCATCTTGATCGAATTGAAGCTTCGTTTGAGCCGGCCGATCCACAGCCCCGCAGTACGCGCGGCACCGGGCAGGCGCTCGGGGCCGAGCACCAGCAGCGCTACCAGGCCGACGAGCAGTAACTCGCTGAAACTCATGCCGAACATGGCTCAGTCTTTCCGCTGCGGCTCTTGGACCGGCTGGGCCTGGCCCTCGATGGTCTGGCCCTGTGGTTGTTGTGCGGTGTTCTGCACGGGCGGTACCGGCTGGGCAGGCGGTGGGGTCTGCTCGGCGGGTTTGCTTTCTTCTTCGTTCATGGCTTTGCGGAAGCCCTTGATCGATTCGCCAAGGTCACTGCCGAAGTTCTTCAGCTTCTTGGTGCCGAACACCAGGACGACGACGACCAGCAGGACGATCCAGTGTTTCCAGTCAAAAATACCCATGGTGCTCTCCTAGAATGCTATTGAGTCAGGCCGAAGGCCCGCGAGCGGCCTTTTCATCGTGCCCGGACAGGCCGAAGCGGCGCTCCAGCTCATCGAGCACGGCTTGTGGATGCTGGCCCAATGCACTGAGCATGACCAGGCTATGAAACCACAGGTCGGCGGTTTCATAGATGACATCACTGTAATCCTTGCTGACCGCAGCGTCCTTGGCAGCAATGATGGTCTCGACCGACTCTTCGCCGAGCTTTTCGAGAATCTTGTTCAGGCCCTTGTGGTACAGGCTGGCGACGTAGGAGCTGTCGGGGGCCGCTTGCTTGCGTTCTTCGAGCACTTCGGCCAGGCGGTTGAGGGTGTCGCTCATGTCAGTGTCCTGCGTTGTAGATGGCATCCGGGTCTTTCAACACCGGATCGACGGTTTTCCACTGGCCGTCTTCGAAGACGCGGTAGAAGCAGCTTTCACGGCCGGTATGGCAGGCGATATGGCCCAGTTGCTCGACCATCAGGATGATCACGTCGGCATCACAGTCCAGGCGCATTTCGTGCAGCTTCTGCACATGCCCCGATTCCTCGCCCTTGCGCCATAGCTTGCCACGCGAGCGCGACCAGTAGATGGCGCGTTGCTCGGCGGCAGTGAGTACCAGCGATTCGCGGTTCATCCAGGCCATCATCAGTACGCGTCCGGTCTTGTGGTCCTGAGCGATCGCCGGTACCAGGCCATCGCTGTTCCACTTGATCTCGTCCAGCCACTCTTTCATCGTCGACTCCAAAACCGGGCCCGCTTCTGTGCCGGGCCCTTTGCGCTAGTGTGCCAGCCAGCAGCGCGGCTGGCTATTGGCGCACGATCAGGTAAAGGCCGGCTGCCAGCATCAGCCACGCCGGCCAGGCGGCCGGGGCGGCCAGGCTGGCGGCCTCGGCGGCGCCTGCGGCCAGCACCGCACCGCCGCCCAGCAGGCCGGCCCCGAGCAGGCGCAGCGCCCAGCGGTCGCCCTGGCGACGCCGCTCGGGCAGCTGCGGGTCGTGCAGGTGCGGCTGGGAAAGACGTTCGAGCAGGTCGCGGGTCATGCCGGCCAGGTGCGGCAGCTGTTCGGCCTGGCTGTACAGGTTGCCGAACATGGCCTTGGGGCTGTAGCGCTCGCGCATCCAGCGTTCCAGGAACGGTTTGGCGGTGCTCCACAGGTCAAGGTCAGGGTACAGCTGGCGGCCCAGGCCCTCGATGTTGAGCAGCGTCTTCTGCAGCAGCACCAACTGCGGCTGGACTTCCATGTTGAAGCGCCGGGCTGTCTGGAACAGGCGCATCAGCACTTGGCCGAAGGAAATGTCCTTGAGCGGTTTTTCGAAGATCGGCTCGCACACGGTACGGATGGCCGCTTCGAATTCATTGGCCTTGGTATGCGCCGGTACCCAGCCCGAGTCGATGTGCAGCTCGGCGACGCGGCGGTAGTCGCGCTTGAAGAAGGCGATCAGGTTGCGCGCCAGGTAGTCCTGGTCTTCGGCGGTGAGGCTGCCGACGATCCCGCAGTCGATGGCGATGTACTGAGGGCTCCACGGTTTGACGGTGCTGACGAAGATATTGCCGGGGTGCATGTCGGCATGGAAGAAACTGTGGCGGAACACCTGGGTGAAAAACACCTCCACTCCGCGCTCGGCCAGCAGTTTCATGTCGGTGCGCTGGTCTGCCAGGGTGGCCATGTCGGTCACTGGCACGCCGTAGATGCGCTCCATCACCAGCACCTTGGGGCGGCACAGGTCCCAGTAGACCTGGGGCACGTACATCAGCTCCGAGCCTTCGAAGTTGCGCCGCAGCTGGCTGGCGTTGGCCGCCTCGCGGAGCAGGTCGAGCTCGTCGTAGATGGTTTTTTCGTAGTCGCCGACGATTTCCACCGGGTGCAGGCGACGGGCATCGGCCGAAGCCCGCTCGGCGCCTTTGGCGATCAGGAACAGCCAGGCAAGGTCCTGGGCGATCACCGGCTTGAGGCCAGGGCGCACGACCTTGACCACCACTTCCTCGCCGGTCTTCAGGCGCGCGGCATGCACCTGGGCCACCGAGGCGGAGGCCAGCGGTTCGACGTCGAAGCGGCTGAACACTTCACCCACCTTGGCGCCAAGCTGGCTTTCGATAAGCGCCACGGCTTGTTTCGGGTCGAACGGGGGTACACGGTCCTGCAGCAGCATCAGCTCATCGGCGATGTCGGTGGGCAGCAGGTCGCGGCGGGTGGACAGCAACTGGCCGAATTTGATGAATATCGGCCCCAGGTCCTGTAGCGCCAGGCGCAGACGGGCCCCCCGGCTGAGTTCGGAGTGCCCGCGACGCAACCAACGCCACGGCATCAGCAGGCGCAGGCTGCGCAGCCACCACGGCAGTGGTAGGTCGAAGAGCAAGTCATCGAGGCGGTAGCGGATCACCACGCGCTGGATGCGAAAGAGACGACGGACGGCGAGCAGCTTCATGCGTTATCGCTGGTATCAAGGGATCGGGAGAGGCGCTGCAGGCGCGCCTCGAGGCGTTCTGTATCGACCTTCAGGGTGTCTAGCTCGATGAAGGCAGCTTCAGCTTCGCGCTTGCCTACCAGGGTGCGCGACTCTTCGGCCAGGTACTCGGACAGGTTCTGGCTGAAGCGTGCCAGCCCTTGGCGGGTCCAGCGTGCACGCAGGCGCACGTGGCCGGCGAACAGCGAAGTGGGGACCGGGCCGAGCCAGCGCTGCAGTTCGTGCTCCCAGTCCAGTTCCAGGTCCTGCAGTATGCCGAACAGGTCGAGCAGCACGGCAGTGTCGCCATGCAGTTCGACCTGAGGGCTATGCAGCACAGCGGTCTTGTCCTTGGCCACGGCCAGTTGCAGCAGGCTACCGGCCGGCGCGCGCAGGCTGCAGTCGACCTCGCCTTGCCAGTGTGCGGCAAGCATCAGGCCCTGTTCATCGGGCAGGATGAACACTTGCAGGGCCGGCTGGCGACAATCGATTTCGATGACCTTGCCTTCCAGCGCACCCAGCCGCGGCAATGCCGTGCTGTCCAGGCGCAGGACGCGGTTCAGGCCATGTTCGACGCTGGCGAGCAGCCCTGCCAGCAACATCAGGGCTTGATTCCCCGGTGCACGGCGACGATGCCGCTGGTCATGTTGTGGTAGGTGACCCGGTCGAAACCGGCATCGACCATCATGGCCTTCAGGGTTTCCTGGTCGGGGTGCATGCGGATCGACTCGGCGAGGTAACGATAGCTCTCGGAGTCATTGGTGATCAGCTTGCCGGCCAGGGGCATGAAGGCGAACGAGTAGGCGTCGTAGGCCTTGGACATCAGTTTGTTGGTCGGCTTGGAGAACTCCAGGATCAACAGGCGCCCGCCCGGCTTGAGCACACGCAGCATCGAGCGGATGGCCTCGTCCTTGTGGGTGACGTTGCGCAGGCCGAAGGCGATGGTCACACAGTCGAAGTGGTTGTCCGGGAATGGCAGCTTCTCGGCGTCGGCCTGGACGAACTCGATGTTGCCGGCAACACCGCGGTCGAGCAGGCGGTCGCGGCCGACCTTGAGCATCGAGTCGTTGATGTCGGCGAGCACCACCTGGCCGGTAGGGCCGACCAGGCGCGAAAACTTGGCAGCCAGATCACCCGTGCCGCCGGCGATGTCCAGCACCCGATTGCCGCTACGCACACCTGACAGCTCGATGGTGAAGCGCTTCCACAGGCGGTGCATGCCGCCGGAAAGCACATCGTTCATCAGGTCGTACTTGGCAGCCACCGAGTGGAACACTTCGGCGACTTTCTTCGCCTTCTGGCTCTCGGGCACATCCTGGTAACCGAAATGGGTGGTGGGTTCGGCGTGTTCGCCTTTGCGCTGGTCGTTCATATCGCTTCACCGGAAAAAATTATCGCCATTCTAGGGCGAATGGGCGCATTTGTCTTGGCAGGGTGTACCGTGCGGCGGGGGCGGGCATAATGCCAATTATGTCTTCATATCCAGGAACACCCGTATGACTCAGATCAGCGTCGAACGCAAACACACCCTCGGTCGCGAGGCGGCCCGTGCCAAGGCTCAAACGCTGGTGGAAAAACTGAGCCGTGAATACGACCTCAAGGCCACCTGGAACGGTGACCGGGTGGACGTCGCCCGCAGCGGCGCCAACGGCAGTGTGCACATTGGCGAAGACAGCATCCGTGTGGACCTGAAACTGGGCATGATGCTGTCGATGATGAGCGGCACCATCAAGGGTGAAATCGAGCGGGCGCTGGACAAGGCGCTGGCCTGAGCCTGACGGGCCGACCGAGGTCGGCCCGTGGCACGCTCAATCGGCCGGAAACGGTACGATGCCGACCACATCTTCGAGCTTCAGATCGCCGCGGTAGATCTTGATCCGTTCGGCGGTGGTGGCGTGCTTGAGTTGTTCCTCTCGCTCCAGGCTCCGGGGCTCCCAGAATTTCAAGTGGCCCTTGGCGAAGTCGCGGGCGCTGGCCTGCTGGCTGCGGTAATGAAAGTGCGCCTCCCACAGCACTTTGGCGGGCGCATGGGTGTCTCGGATTTCATACACGTCCAGGAAGTCACTCGCACGGCGCGTCGGTTTTCTCGCCACCGTTGGCGTGATCTGCAGGCGCTGCCGTTCATGCAGGTAGCGCAATGCAGCGGCATCGGGGTGTTGCGTGGTGAGGTAGGACTGGGTCAGCAGCCGTTGTTTCTCTGCCCGCACGTAGGTTATCGCTTCCTGCAGTTCGCTGCTCAATGCGGCCAGCCGGGGATCGCCCTTGATGGCCTTGAGTTTGACGGCGATCTCAAGCATGTCTTCGATATGCCAGTCCATGAGGTTGGACAGGGCATTCGGCTCGTTGATGTGACGTGCGGCCTTGGCGATGCGCTCGTCACGGCTGGCGAGGAGGCTGGTGGCGCGTTGGCGCAGTTCGGAGGTGTTAAGGGCCACCGAAGGCTGCTCCGGCGGCAGCTCATACCACTCGCCGTCGCGCTGTTCGAACGTGCTGGCAGGTTGCTGAGTGACGGGGTCGTGTTGCACCGCTCGGTTGCTGCCTTGTGCACGGTCGACCAGCAGCCGGCGACCTTGCGCCGTCCTGATGACCGTGTTCTTGCGAGGGTGTACACGGTGCAGCACTGGAGCGGGGGCGGGGCTTGCGCCGCTGTCCACGTTCACCAGGGCACTGGCAAGCTGCGCTTCAGTGATGTGCACCAGTGTCGACAATTCCTCGATGTACCCTTGCAGCATGGCCTGGTCGATGGCCGGGTGATCGAACGACTGCAGGTACTGGGCCTTGCCGAGCGTGGTCTGATACTCGCGTAATGCATCGCCGAGCAAGCCTGCCTGCTCTTCCTGGGGCAGGTTTGCCGTGGCGATGCCATCATGTGTCCAGATGGTCTGTGAGAACTGCTTGCTGTCCAGCGCTTGCTGCAAGGGCAGAAGATCGACGGCCGCTTGCTCGGTCAGGCGCGTCTTGTCCAGCAACAGGTTTGCCATGTCGCTCAGCTTCTGCGCGCGAATGATCAAGGTTGAATAGGGGCGCAGCGCCACGGCCTCTTCGATCCTGGCTTTCTTGTCCTTGTTCTGGAAGGTGATCAGCGGGTCATCCAGTATCTGCGGCAAGAGGTTGTCTAGCCGCTCACTGACCGTGAGCAGGCGGTTGACGATGCCCAGCGTGTCCTGCATGGCCTGGCGAAGCGAAACATGGCGTTGTATTTGTTCGTCGGTCACGGGCAGTTTGCTCAGGCCGACGGAGCGTTGCTCGATGCTGTTGTGGTCCGTTTGTTCCAGCAGACGGCGAAGCAACAGTATGTCGTTCTCGACGAATGTTTCGCAAAGTACACCCAGGCTGCGCCTGGCGCTGCCGTGCCGGTCCAGCCTGGCGAACCGCGGCTCGATCAGTTGGCGCAGGAGGGAGGCACTGGTTTGCAGCAATGACGCCTGTTTTTCCAGGCACAGCGATATCGTGCGGATCTGCGGCATAAGCGCCTGGCGCTGGGCAGTCAGGGCCTGGTTTCGTTGCTGCAGCTGTTCGTCCATGGCTGCCGGGCCCCCTGCCCTGGCCAAGGCGTGCCCGAAGGCATTGGCATCGGCATCGTAGTCGGCCATCAATCGCTGGTTCGACTCCAGCAGCGGTTTGATCTTCTTCAGCGCGGCGTGGTGGGTAGCCACCGCCTG
Source organism: Pseudomonas sp. NPDC089758 (assembly GCF_044748705.1). Classification (NCBI taxonomy): domain Bacteria; kingdom Pseudomonadati; phylum Pseudomonadota; class Gammaproteobacteria; order Pseudomonadales; family Pseudomonadaceae; genus Pseudomonas; species Pseudomonas sp. NPDC089758. Next base: position 51,435 of record NZ_JBIVGN010000004.1, read on the forward strand.
GTTCAGGCTGTCGAACTGCTGCTGATTCTGCGCGACGACTTGCTGCCGGGTTCTGGGCATGCCGCCAGCCAGGGCGAGGTCCAGTACCCAGGTATCGTTCCAGCGTGTCAGCCAGGGGCCGTAACGGCGTTGGCGGCCAACGATATGGTAGCCGTCCGGGTTGCCACCCCACCGGCTTTGCCATTCATCCATGTTTTGCGGCGGGCCGATGATTCGCAGGCCTGTTTCGCTTTCCTGCACCTCGTAGGCAGCCCCGTGCAAGTTGACGAAGTAGCGGTCATCGAGGGTATACAACCCGCGAAGCCGGCCTTGGCGCTGCACCTTGAGCCCGTCCAGGGAAATGTTGGCCTGCAGTTGCCCCAGCGCGTGTCGGGTGGGCGCTGGGAGGTTGCCCAGGCGTTGGTTGTCGCCCCAGTTCAGCAGCGCGACGTGGCGTTGGGGCTGAACCGGCGATTGCCAGGCGCCTTCGTCCGGCGCCTCCCGCCAGGGCGCAGCGGCAGCCGGCCGGGCTTCCAGGCCTTCAAGCCATGGCAGCGGGCCTTGCAGCCGGGCCGCAGGGGGTTCTGGGGTGACACTGCCGACATCATGGATCAGCAACATGGCGACATTCGCCAGCAGGTCGGTGACTGCCAGGGCCTTTTCCTCGGGTGTGCCTTGAGTGAGTGCCGACAGATCGTCTTTCAATGCAGCCACTGCAGCCACCACCCAGGCCACGACCGCTGCCGGGCCGCGCAGTAATGGCGTGGTGGCGTTGAACAGCATCCAGCCAAGCTGCCTGGCCAGCGCCCAGCGCTGTTGCGAGTTCGAGACCGCCTGACGCGAGGCAAGCAGTAACAGTGCCTGCACCCTGGCGTTGTGCACCTTGATGTCCAGGTCGCCCCGCCAAGGCTCATGCATCAGCGTTACCGGGGTACGCAGCGATTCCAGCGCGTCATCGGTCCACGCGGTGCCACCGCCCAGCCAGTGCGCCAGGCTGGACATGCCCGGGTGCAGGTGAGGGCGGATGAAGCCACCGTGCTGATACACGGGCCGGTTTTCATCGTCTATCCAGTCGAGCACGTCCTGCTGCAACTGCACATCCGTGCGGATAAGCGCCATCAGCGCATCCAGGCTGGCCTGTTCCATCAAAGGGCGTTGGGCAAAAAACGGGCGGTAGAGTACATAGCTGGCGCTGGCCTGGACATGCAGCAGGAACATGCCATGCACGGTGTCGCCCTTGCGGGCGCCTGCGAACGGTCGCAGCAGCAGTGCCGAGACCGTCAATGGCGTCGAGGGCAGTGCTTTGCCCAGGCAAAATTCGGCAATCGCCCGGTAGGCCGTCTCGCCAAGCTGGCCGGCAATTTTCGCCTTGAGGGCCGAAAACGCCAGATTACTGCGCCATTCCTGGGCAAAGCGTTGGACTTGCCCGGGGTCATGCTCGAATGCCTGAAGCTGAGCGGCCACATGCAGCGGATACTGGCCGCCGATGTCGACCGCAGCGATCAGGGCCTGAACGTAATCGAGGGTGATCCAGGCTTGCTCCGGTATGCGCCCTTGGTAGGTCAGGCCCGATGCCACTTCGTTCGACGCGGTGTGCAGGCGTTCTATGGCCAGTTCGGTGAGGGACATGCTTTTGAGGTAAGGCAGCTGGGCTGGCCCTGTCGATGACACAGGCACGACAACGGAGATCTCTATCATCAGCGCGTTGGGGTCGGGCAGTGGCTGGTCGGGGTGGTCGAGTTGCATTTGTTCGCGCAGGCGTCGCCTGGCATAAGCGTGAAGCGTTTCGACATCGTCCAGTGACCCTTTGCTGCCTGCCTGCGCCTGGCGGGCGCCCAACTGCAGCAAGGCGGCGCTGTACAGCAGGCGGTCGCTGGCGTCTGCCGAAGCCAGCCAGCCTGGTAAGGCGATTGCCGGTTGGTCTTGATCCAGCACTGGCTGGCCGGAAATGCCAGCGGCGGGGTTGGTAACGGTGTCGAGCGTGTGTTCCAGCGCCTCTACAGAGCTGATGGGCGCCACCCTCAGGTGGCCGAGGCGCTCGACGATGCCATTGAGCATGGCCGTAGCCTGGTGTTCGAACGGGTCGCCGGGCAAGGGACGCTGCGCCCAGCGCAAGGTGTCGAAGCGATACGTTTGGGCCAACTGATCGCGCAGGGCATTGGCGAATGTGGTCGCATCCCTATAGCTGCGTACTCTGCCCGAAGGGCTGCACCACAGCACCAGGTCGGGCCAGAACAGTACAAAGTCCGCCAGCGTGAACGACAGGATGTTGCCCGGCAGGCCCAGCGATATCTGCAGGGCGCTGACGACCGGTGTGTCGGTGCCGTTCGACAGCAGGCGATATAGCCTGGCTCTGGCGGTGGCATTGAGCCCCTGGCGTTCCACGTTGTTCAGCAGTGAAGCTTTCAGCACATGCGACAGCCAGCGCAGGTTGGAGCGCTCGTAAGCGCCGGCGGTGCCAGCCCAGAAGCTGATCTGGGCCTGCTCGAAGGCATCGCCCAGGGCGCCGAGCACTGTGTCGAAATCGCGGTTGAGCATCGCCATATCAAGCGTGATTCTGGGCTGGTCGGCAGGGTTGGCGCCTTGCTCCTGGGGGTAGAAGGGCTGCGGTGGGGCGATGCTGAGTTGATCCCCTGCGCCCAGGTCCATGGGGCGGCCGCTCAGGTAGTGCTCCAGCAGCAGTGGCACCAGCGGCTGCTCTGGCGGCAAGGATGGTTCTGCTCTGAGTACGGTGAACCGCTCCAGGCTTTCAAGGTGCGGATAGTTGCGAACGATCCACGGGTAGCGGTCGGCAAGCACGCTGAAACCTTCGTCAGCCAGCAGGCGGCGTAGTGTCGGGCGTTCGGCGAAGCGGCTGGCCACCAGCTGCCGATAGGTGATGTTCGAGGGCGATACCGCCATGCAAGTCGAGCTCCAGTTTGCAAATGAGCGCGAACACTAGAGGCGGCGAGGTTACCGGGTGAGGTAAATACGTCGCACGCCCGGGTACATTGGACGAAGCGCGCAGGATATGGAGATCGGTTGCAACGGGCAGTCATGTACTGCCTCTGCTTAGGGTGAAGATTCTAATTTCTGTCTCTAACTTATGCTCAAGCCCACCTCCATGGGCGGTTCCTCTCCACTCGTGAGCATGAGGTACAGAACATGGCTAAAGTAACAGTGAAGAAAAAGGAAGACGCCCAAAGCACGCTGGGCGAAGTGCGCGGCTATGCGCGCAAGATCTGGCTGGCAGGCATCGGCGCTTATGCCCGGGTTGGCCAGGAGGGTTCGGACTACTTTCAGGAGCTGGTAAAGGCCGGTGAAGGGGTCGAGAAGCGTGGCAAGAAGCGCATCGACAAAGAACTCGATGCCGCCAACAACCAGATCGACGAAGCGGCCGAAGAAGTCAGCCGCGTACGTGGCAAGGTCGAAGTACAACTCGACAAGATCGAGAAGGCTTTCGACGCGCGGGTCGGTCGCGCCTTGAATCGCCTCGGCATTCCGTCTAAACATGACGTTGAGGCGTTGTCCATCAAGCTTGAACAGCTGCATGAGCTGCTCGAGCGCGTCGCGCACAAACCATAAGGAGAGCAGGATGGCTGGCAAGAAGAATTCCGATAAAGACGGCAGCTCCTGGGTCGGCGGGATCGAGAAGTACTCCCGCAAGATCTGGCTGGCAGGGCTGGGTATCTATTCGAAGATCGACCAGGACGGCCCGAAGCTGTTCGACTCGTTGGTCAAAGATGGCGAGAAGGCCGAGAAGCAGGCGAAGAAAACCGCTGAGGATGTGGCCGATAACGCCAAGGCCTCGACCACTTCGCGTGTTTCTGGCGTGAAGGACCGTGCACTGGGCAAGTGGAGCGAGCTCGAAGAAGCCTTCGACAAGCGCCTGAACAGCGCTATCTCGCGCCTTGGCGTGCCAAGCAGGAACGAAATCAAGGCCCTGCACCAGCAGGTCGATAGCCTGACCAAGCAGATCGAGAAACTGACCGGGGCTTCGGTCACGCCGATCTCGTCGCGCGCCGCTGCAGCCAAGCCAGCAGCCAGCAAGACTGCAGCCAAACCGCTGGCCAAGGCAGCTGCCAAGCCTGCAGCAAAAACGGCGGCGGCCAAACCCGCGGCCAAGACTGCGGCGGCCAAACCCGCGGCGAAACCTGCAGCCAAACCCGTTGCTGCCAAGCCTGCGGCAAAGCCTGCTGCTGCGAAAAAACCTGCGGTGAAAAAGGCACCGGCCAAGCCGGCCGCTGCCAAGCCGGCAGCACCCACAGCCAGCGCCGCACCGGCCGCTACTGCAGCGCCAGCACCCAGCGCAGCTCCCGCCAGCAGCGCTGCGTCGGCACCGGTGAGCGCTACCGAGGCCTGATACTGCGTCGCCGTCATCGCCGGCAAGCCGGCTCCCACAGGTACTGCGCAAGCTTTGAAACCCGCGCAGTACTTGGGGGCCGGCTTGCCGGCGATGGGGCCAGGCGCGCCCCCGGAAATCTTTACCCCTACTCCTCCAGGTAGCGCACCGCCAACTGCTCCGCCGCTTCACGCGCTGGCGCCTGCAGATGCGGCGCCACCAGCATCATCACCTGATACACCACGATTCCTACATCCCCCTCGCGCCCCAGTACCCGCTGGTAATCCAGCGAGAACATGAGCGTCAGGGTGATCTGCTCCACCAGCTGTCCCAGCGCCTGCGTTTCACTGACCACCTGGCCCTGGCCTTTGAGGCTGGCCAGCAGTGCCGCCAGTGTGCGTTTAAGTGCATTGATCAGGCTGCGCATGCCCCGTGCCAGCTTGGGCAGGCGCCCGGTCAGGTTCGACAGGTCCTGGAACAGGAAGCGGTACTGGGCCATGCGTTCGACGATCAAGTGAAGAAAAAGCCAGTAGTCCTCGGCATCCAGGCGTACTTCCAAGGGCGGGTCCAGCAGCGGCATCAGCGCTTCTTCGAAGCGCTCGAACAGGCCGATTATCAAAGGCTCCTTACCGTGGAAGTGGTAATACAGGTTGCCTGGGCTGATGCCCAGCTCGTTGGCAATCTCAAGCGTCGAAACGTTGGGCTCGCCCTGCTGGTTGAACAGCTGCAGGGCGCATTCGAGAATACGGTCGCGGGTCTTCATCCAGTCGTTGTACTCATCGGGTCAGGACATAGGTGCCTGGCGCGGGGCCCAGCGGTGGATAGGTCGCGTTGCCCAGCTCCACTCGCGGCGCCTTGAGCGGGCCGGAACGGGGGGTGATCCACTCCAGCCACAGGGGCCACCAGCTGCCGTCGTTGCGCTTGGCATCGTGGAACCAGGCACGTGGGTCACTCGATAGCCTGGGGTTGTCCAGGTAATAGGCCTTGGGGTTGCCGGGCGGGTTGATGATGCTCTGGATGTGCCCGCTGTTGGCCAGCACGAACCGCCGCTCGCCGCCCAGCAACAAGGCCGAACGGTACACGGCATCCCATGGCGTGATGTGGTCGTTGCTGCCGGCCACGGTAAAGCTGTCGAGGTTGACCTGCTTGAGGTCGATAGGCGTGCCGCAGACCTCCAGCCCGGCGGGGTGGGTGAGCGGGTTGAGCTTGAAGAAGTCCAACAGTTCGCCATGCAGTGCAGCGGGCAGCCGCGTGCTGTCGGCATTCCAGTAGAGAATGTCGAAAGCAGGCGGCGTCTTGCCCAGCAGGTAATTGTTGACCCAGTAGTTCCAGATCAGGTCGTTGGGCCGCATCCAGGCGAAGATCCGCGCCACTTCGCTGCCATCCAGTACCCCGCGCTGGTAGGAGCGGCGCTTGGCCGCTTCGATGGTCTGCTCGTCGGCGAACAGGCTCGCGGGGCTGTCGAACTTGCTGTCGAGCAAGCTGACCAGGTAGGTGGCGCTGCGCACCCGGCGCAGTTGGTGCTTGGCTTGCAGGTGGCCCTGCAGCGCGGCCATGGTCAGGCCGCCGGCGCAGGCGCCCATCAGGTTGGGGTCGCGGTTGCCGCTGATGCTGCGGCAGGCGTTGAGTGCTTCTTCAAGCGCCTCTACATAGCTGGACAGGCCCCATTCGCGGTGGCGCGGGTCGGGGTTGCGCCAGCTGACCATGAACACCTGCAAACCGTTCTTGAGCATGAACTGGACGAAACTGTTGTTCGCCTGCATGTCGAAGATATAGAACTTGTTGATCTGCGGTGGCACCACCAGCAAAGGCCGAGCGTGCTGTTTTTCACTCATCGGCTTGTACTGGATCAGTTCCAGCATCTCGTTGCGAAACACCACCGCGCCCGGGGTTGCCGCCAGGTTGCCGCCCACTTCGAAGGCCCGCTCGTCCACCTGGCGCGGCAGGCCGTCGTTGTGGCGCAGGTCGTCGAGCAGGTGGGCCACGCCGCGCACCAGGCTCTGCCCGCCGGTATTGAGCAGTTCCTTGACCGCCAACGGATTGAGCAACGAGTTGCTCGGTGCCAGGGCGTCGTTGATCTGGTTGAACAGGAAATGCGCCCGGGCCCGGTCATCGTCGTCCAGGTGGCTTTCATCTATCCACAGGCGGGTCTGCTTCTGCCAGGCCAGGTAGGCCTGCAGGCCACGGCGGTAAAACGGGTTCTGGCTCCATGTCGGATCGCTGAAGCGCGCATCCCGCGGGCTTGGCGAGTAGGGTGTGTCGCCGAGCATGACGCGACCCAGCTGGCCGCTCAGGGCAAGCAGGTGGCGTGCGGTGTGCATGGGGTTGAGCAAACCATGGCGGCCAACATTGCGCAGCGTGGAAATCAGGTCGCGGCCGCGCAGGCCGACGATCGCGTTCTGTGCGTTCATGCTGATGGCTGGGAGCGTTGTCGTTCCTTTGGCCGGTTTGTCTTTCATGGCAGCACTCCTTCGTCAGGCCACGGTCGGGACAGAACAACAGCAAACAGCACCCTAGCCGCCGGAGGCCGGGCGGGGGTGCATGACCGCGCGCTGACGTTCTTGCTCGAGGAACTTCATGATGATCGGGGCGACGGCTTCGGCCCGGGTGATCAGGAACAAATGACCGTCGTCGATAATATGTAGCTGGGCATTGGGAATTCGCCAGGCCAGCAAGCGCATGTTGATCAGCGGGATCAGCGGATCGTCGTCGCCGGCCAGCACCAACGTGGGCTGCTGGATCCTGTGCAGCCAGTGGATGCTGGTCCAGCCCAGCCCGGCGAACAACTGCCAGTAGTAGCCCATCTTGCCGCCGGAGCGCACTTTGGATGCATGGTGCATGGCAAGGTCAGGGTCACGGCGAAAGGCGCCGCCATAGATCAGCGGCGCGATACGGATCACATGCGAGGGCTGGATGTAGCGCCGGGGGCTGGCCATGTTCCACAGCACCCGGGGCTTACCCGGTACCATGAATGCACCGGCGGCGGTGGCGGCCAGCACCAGCTTCTTGCAACGCTCTGGGTAGTCATGGGCGAACTGCTGGGCCAGGGCGCCGCCCCAGGACACCCCGATCGCGTTGACCTGGCCGTAGTCCAGGTAGTCGAGCATGCGTGCGGTCAGCTTGGCCAGGCCGGGGAAGCGATAGGGGCGGCGAGGGGTGGAGGAGCCGCCCACGCCCGGCACGTCGAAGGCAATGACTTCGAGGTCCGGGTCCAGCGCTTCGATGAACGGGAAAACCAGCTCCAGGTTGGCGCCGATGCCATTGAAGATCAATAGCGGCGTCAGGTGCGGCTTGCCTGGGCGCACGGCAGTGCGGATGGACTGGTCGTCCAGCTCGACGGTCCGGAATATGTAGTGTGACGACATGCGCATGACTCTGTGGTGAATGAAGCGCCGTGGCCTGCCCGTGGGCTGCCACGGCGTTACAACTCAACGTTCGTGAACGTAAGTTCCCGGTGCGGCTTCACCTGCGGTGTAGGCACGGTTGCCCAGGCGGGTCGGCGCCTTTTTCAGCTCGCCGGCGCGCTCGCTCAGCCATGTCTGCCAATACAGCCACCAGGAGTCGGCATGTTTGTCTGCGTTCTCTTGCCAGGCCAAAGGGTCCCCGGGGCGGTCCACACCGGTCAGGAAGCGTGCCTTGGGGTTGCCTGGCGGGTTGAGGATGCTCTGGATGTGGCCGCTGTTGGACAGGACAAATTCGATCTTGCCGCCAAACAGGTGCGCCGAGCGGTAGCACGACTGCCACGGGGTAATGTGGTCGGCGGTGCCGGCCACGCTGAAGATGTCGCACTTGACCTTTTTCAGGTCGATGGCGGTCCCGCACACTTCCAGTGCATCGGCGCGGGTCAGCGGGTTGTTCTTGAACATCTCGATCAGGTCGCCGTGGAAGGCCGCGGGCAGGCGGGTGGTGTCGTTGTTCCAGAACAGGATGTCGAACACCGGCGGCTCGTTGCCGAGCAGGTAATTGTTGACCCAGTAGTTCCAGATCAGGTCGTTGGGGCGCATCCAGGCGAACACTTTGGCCATGTCGCTGCCTTCGAGCACGCCGGCCTGGTAGGAGTGGCGCTTGGCCGACTCGAGGGTCTGCTCGTCGACGAACAATGCGACCTGGGTATCCAGAGTGGTGTCCAGCACGCTGACCAGCAGGGTGAGCGCATTCACCTTCTTCTCGCCCAGCGCGGCGTAGTGGCCGACCAGCGCGGTGCAGGTGATGCCGCCGGAGCAGGCGCCGAGCATGTTCAGGTCCTTGCTGCCGGTAATCGCCAGGACCGCGTCGACCGCTTCCTTGAGTGCGTCGATGTAGGTCGACAGGCCCCACTCACGCTGGGCTTTGGTCGGGTTGCGCCAGCTGATGATGAAGGTCTGCTGATGCGAGCGCAGGCAGAAGCGCGCCAGGCTTTTTTCCGGGCTCAGGTCGAAGACGTAGAACTTGTTGATCTGGGGCGGCACCACCAGCAAAGGGCGGCTGTGCACCTGTTCGGTGATGGGGCTGTACTGGATCAGTTCCAGCACGTCATTGCGGTACACCACGGCGCCTTCGCTGGTGCCGAGGTTCTTGCCCACTTCAAAGGCGTCCATGTTGACCTGGCTGGGCATGCCGCCGTTGTTGACCACGTCCTTGGCCAGGTTGGACAGGCCGTCGAGCAGGCTCTTGCCGCCGGTTTCGAAGAACCGTTTGACCGCCGCCGGGTTGGACAGGGTGTTGGTCGGTGCCATGGCTTCGGTCATCAGGTTGATGACGAACTGCCCGCGGCTGATGTCCTGGGGCGACAGGTCGCTGCTGCCGATCCAGTCCTGCAGCTCCTTGCGCCAGGCCAGATAGGTTTGCAAGTAGCGGCGGTACAGCGGGTTCTTGCTCCAGGCCGGGTCCTGGAAGCGGCGGTCGTCGCCTTCGGGGGCCAGGCTGGACTTGCCCAGCAGCACGTTTTTCAGCTCCAGGCCGAAATGTGCCACGTGTTTGGCGCTGTGCAGCGGCTGGCGCACGGCCTGGCGCAGCACGGTACGCGCAGAGCTCAGCAGGTCTTTGCGGCGAATGCCGATGACCGGGTTCAGGCCCAGGGTGTTGTCCGAGGCTTGCCGCTGCAACTCATCGTTGTTCTTGTTACTCATCTACGACGCTCCGTTGTCCTGAGACGAGTACCGGTTTGCTGTGGCGCATGCACAGTCGACAGCCCGGTACTGCTACTCGGGTGACCAGTGATAAGGAACAGCGGTGCTGCGGGCCGGATGCTATCGGCGATGAGCTGCGGGGGAGTCTGCGTGTGAAGACAGCCTGCTTTCGCTCGCGACCTCTACATACCAGCCATGCCCTGACTGCCTTCAAAGCAATGCAGGGAACTTGCCAGCTCCATTGGTTACCCGACTTTCATGTAATGCGCAAGACAGCCCATGAATGAGCTGTCTGTAGGGCATTCAAGCAGATGAGATTAGAAAATGCGCTCTAAACCGTGGAAGGCTTGAGCTAGAGCATCAGTTTGACCACTGTTTCGGCAGGATCGCGGGATTTGCCGGCCTTGTGCAGTTCATCGAGGTACTCGGCCCAGAGTTGTTCCTGGCGCAGGCACAGTTGCTCCAGATACTCCCAAGTGAACAGCCCGCTGTCATGGCCGTCGTCGAAGGTCAATTTCAGTGCATATTGGCCAGCGGGCTCGAGGCCGCTGAGGCCGACATTGAGTTTGCCGAATTGCAGGATGGGGTTGCCGTGGCCCTGGACCTCGGCGGAGGGTGAGTGCACGCGCAGGAATTCGGCGGGCAGGTGGTAGACCTCGTCGGGGCCGTAGGTGAGGCTGAGTGTCCTGGAGGCTTTGTGCAGGTTGATGGCGGTGGGCATGCGGGCCATGGTCTGAATCTCTTCTGAGCGACAAGTTGCAAGCTTCAAGCTTCAAGCTTCAAGCTTCAAGAAGTGATAGTAGAACCACCCCGCAAAGACCATCTGAACGCAGTGCCGCAAGCGACGCCAAACAGCTTGTCGCTTGCAGCTTACAGCTTGCGGCTTGAAGCTTGCCGCTTAGAGGATGTAGCGCGACAGGTCTTCGTTCTGCGCCAGCTCACCCAGATGGCCGCTCACATAGGCTGCGTCGATCTGGATCGGCGCTTCATCATGGGCGCTGGCCAGGTCGCCAGCACTGAACGACAGCTCTTCGAGCAGGCGCTCGAGCAGGGTGTGCAGGCGGCGGGCACCGATGTTTTCGGTCTTCTCGTTGACCTGGTAGGCGATCTCGGCCAGGCGCTTGATACCGTCGGCCTTGAACTCGATGTTCAGCCCTTCGGTCTTGAGCAACTCGCGGTACTGCTCAGTCAGCGAAGCGTGCGGCTCTTGCAGGATGCGCTCGAAGTCCTCTGGGGTCAGTGCCTTGAGCTCGACACGGATCGGCAGGCGGCCTTGCAGTTCAGGGACCAGGTCGCTCGGCTTGCTCAGGTGGAACGCGCCAGAGGCGATGAACAGAATGTGGTCGGTCTTGACCATGCCCAGCTTGGTGTTGACCGTGCAGCCTTCGATCAGCGGCAGCAGGTCGCGCTGCACGCCTTCACGGGACACATCAGCACCACCGACGTTGCCACGCTTGGCCACCTTGTCGATTTCGTCGATGAACACGATGCCGTGCTGCTCCACCGCTTCCAGGGCCTTCGCCTTCAAGTCATCATCGTTGACCAGGCGGCTCGCTTCTTCGTCGCGAACCATCTTCAACGCTTCCTTGACCTTGAGCTTGCGCGCCTTGCGCTTGCCCTTGCCCATGTTGGCGAACAGGCTCTGCAGCTGGTTGGTCATCTCTTCCATGCCGGGCGGCGCGGCGATTTCGACGCCTACAGCGTCGGCCACCTCGATTTCGATTTCCTTGTCGTCCAGCTGGCCTTCACGCAGGCGCTTGCGGAACAGCTGGCGGGTATTGGAGTCGCTGCTGGTCTGCGCGGCTTCTTCGCTGAAGCTGGTGACCCGGGCCTGCGGCAGCAGGGCGTCGAGAATGCGGTCTTCAGCGGCATCTTCGGCGCGGTGGCGCACGCGGATGATCTCCTGCTCACGCAGCATCTTCATGGCCGCGTCAGCCAGGTCGCGGATGATCGATTCGACATCGCGGCCAACATACCCCACCTCGGTGAACTTGGTCGCTTCGACCTTGAGGAACGGTGCGTTGGCCAGCTTGGCCAGGCGACGGGCAATTTCGGTCTTGCCAACGCCGGTGGGGCCGATCATCAGGATGTTCTTGGGCGTCACCTCGGCGCGCAGCTCGGCAGGCAGCTGCATACGGCGCCAGCGGTTGCGCAGGGCGATGGCCACGGCGCGCTTTGCGTCGTCCTGGCCGATGATGTGGCGGTTGAGTTCGTGGACGATCTCGCGGGGGGTCATGGACATGATGAAAATGGTCCTCGAGCAGAATGAGTCAGCGTGGAAAAGCCCCGTCACCGGGATGGGGCGCCAGAACAGCTGATCACTCGGCCAGGTCCTGCTCCTCGATGGTCAGGTTGTGGTTGGTGAACACGCAAATGTCACCGGCGATGTTCAGTGCGGTCTCGGCGATTTCGCGGGCCGAGAGGTCAGTCTTGTTCAGCAGGGCACGGGCTGCGGCCTGGGCGTAGGCGCCGCCGGAGCCCATGGCGATCAGGCCGTCTTCTGGCTCGACCACGTCACCGTTGCCGGTGATGATCAGCGATGCGTCCTTGTTGGCCACGGCCAGCATGGCCTCCAGGCGGCTCAGGGAACGGTCGGTACGCCATTCCTTGGCCAGCTCGACGGCGGCACGTACCAAATGGCCAGAGTGTTTCTGCAGTTGGGCTTCGAAGCGCTCGAAGAGGGTGAACGCGTCGGCGGTGGCGCCGGCGAAACCGGCGATGACCTCACCGTTGTACAGGCGACGTACCTTTTTGGCGTTGCCTTTCATGACGGTGTTGCCGAGGGATACTTGGCCGTCGCCGCCCATGACGACTTTGCCGTGACGGCGGACAGAAACGATGGTGGTCAAGGGAGAGTCTCCACGCAGCGGGGCAAAATTGCCTGATGCAGACTCATATGGGGGTGGGGGGAAGGATTTCAACCATTGGCGACGAGCTGCAAGCTGCAAGCGGCAAGAAAAACCAGCGGGCCTGCTTTTCTTGCAGCTTGCAGCTTGCGGCGTGCTACGCGGGCTCAGCCCTCGTGGCAGACATGCCCGTCGACCACGGTGTAACGCACCGCGCCGGGCAGGCAGTGGCCGATGAACGGGCAGTTGTCGCCGCGCGAGTACCACTGCTCGCCGGCAACCGTCGAGGCCTTGGCATCGAACAGCACCAGGTCTGCCGCACCACCCACCTTCAGTTCGCCCGCCGGCAGGCGCATGGCGGCCGCGGGGCCGCTGCTCAGGCGGGCGAGCAGGGTCGGCAGGTCGAGCAGGCCATCGTCGACCAGCGTCATGGCCAGTGGCAGCAGCAGTTCGACACTGCTGATACCTGGCTCTGTGGCACCGAACGGGGCCAGCTTGGCATCGCGCTCGTGGGGCTGGTGATGGCTGGCGATGGCTTGGATCACGCCCGATCTGACCGCTTCGCGCAGGCCATCGCGGTCGGCGGCGCTACGCAGTGGCGGTTGCACGTGGTAAAGGCTTGAGAACTCGCGCAGCGACTCGTCGGTGAGGATCAGCTGGTACAGCGCCACATCGGCGGTCACCGGCAGGCCAAGTTGTTGGGCCTGGGCGATCAGCTGCGCGCCACGGGCGCTGGTGATCTGTGTGAAGTGCGCACGTACGCCGGCCTGTTCCGCCAGCAGCAGATTGCGCGCCAGGGCCACGGTCTCGGCGGTTTCCGGGATGCCGGGCAGGCCGAGGAAACTGGCCATCGCGCCTTCATGGGCCAGGCCGCCTTGTGCCAGGTCGCGGTCCTGGGAGTGGAAGACCACGGTCAGGTCGAAGGTGGCGGCGTATTCCAGGGCGCGGGCCAGGGTACGGTTGTTGGGGATTTCTTTCAGGCCGTTGCCGAAGGCCACGCAGCCGGTGTCACGCAGGGCGACCAGTTCGGCCAGTTGCTCGCCTTCCAGGCCCTTGGTCAGGGCGCCGATGGGGTAGACCTTGCTGTTGCCGGCTTCACGGGCGCGGTCGAGGATCAGCTCGGCCACTGCAGAGGTATCGAGCACCGGCTTGGTCTGCGGCGGGCAGCACAGGCTGGTGACGCCACCGGCTACGGCGGCGCGGGTTTCACTGGCGATGGTGCCCTTGCGGCTGTAGCCCGGCTCGCGCAGCGATACGCCGAGGTCGACCAGGCCGGGTGCGGCGATCAGGCCGTCGGCCTGGATCGTACGGCTGGCACTGAAGCCGGCCGGGGCCGCGCCGATGGCGGCAATTCGGCCACCGTCCAGGTGCAGGTCGGTGACTTGGTCCAGGCCACTCTTGGGGTCGATGACCCGGGCGCCAAGAATGCTGAGGGTCACTGGGCGTTCTCCTGGTCGAGTTGACGTTGCGTGTTCTGCCCGCTCATGGCCATGGACAGCACCGCCATGCGCACGGCGATGCCGTAGGTGACCTGGTTGAGGATCACCGAATGTTTACCATCAGCCACTGCCGACTCGATCTCCACGCCGCGGTTGATCGGCCCCGGGTGCATGACGATGGCATCCGGCTTGGCGCCGGCGAGGCGCGCGGTGGTCAGGCCGAACAGGCGGTAGAACTCACCCTCGCTGGGCAGCAGGCCGCCAGCCATGCGCTCACGCTGCAGGCGCAGCATGATCACCACGTCGACGTCCTTCAGGCCTTCGGTGAGGTCGGTGTAGACCTTCACGCCGTACTGCTCGATACCGATCGGGATCAGGGTTTTCGGGCCGATCACGCGGATATCCGGGCAACCCAGGGCCTTGAGCGCGAGCATGTCGGAGCGGGCTACACGCGAGTGCAGGATATCGCCGACGATCGCCACGGACAGGTTCTCGAAGCTGCCTTTGTGGCGGCGGATGGTCAGCATGTCGAGCATGCCTTGGGTCGGGTGCGCATGGCGGCCGTCACCGCCATTGATGACCGCGACATCCGGGCATACATGCTCGGCGATGAAGTGCGCGGCACCGGAGTCGGAGTGGCGCACGACGAACATGTCGGCGGCCATGGCTTCGAGGTTGCGCAGGGTGTCGAACAGGGTTTCGCCCTTGCTGGTCGAGGAGGTCGACACATTCAGGCTGATCACGTCGGCCGACAGGCGCTGGGCGGCCAGTTCGAAGGTGGTGCGGGTGCGGGTCGAGTTTTCGAAGAACACGTTGCACACGGTCTTGCCGCGCAGCAACGGGACTTTCTTGACGGCCCGTGCGCCGACTTCGAGGAACGAGTCAGCGGTGTCGAGGATCTCGGTGAGCAGTTCGCGGGGCAAACCGTCGAGCGAGAGGAAGTGGCGCAGCTGGCCCTGATCATTGAGCTGCAGCGGGCGCTTGGCGTCGATTGGCGTCATCGCGGGTGGACTCTTAAAGGGCGGAAGCGGTGGCGAGGTCCTGGCGCTCGAGTGCGAGCGGTGTGGGGCCGGTCAATTTTACCCGTTCATGGGCCGCCAGCGACAGGGTGGCGCCCAGCACGTTGGGGCGGATTGGCAGTTCGCCAGCATCCAGGTCAAGCAGGCAGACCAGGGTCACGCTGGCCGGGCGGCCGTAATCGAACAGTTCGTTGAGCGCGGCGCGGATGGTGCGGCCGCTCATCAGCACGTCGTCGATCAGCACCAGGTGCTGGCCTTCGACCTCGAACGGCAGCTCGGACGGGCGCACTTGCGGGTGCAGGCCGTTCTGGCTGAAGTCGTCGCGGTAGAAGGACACGTCCAGGGTGCCCAGTGGGCTGGTATCGGCCAGCTCCTGCTGCAGGGCCTGGGCTACCCAGACGCCGCCGGTGCGGATACCGATGTAGCGCGGCTCGGTAATGCTGCGGCGGGCGAGATGGGCGCGAAGGTCGACAGCCATCTGCCGGATCAGGTCGGCGGGATTGGGTAGGCTCATTGCGTGTCTCCAGGAGGGCGCCGGGTTGGCCCGACGGCAAAGCGGAAAATTAGGTGTTGGCCTCCAGCCAGCCTTGCAGCAGCAGGGCCGCGGCGATGGCATCGACCGGGTTGTCACGGTAGCTGCCGCGCTGGCCGCCGCGGGCCATGCGCTCACCCTTGGCCTCGAAGGTGGTGAGGCGTTCATCGTGGGTGTGCACTGGCAGGTTGAAGCGGCCGTTGAGGCGTCGGGCGAACTTTTCGGCGCGGGCGCTCATTTCGCTTGGCGTGCCGTCCATGTTCAATGGCAGGCCGACGACGATAGCATCGGGCTTCCACTCATTGATCAGTTTTTCCACCTGGGCCCAGTCCGGTACGCCATTTTGCGCCTTGAGCGTGCACAGCTCACGTGCCTGACCGGTCACTACCTGGCCGACGGCCACGCCAATCTGTTTGCTGCCGTAGTCGAAGCCCAGCAGCAGGCGCAGCTCGGCCATCAGGCGTGCCCCGCCTGGCTGGTCAGCAGGCTGAGGTTGATGCCCAGGCTGGCGGCTGCGGCAGCCAGGCGCTGTTCACTGCCCAGGCCAAAGATGATGTCCGGGTCGAACGGGCAGTTGAGCCAGGCGTTGTCGGCGAGCTCCGCCTCCAGTTGCCCCGCTTCCCAGCCGGCATAGCCCAGGGTGATCAGGCTCTTTTCTGGCCCAACACCTTCGGCGATGGCGAACAGCACATCCTGCGAGGTGGACAGCGACAGCCCCTGCAGTTCGACAGTGGCCTGGTAGCTGCATTCGCTGCTGTGCAGTACGAACCCGCGGTCGGTCTGCACAGGGCCACCTTGGTAGATCGGCACCTGCAGGGTGCTGGCCGGCGGTTCCTCGTCCGGGCGCAACTGCTCGAGAATGTCCGCCAGGTTCAGCTCCTGAGGTCGATTGACCACCAGGCCCATGGCGCCATTGGCGTTGTGCTCGACGATATACGTGAGGGTCTGGGCGAAGTTCGGATCGGCCATGTGCGGCATGGCGATCAGGAACTGATGCTTGAGATAGCTCGGGGCGAGGGTTTTCATGAGGGATAGTGTGGCGCCAGGTGGCGAGGCTGACAAGGCATTCGAGCTACGAGCTGCAAGCTACAAGCTACAAGCTACAAGCTACAAGAAAAAGCAGGGTGCTCACCGATCGGCCTTTTCTTGCAGCTTGTAGCTTGCAGCTTGTAGCTTGCAGCTTGCAGCTTCCCGCTCAATTGCTGGAAAGCCTGTCGCCACGGGCGAACCGCCAGGTGCGGATGATTTCCAGCCTGTCGTATTCCGCCAGGTCTCCGGTAAACGGCGCAAATGGCGCTGCCAGCCGCACGATGCGCTGCGCGGCCTGGTCCAGCACTGGCTGGCCGGACGACTCCAATACCAGCACTTCATACAACGACCCATCGCGGTTGATCGACACCATCATCCGCAGGTTGCCGTAGATCTGCTGGCGGCGTGCTTCGTCGGGGTAATTGAGGTTGCCCACCCGCTCGACCTTCTTGCGCCACTCCTCCTTGTACCAGGCACCCTTGTCGCGCATGGTCGAGGCAGCGTTCAGGCGGTGGATGCGCGGGCGCTTGGCGTACATCTGCTGCTCGTTGGACAGCTCCGCCTCGAGGCTGGCGATCTGGCTCGACAACTGCGAACTGTCAAAATCCGGCGTAGCTGCCGGTTTGGGCTGCGGCTTGCTTTCCTTCGGCTTGGGCTCGACCTTCTGCGCCTTGGGCGCTTGGGTGGCCACCGCGGACTTTTGCGGTACAGGCGGCGGTTTCACCTCAGGCTTAGCCGCCGGCGGCGGGGTGACCTTGTTGATCTTGCTGTCCTGGAACGGCGCGATCTCGGTGGTGGTGGGCACCGCCTTCTTCTCCAGGGTGCCGCTGCCTTGCTGGTTGGCCTGGGCCTGGAAATCGGCCTTCTCGGGCGGCTTCTCGCTTTTGAAGGTGGCCAGGGTGATGTCCATGGTCTGGCGGATTTCAGCCGGCTTGACCACGGTAAAGCCCACGCCGAGGATCAGCGCCAGGTGCACCAAGGCAGCCAGGAACAGGGTAAAACCAAGCCGGTCCACCGGGCGAACGCGCGGTGGAAGCAGGTCGGAGGGGATGTCGGCGGGCAGCGTCATCAGGTATCCACAGTCAGCTTCAAGCTACAAGCCGCAAGCTGCAAGTAACAGCAGACTGGTGCAGGCCAACTTCTTATTGCGGCTTGCAGCTTGAAGCTTGCGGCTGCGCATCATACCCCACTCTGCGCTTTTGCTCCGCGTCGGCGGTCAGCGCGCCTTCAACTGGCGATCAATGGCATCCATCAGCTTGCCACCGATGTCGGTGTTGTAGGCCGCGTCGATCTCGCGGATGCAGGTCGGGCTGGTGACGTTGATCTCGGTGAGGTAGTCGCCGATCACGTCAAGGCCGACGAACAGCAGGCCTTTCGCACGCAGGGTCGGGCCGACCTGGGCGGCAATCCAGCGGTCACGTTCGCTCAGCGGGCGTGCTTCCCCACGCCCGCCGGCCGCCAGGTTACCGCGTGTCTCACCGCTGGCCGGGATGCGCGCCAGGCAGTAGTCGACCGGTTCGCCGTCGATCATCAGGATCCGCTTGTCGCCGTCCTTGATAGCCGGCAGGTAGGCCTGGGCCATGATTTGCTGGGCGCCGAGCGCCGTCAGGGTTTCGAGAATGACCGACAGGTTGGGGTCACCCGCCCGGTGGCGGAAGATCGAGGTGCCACCCATGCCGTCCAGGGGCTTGAGAATCACATCGCCATGCTGGGCGGCGAAGGCCCGAATGATGTCCGGGCGGCGGCTGACCAGGGTCGGCGGCGTGCACTGCGGGAACAGGGTGGCGAACAGTTTTTCGTTACAGTCGCGCAGGCTCTGCGGGCGGTTGACCACCAGCACGCCTTCGACTTCGGCCTGCTCCAGCAGGTAGGTGCTGTAGACGAATTCCATGTCGAACGGCGGGTCCTTGCGCATCAGGATCACGTCCAGTTCGGCCAGCGGGCTATCCTGCTCCTCGTCCAGCTCGAACCAGCGCTCAGGGTCGGCGAACACGGTGAGTGGGCGCATCCGCGCGCGGGCCTTGCCTTCGGCCTGGTACAGGTCGCGCTGTTCCATGTAGAACAGGCTCCAGCCACGGGCCTGGGCGGCCAGCAGCATGGCCAGCGAGCTGTCCTTCTTGTAGGAGATGGACGCGATTGGGTCCATGACAATGCCGAGGCGAACGCTCATGGGGGTGGTTCCTCTTGGCGGCCGGTAGCCGCAACGAATCGAAAGAAAAGTGGCTCAGGGTGGCGCCGCCAACGCCGCGGGTCAAGGGGGACGGTGGATGGAATGGCCACCCGGAGTGTGCTAAAAATGAGCTGCAAGCCTTAAGCTACAAGCCTCAAGAAAAACCTGGCCTTGTGCCGGTGCAGCTTTTCTTGCCGCTTGACGCTTGCACCTTGCAGCTCAATTTCTTCTGGTAGGCATCTATGGAACAACCCCTGAAGGTGATGGTGATCGACGATTCACGCACGATCCGCCGCACCGCGCAGATGTTGCTCGGTGAAGCAGGCTGCGAGGTGATCACCGCCAGCGACGGTTTCGATGCCCTGGCCAAGATCATCGACCACCAGCCGCAGATCATCTTCGTCGACGTGCTTATGCCGCGCCTGGATGGCTACCAGACCTGCGCCGTGATCAAGCACAACAGCGCCTTCAAGGACATCCCGGTGATCCTGCTGTCGTCGCGCGATGGCCTGTTCGACAAGGCGCGCGGGCGGGTGGTCGGCTCCGACCAGTTCCTGACCAAGCCATTCAGCAAAGAAGAGCTGCTCGACGCGATCAGGGCCCACGTGCCCGGGTTCGCGGCGCACGAACAACACGCACCCTGACCACGCCCGAGGCGGTGTGGCCTTTATTTTCCTGATGGGGAAACAGCATGGCCCGAGTTCTGATTGTCGACGATTCGCCGACAGAGATGTACAGGTTGACCGAGTGGCTGGAAAAGCATGGCCACCAAGTGCTCAAGGCCAACAACGGCGCTGACGCTGTGGCCCTGGCCCGCCAGGAAAAGCCCGACGCGGTGCTGATGGACATCGTCATGCCTGGCATGAACGGCTTCCAGGCCACCCGGCAATTGACCAAGGACCCGGAAACCAGCGCCATTCCCGTGCTCATCGTTACCACCAAGGACCAGGAAACCGACCGTATCTGGGCGCAGCGCCAGGGCGCGCGCGGCTTCGTCACCAAGCCGGTGGAAGAACATGCCCTGATCGCCAAGCTCAACGAAGTGCTGGGCGCTTGACCACCCGCCCCCAAGGCGCGTCGCTGACCGCCTTCGAGCTGTTGCTGGACATAGACCGGCGCTGCCGCCTGCTGGTGGCCGACCAGCCGCCCCAGGACATGCGTCTGCAGCAATGGAGCGGTATCGGTTTTCGCATTGCCGGGCAGTGGTTCGTCGCGCCGATGGGCGAGGTGGCCGAAGTCACGCGCGAGCCGCGCAGCAGTCGGGTGCCGGGCGTACAGCCTTGGGTGTGCGGGGTAGCCAACCTGCGCGGCAGGTTGTTGCCGGTGATGGACCTGAGCAGCTTTTTCGGCCTTGGCCCTGCGGCACCGGGCAAGCAGCGTCGGGTGCTGGTGCTGGACCATGAAGACCTGTTCGTCGGCCTGCTGGTGGACGAAGTGCTCGGCCTGCAGCATTTTGCCCTGGATACCTTGGAGCTTTCGCCCCCCCAGCCGCTGATCCGCGCCGCTGCACGGTTCGTTCAGGGGCATTTCCCGCGTGAGCGCAACTGGGCCATCTTCAGCCCCTTCGCCCTGGCCCAGGCGCCGGGCTTTCTCGACGTGGCGCTATAGGACATTCGAACGTGAACAAGCCGGCCACCAATGTCGCCCCCAGCAGCATGACACCGCGCACGCGCAGCATCGTTCAGATCACCGTGCTGTTCGTGGTGCTGATTCTGTCGATCATTCTGCTGTTCGCCAATTTCGCCTACCTCAACACCCAGTCCAACCACGACAAGCAGTACATCGGCCATGCGGGTGAGCTGCGCGTGCTGTCGCAACGCATCGCCAAGAATGCCACCGAGGCAGCAGCGGGCAAGGCTTTGGCCTTCAAGCTGCTGTCGGATGCGCGCAACGACTTCGAGCGGCGCTGGAGCTACCTGCGAGAGGGCGACCCGTCCACCGGCCTGCCAGCCGCGCCGGTCACGGTGAAGGATGAAATGGAGGCGGTGCTTCAGGACTGGGAAAACCTGCGCAAGAACACCGATACCATCCTTGCCAGTGAGCAGACCGTGCTCTCGCTGCACCAGGTGGCGGCGACCCTGGCCGAAACCGTGCCGCAACTGCAGGTCGAATACGAGAAGGTGGTGGAGATACTGTTGCAGAGCGGCGCCCCGGCCAGCCAGGTGGTGGTTGCCCAGCGCCAGCTGCTGCTCGCCGAGCGCATTCTGGGTTCGGTCAACACCGTGCTGGCAGGCGACGATACGGCGGCGCAGGCTGCCGATACCTTCGGCCGCGATGCCAGCCGCTTTGGTCAGGTACTCGAAGGCATGCTGGCGGGCAATCCGGCGATTCAGGTGACCCGCGTCGAAGATGCCGACGCACGGGCGCGCCTGACGGAAATCGCCGAGCTGTTCCAGTTCGTCGCCGGATCCGTCGACGAAATCCTCGAAACGTCGCCAGAGCTGTTCCGCGTGCGTGAAGCGGCCGGCAACATCTTCAGCCTCTCGCAAACGCTGCTCGACGAGGCCTCGCACCTCGCCAACGGCTTCGAAAACCTGGCCGCCGGACGCACCCTCGATACCGTCGGTGGGTATGTACTGGGCCTGCTGGCGCTGGCCTCGATCATCCTGATCGGCCTGGTGATGGTCCGCACTACCCACCGCCAGTTGCAAGAAACCGCCGAGAAGAACGAGCGCAACCAGCAGGCGATCATGCGCCTGCTCGACGAAATAGAAGAACTCGCCGACGGCGACCT
The DNA here is from genome assembly GCF_044748705.1 of Pseudomonas sp. NPDC089758. Classification (NCBI taxonomy): domain Bacteria; kingdom Pseudomonadati; phylum Pseudomonadota; class Gammaproteobacteria; order Pseudomonadales; family Pseudomonadaceae; genus Pseudomonas; species Pseudomonas sp. NPDC089758. The sequence goes on from NZ_JBIVGN010000004.1 coordinate 72,612, forward strand.
GACGGTGACGGTCTCGGTGACCGAAGATTTCACCGGCGCGATCGCCGACTCGATCAACTATTCCGTTGACCAACTGCGCGACCTGGTAGCCACCATCAACCACAGCGCCGAGCAGGTGGCAGCGGCGGTACAAGACACGCAGAACACCGCCCGCCAGTTGGCCAAGGCCTCCGAGCATCAGGCCGAGCAAATCAGTGAGGCGTCCGAGGCTGTGGGCGACATGGTCGAATCGATCGACCGGGTTTCCGCGCATGCCTACGAGTCGGCCAAGGTAGCCGAGCGTTCGGTGGCGATCGCCAACAAAGGCAACGAAGTGGTGCACAACACCATCAATGGCATGGACAACATCCGCGAGCAGATCCAGGACACCGCCAAGCGGATCAAGCGCCTGGGTGAGTCTTCCCAGGAAATCGGCGACATCGTCAGCCTGATCGACGACATTGCCGACCAGACCAACATTCTCGCGCTCAATGCCGCCATCCAGGCTTCGTTGGCGGGAGAGGCCGGTCGTGGCTTTGCCGTGGTGGCCGATGAAGTTCAGCGTCTGGCTGAGCGTTCATCCTCGGCAACGCGGCAGATCGAGGCACTGGTACGCACCATTCAGGCCGATACCAACGAGGCGGTGATCTCCATGGAGCAGACCACCGCCGAGGTCGTGCGCGGCGCACGCCTGGCGCAGGACGCCGGGGTGGCGCTGGCCGAAATCGAAGGGGTGTCGCAGACCCTGGCCGAACTTATCCACAGCATCTCCGACGCCGCCCAGTTGCAGACCTCGTCGGCCGGGCAAATTTCCCACACCATGTCGGTCATCCAGCAGATTACCGCGCAGACCTCCGCGGGCTCCGGCGCCACCGCCGACAGTATCCGCCACCTGGCGCGGATGGCCAGCGAGATGCGCCGCTCCGTGTCCGGTTTCACCCTGCCGGCACCCGCCGAGCGGCGCTGAGGAGTCATGATGGCTGCAGCAACAAGCCCCGAGCGCCACGATACCGTCGCTCTGGCCTGGACCAAGGCGTCCATCCTCGATTGCCTGGGGCAGGCGCGCCAGGCCCTTGAGCGCTTTGCCGGGGATACCGGCGATCTGTCCATCCTGGCGTTCGTGGTGGATAACCTGCACCAGGTTCACGGCTGCCTGCGCATGCTCGAACTGCGCGGTGCCACGCGCCTGGCCGAAGAGCTGGAGCTGCTGGCCAGGGCCTTTGCCGAGGGCCAGGTGAGCCCCCGCGGCGACTGCCTGGGCCCGCTGTTCCGCGGCCTTGAGCAACTGCCCTCGTACCTGGAGCGGCTGCGCGGCGCGCGCCATGACCTGCCTCTGGTCATGCTGCCGCTGCTCAACCAGTTGCGGGCTTGCCGGGGTGTCGAACCGTTGGCCCAGGGCAGCCTGATCAGCGCAGCGGCGCAGCGCTTCGCCGGCTCGGACGACCTGGCCAACCTCGACCTGTCGCTGGGCAATTGGCGGGAGCAGGTTCAGGCAGGGCCTGGGCGTGACGCGCTGCGTTCGGTGATCAGCGCGTTGTGCGACGACCTGATGCGCATCAAGGAACGCCTGGACCAGTTCGTTCGCGGGGACCGTCAGCACAGCGAACAGCTGGACAGCCTGTTGGCGCCCTTGCGTCATGTGGCCGATACCCTGGCGGTCCTGGGCTTTCAGCAACCTCGGCGGGTCATCATCGATCAGGTAATGACCCTGCAGGCGTTGGCTCAAGGCCAACACGCGGCGGATGACGCGGTACTCATGGATGTTGCGGGCGCCTTGTTGTATGTGGAGGCGAGCCTCAATGGCATGGTCGGCCCGCTGGAAGAGGGCGGGCAGGGCGGCTTGCCCGGTTCGGACCTGGCCGAGATTCGCCAGCTGGTGTTGAACGAATCGCTGAACGTGTTGCAGCAGGCCAAGGACCTGATCGGCGATTGCCTGGAATCCGGTTGGCCGCGCCAGCGCCTGCAACCATTGCCGGGGTTGCTGCAGCAGGTACGAGGGGCGTTGGCGATGCTGATGCTGCCGGACGCGGCGGAAGTCTTGGCTGGTTGCGCGGGTTACGTGCACGGTTGGTTGCAGCACCTGGACGTCGAGCCGCCGGCGGTTGAGCTTGACCACCTGGCCGATGCCCTCAGCGCCAGTGAGTGTTACCTGCAATGGCGGGTAGCCGACCCTCTGGCCGATGCCCAGCCTTTCCTCGCCAGGGCGCGCGCCAGCCTGGCGGCGCTCGGTGTGCAGTGCACGCTCGGCGAAGACGCCATGGCCCAGGACGGCAGTACCGACGGGGTCGATGACGAGTTGCGCGAGGTCTTCCTGGAAGAGGCCGGCGAGCTGCTGCCGCAGATCGAGCGGCATTGGTTGCGCTGGCGCGCCGATAACAGCCTGCGGGATGCCTTGCTGGAGGTGCGCCGCGACTTGCATACGCTCAAAGGCAGTGGCCGCATGGTCCATGCCCAGGCGGTCGCCGAATTGGCCTGGGGCGGTGAGCACCTGCTCAACCGGGTACTCGAAGGGCGCACGACACTGGCCCCCGAGGGTGTGGTGGCGCTGCAGCAGGTCGTGGTTCATTTGCCCGACCTGCTGGCCGATTTTGCCGCCGGCCAGATGCCGCAGGTGACCGAAATCGAGCAGTTGGCGAGCCACCTGCATGCGCTGGCGGAGAGGGATTCGCCCGCGGGTGCCGAAATCGATGGCCTCGATCCGCTGCTGCTGGACATCTTCCGCAATGAAGCCCAGGGCCATCTGGCCAGCCTGGAGGCATTTCTGCAGGGCACAGACGGTCAGGGCACCGAGGTCAGCGACACCTTGCAACGCGCCTTGCACACCTTGAAGGGCAGCGCCGCGATGGCCGGCGTATTGCCAATCGCCGAGCTTGCCACCGCGCTCGACCGGCTGGTGCGCGAGTACCGGGGGCACCACCTGCCTTTGCAAGCGGCAGAACTCCAATGGCTTGAAGAGGCACGCGGCTTGTTCCAGCTGGGCCTGGCGCAATTGACCAGCACTCCGCTGGCACCCATTTGCGGCGCCGCGCAACTGATCGAACAGGTCGGTGAAGCGGTGGACCTGCGCTTGGCCAGCTTGCATGAGGAGCCGCCGCATGGACGCCGGGGCAAGCGTGACCCGCAGTTGATCGCCAGCTTCCTCGCCCAGTCGATGGACATCCTGCTGGATGCCGAGGCCCTGTTGTCGCGCTGGCAGGAGCAGCCCGGCCAACGTCAGTCGCTGGACAGCTTGCTCGACGGGCTGACCACCCTCTGCCACGGTGCACACCTGGCCGACCTGTGGCAGATGGACGATGTCTGTGAAGCGCTGCTGGACCTGTACGGCGCGGTGGAAGAGGGCAGCCTGGCCGCCGATGGGCGCTTTTTTGTCCTGGCACGGCAGGCGCACGAGGCGCTGCTCGACATGCTCGACGAAGTCGCTGCCGGCCAGGAGCCGACCGCCCGCCCAGCCTGCGTCGAGGGCTTGCGGAGCTTGCTGGACGACGCCCTGGCGCCCGAGGCCACTGGCCTGGTGGCACCAGGCTCGGTCACACGCCTCGATGGCCCCTCGGCGCCGGCTGAGGAGGCGGAAAACCCGGGCGACAAGGAGCTGCTTGAAGTCTTCCTCGAAGAAAGCTCCGACATTGTTGAAAGCGCCGCCGCCGCGCTTGCGCGTTGGCAGGCCGACCCGCGCAACAGCGCCGAGGTGGACAACCTGCTGCGTGATTTGCACACGCTCAAGGGCGGGGCGCGCATGGTGGAAATCGCCGCTATCGGTGACCTGGCCCACGAACTGGAATTCCTGTACGAACTGCTGGCTGCCGGGCGCTTGCCACCGGGTGCGCCGTTGTTCGCCCTGTTGCAGAACTGCCATGACCGCCTGGCGCACATGCTCGACGCAGTGCGCCTGGGGCAGCCGCTGCATGCGGCGACTGCGTTGATCGACTACATCCGCAACTTCAGCAGCGCCGCCCTGACCGACAGCGTTGCCGGGCAGGCCCCGGCCGGGGCAGCACCTGCCGACGCACCTGCCGCTTCGCCCGAGCGGCCCCCCGGTGACCTGGTCAAGGTGGATGCCGAACTGCTCGATGACCTGGGCAATCTGGCAGGTGAGCACTCGGTGATTCGTGGGCGTATCGAGCAACAGGTCAATGACGCCCAATTCGCCTTGAGCGAGATGGAAACCACGCTGGAGCGCATGCGCGACCAGTTGCTGCGCCTGGACATGGAAACCCAAGGTCGAATCAGCAGCCGTCAGCCGTTCGAAGGTGACGCCTACGAGGATTTCGACCCGCTGGAAATGGACCGCCATTCCCAACTGCAACAATTATCACGGGCGTTGTTCGAATCGGCCTCTGACCTGCTTGACCTGAAAGAGACGCTGGCCCACCGCGCGCAGGAGGCGCAGGCCCTGCTGCAGCAGCAGGCGAGGGTGAACAGCCAGTTGCAGGAAGGCCTCACCGCGACGTTGATGGTGCCATTCGAACGCCTGGTGCCGCGCTTGCAACGGGTGGTGCGCCAAGTGGCCAGCGAGTTGGGCAAGCAGGTGGAACTGGTGGTCGGCAACGCCGAAGGCGAGCTTGATCGCAGTGTTCTGGAACGTATGGTCGCGCCCTTGGAGCACATGCTGCGCAATGCTGTGGATCATGGCCTCGAGACCCGGGAAGCGCGCCTGGCTGCCGGTAAACCTGAGCAAGGCACCATCCATCTCAATTTGCTCCATGAGGGGGCCGATATTGTCATCGAGATGACCGACGACGGCGCCGGCGTGCCGCTGGACGCGGTGCGGCGCAAGGCGATCAAGCGTGGCCTGCTGGACCCCCAGGCCCACCTGAGTGACCACGAAATCCTGCAGTTCATCTTGCGCCCGGGGTTTTCCACCGCAGAGAAGATCACCCAGATTTCCGGGCGTGGCCTGGGCATGGACGTGGTGCACGAAGAGGTCAAGCAACTGGGTGGCTCGATGAGTATCGAGTCGGCGCAGGGCAAGGGCGCACGCTTTCTGATTCGCCTGCCGTTCACGGTGTCGATCAACCGTGCCGTGATGGTTCACCTGGGTGAGGAGCAGTACGCCATCCCGCTCAATACCATCGAAGGCATCGTGCGGGTGCCGCCGGCCGAGCTGGCTATCTGTTACCAGCGGGATGTGCCGCGCTACGCCTATGCTGGCCATGAATACGATTTGCGTTACCTGGGCGAGCTGCTGCAAGGCCTGCCGCGGCCGAGCCTTCTGGGCCAGAGCGTGCCATTGCCGGTGTTGCTGGTGCATTCCCAGCAACAGTCGTTCGCGATCCAGGTCGACAGCCTGTCGCCGAGCCGCGAGATCGTGGTGAAGAGCTTGGGCCCGCAGTTCGCTGCCGTGCCAGGGTTGTCCGGCGCGACCTTGCTCGGTGATGGTCGGGTGGTGCTGATTCTTGATCTGCTTGGCCAGTTGCGCGGCCAGCAGCGCCGCCTGGCGCGGCTGCCGGGTGGTAGCGGGGTGCAGCGCACGCTGTTCGGCCCGGCGCCGCGGCGGGCATTGCTGGTGATGGTGGTGGATGATTCGGTGACCGTGCGCAAGGTGACCAGCCGCCTGCTGGAGCGCCATGGCATGAGCGTGCTGACGGCCAAGGACGGTGTGGATGCCATGGCACTGCTGGAAGAGCACCGCCCGGATGTGTTGCTGCTGGATATCGAAATGCCGCGCATGGATGGCTTTGAAGTGGCCACCCGCATTCGTCGCGATGAGCGCCTGAAGGACCTGCCGATCATCATGATCACCTCACGCACCGGGCAGAAGCACCGCGACCGGGCCATGGCCATCGGTGTCAACGACTATCTGGGCAAGCCGTATCAGGAGTCGGTGCTGCTGCAGAGTATCGCCCATTGGAGCCAAACCCATGCTTGAGTTGATCGCAGGCCAGCGCAGCAGCCTGACCGGCCTGTTGTTGCCGTTGGGCGACCGAACCCTGGTGTTGCCCAATGTGGCTGTGGCCGAGCTTATCGGCCAGCGCAACCTGGTGTGCCAGCGTGGCCAACCGTCCTGGCACCTGGGGTGGATCGACTGGCGCCAGCAGCACTTGCCGCTGATCGGCTTCGAGGCAGCGTGCGGTGGTGAAACCCCGTGTGGCGAGCGGGCGCGTATCGTGGTGCTGAACGCTTTGGGCGACACCGGCCTGCGATATCTGGCGGTGTTGCTGCAGGACATCCCACGCTCGTGCAAGCTCGACAGCCAGCTGAATTATGTGGATGTGGCGTTGGCCAGCCTGGAGTTGGCGGCGGTGCAGGTGGGCGAGCAGGTGGCACGGGTGCCCGACCTGGTTGGGCTGGAAAGGCTCGTGCGTGACGCGCACCTGCCATGACAGCAGCTGCAAGCGGCAAGCTTCAAGTTTCAAGCTGATCGCGTTGAGTGGGAGAGTATCGCTCTTGCTCTTGCTCTTGCTCTTGCTCTTGCTCTTGCTCTTGCTCTTGCTCTTGCTTGTAGCTTGTAGCTTGCAGCTTGCAGCTTGCAGCTTGCAGCTTGCAGCTCGAAGCAACTTGCAGACGTTTGGGAGGTCTGTTTTTGCATGTATTACGGTGAACGCTTCAACGCTTGGACCCATTTGGTCGGTGCCGTGCTGGCCTGCACTGGCGCCATCTGGCTGATCGTCAGCGCAGGGCTGCAGCGCGATCCCTGGAAGATCGTCAGCTTCTCGATCTACGGCGGCACACTGCTGCTGCTCTACAGTATCTCCACCCTCTACCACAGCACCCGCGGGCGGGCCAAGGTGATCATGCGCAAGCTCGATCACCTGTCCATCTACCTGCTCATCGCCGGCAGCTACACACCGTTCTGCCTGGTGAGCCTGCGCGGGCCATGGGGCTGGAGCCTGTTCGGGGTGGTCTGGGGGCTGGCGGTGATCGGCATGCTGCAGGAAATCAAGCCACGCTCAGAGGCTCGGGTCCTGTCCATCATCATCTATGCAGTGATGGGCTGGATCGTGCTGGTGGCGGTCAACCCGCTGCTGCAAAGCCTGGGCACCGCCGGCTTTGCCTGGCTGGCGGCGGGCGGCGTGTTTTATACCGTGGGCATCATCTTCTTCGCCTTCGACAGCCGATTCCGACACTGGCATGGCATCTGGCACCTGTTCGTGATCGCTGGCAGCCTGATGCACTTCGTGGCAGTGTCCTTCTACGTGCGTTAGAAGTCGCCCCACAGCTGTTGCGCCACCGACAGGGCCACCACCGGTGCTGTTTCGGTGCGCAGCACCCGCGGGCCGAGGCGGGCGGCGTGGAAGCCCGCGCCCTTTGCCTGGTCGACTTCCGCTTCGCTCAAACCACCCTCAGGGCCGATCAGAAACGCCAGGCGTGCCGGTTTGTCATGACTGGTCAACGGCTCGGCGACAGGGTGCAAGACCAGTTTCAGGTCAGCATCGCTGCCCTTGATCCAGTCTGCCAAGGTCACGGGCGCATGGATGATCGGCAAGGTCGAGCGGCCGCATTGTTCGCAGGCGCTGATCGCCACCTGGCGCCAGTGGGCGAGGCGCTTGTCGGCGCGCTCGTCTTTGAGGCGCACTTCACAGCGTTCGCTGACGATCGGGGTGATTTCATTGGCGCCCAGTTCAGTGGCCTTCTGGATCGCCCAGTCCATGCGCTCGCCACGGGAAAGCCCCTGGCCCAGGTGTATGTGCAAGGGCGACTCGGCCTGGCCGGCGACGGCCTGGTCGAGGCTCACGCGCACGCTCTTCTTGCCCACTTCGAGCAATTGGCCCAGGTATTCCTGGCCGCTGCCATCGAACAATTGCACGGCGTCGCCAGGGGCCATACGCAGTACGCGGCCGATATAGTGGGCCTGGGCTTCGGGCAGGTCGTGCTCGCCGAGGCTCAGGGGGGCGTCGATGAAGAAACGGGACAGTCTCATGGTTTTGCTCAGGAAGAAGGTTGGACGTCGGCCTTGCAGGCGCGACACAAGGCCCACCTGCATGGCAGTGCGATTGCTGGTCGGTTAGCCCGGGTCGCGGAAATCGGGGTGGAGGTTCGCTGGCACTGCCACGCTGACGCTTTCTCGCGTGGCGATATCGATGCCTTCACTGGCAACCTCGGCAAGGAAGTCGATCTGCTCGGGCGTGATCACGTACGGCGGCAGGAAGTACACCACGCTGCCCAGCGGGCGCAGCAGGGCGCCGCGGGTCAGGGCATGCTCGAACACTTTCAGGCCACGGCGCTGCTGCCACGGGTAGGCGACCTTGCCCGCCTTCTCCTGGACCATTTCGATCGCCAGGGCCATGCCGGTCTGGCGGATTTCGGCAACATGGGCATGATCGGCCAGGTGCGCAGTGGCACTGGCCATGCGTGAGGCCAACGCCTTGTTGGCCTCGATGACGTTGTCCTGTTCGAAGATGTCCAGGGTCGCCAGGGCCGCGGCGCAGGCCAGCGGGTTGCCGGTGTAGCTGTGCGAATGCAGGAATGCGCGCAGGGTCGGGTAGTCGTCGTAGAACGCCTGGTACACCGTGTCGGTGGTCAGGCATGCGGCCAGCGGCAGGTAGCCACCGGTCAGCGCCTTGGACAGGCACAGGAAATCAGGGCGGATGCCAGCCTGCTCACAAGCGAACATCGTGCCGGTGCGCCCAAAGCCCACGGCAATCTCGTCGTGGATCAAGTGCACGCCATAGCGGTCGCACGCCTCGCGCAGCAGCTTGAGATAGACCGGGTGGTACATGCGCATGCCGCCTGCACCCTGGATCAGCGGCTCGATGATGACCGCCGAGATCGTTTCGTGGTGTTCGGCCAGCGTCTGTTCCATGGCGCTGAACATGTTGCGCGAGTGCTCTTCCCATCCCATGCCTTCGGGGCGCAGGTAGCAATCCGGGCTAGGTACCTTGATGGTGTCGAGCAGCAGCGCTTTGTAGGTTTCGGTGAACAGCGGCACATCGCCCACCGACATCGCAGCGATGGTCTCGCCGTGGTAGCTGTTGGTCAGGGTGACGAAGCGCTTTTTCGCCGGTTTGCCGATGTTCTGCCAGTAATGGAAGCTCATTTTCAGCGCCACTTCGATGCACGACGAGCCATTGTCGGCATAGAACACCCGGTCCAGGCCGGCAGGGGTCATCGCCACCAGGCGCTCGGACAGTTCGATCACCGGCTGGTGGCTGAAACCTGCCAGGATCACATGCTCGAGTTGATCGACCTGGTCCTTGATGCGCTGATTGATGCGCGGGTTGGCGTGGCCAAACACATTCACCCACCAGCTGCTGACCGCATCCAGGTAGCGTTTGCCTTCGAAGTCCTCGAGCCACACGCCTTCCCCGCGCTTGATCGGGATCAGCGGCAACTGCTCGTGGTCTTTCATCTGGGTGCAGGGGTGCCACAAGACCTTCAGGTCACGCTGCATCCATTGATCATTGAGGCCCATTGGCACTTCTCCTGGCGTTACGGCATGTTTGACCGCGTAAGCCTAAGCAATGCCAGGAGGCAGGACAACCGCTGCGGGTCAATGGCGACTGGTGTGGGTCCATTCGAACTTGCGGATATGCACGGTGCCGGCTCTGGAGGTGGAGATGGTCAGGCAGCGAAAGGGCCCGGGGAGGTGCTGATAGCAAGGTTGAGTGGAAAAATGCCCAGGCATGAACTCGGTATAGCCGCTGCCTGAAAGCGTCAACCAGTAGAAGTTGTGCGGGGGCGGGGCAAACACGCCCCAATCCAGGCTCTCTGTATCCAGGAGCATCGTTACATCTTCGAAGTGCTGGTCGCTGACGACGTAGCATTCCAGGCGAAGGCTCTCGACCTCCTGGCTGAAGCTGATTTCCACCTCACACTGCTCGCCTATCACCAGTTCGGTGCCGTCCTCACCTTTGCACGCTTCGTGAACACCGGCCCAGGAAGTGCCATTGCTGCGGATACGCAAGCCCGATGGCGTCTGTAACGTTTGTTTGTGCCACAGGAGCTGCCTTTTGACCTGGGCAAAGTGCTCCTCGTAGATCATGCGCAGCTCCTTTTGTCGGTTTTCCGGCTACCCAGACCAGCGTTGCGCAACGGCAGCAGGCCTGTCTACTGACAAAAATGCCAGTTGCCAAAGGCACTTGATGGCGCTGTGGTGGCAGGGTCGCCATACCTGACGTATTCTTAACGCATCATCTCGGGGCATTTGCCTCTTCCCATTTCTGTAACGTCAACTCGGAGTTCGCCATCATGGCTGCTGCTTGGGTGCGCCTGTGCGCGTTGGTATTGATCGGTGTGTCCAGCGGCGCCGCGCTGGCCAAGGACAAGACACCTTCGGCAATCGTGGTGGGTGGCGGCCTGGCAGGCCTGACTGCGGCCTACGAGCTGCAGAACAAGGGTTGGCAGGTAACCTTGCTGGAGGCCAAGGCCGGCATGGGCGGCCGCTCGGGCCTGGCCACCAGTGAGTGGGTCGGCAACAGCAAGGCTCAGCCGGTACTCAACCAGTACCTTGAGCGTTTCAAGCTCGAGACACTGCCCGCGCCCGAGTTCGTCCGTACTCCGGGGTATCTGATCGACGGGGAGTACTTCAGCGCCAGCGACCTGACTACCCGCCAGCCAGCTACCGCCGAAGCGCTCAAGCGCTACGAGAAGACCCTCGATGACCTGGCCCGTTCGATCGATGACCCGCTCAAACCGCAGGCCACCAGTACGCTGTTCGCCCTCGACCAGATGAACGTATCCACCTGGCTCGACAAGCTGCAGTTGCCCAGCACTGCACGGCAGCTGATCAACCAGCAGATCCGTACCCGCTATGACGAGCCATCGCGTCTCTCGCTGCTGTACTTCGCCCAGCAGAGCCGTGTCTACCGCGGCGTCAGCGACCGTGACCTGCGTGCCGCACGCTTGCCTGGCGGCAGCCCGGTGCTGGCCCAGGCGTTCGTCAAGCAGCTGAAAACCATCAAGACCAGCTCGCCAGTCACCTCCATCGTTCAGGACAGCAGCGGGGTCACCGTCAAAGTCGGCAGCGCCAGCTATCAGGCCGATTATGTGGTCATGGCGGTGCCGCTACGTGCCCTGGCCAAGATCCAGATCACTCCAGCCCTGGACACCCAGCACATCGCGGCGCTGAGGGGCACCAACTATGGTTGGCGCGATCAGTTGCTGCTCAAATTCAAGCAGCCAGTCTGGGAAAGCCGCGCTCGCATGTCTGGCGAAATCTTCAGCAACGCAGGCCTTGGCATGCTGTGGATCGAGCCAGCACTCAAAGGCGGCGCCAACGTGGTGATCAACCTGTCGGGTGACAACGCCCGTCTGCTGCAGGCGTTCGGCGACAAACAGATGGTCGACCAGGTATTGATCCGCCTGCATGCCTTCTATCCAAAGGCCCGTGGTGCGTTCACCGGTTATGAGGTCAAGCGCTACAGCGCCGATGCCGGCACAGGCGGTGCTTACCTGGCCTATGGCCCAGGGCAGATCAGCAAGTACTGGCGCCTGTGGGAGCGCCCGGTGCAACGCATTGCGTTTGCCGGTGAGCATACCGACGCGCTGTACCCAGGCACCCTTGAAGGTGCCCTGCGCAGTGGCCAGCGTGCCGCCAGCCAAGTGCAGGACCTGCTGGCCGGCAAGTCGTTCGACCCCGCCAAAGCTGCCCCTGTGGCGGCGACAGGTGCGGCAAGGCAGGACAACGGTGGGTTCTTCTCCAACCTGTTCGGTGGTTCATCCGACAAGGCGGACGACGCCGAGAAGGCACCCGCCAAAGCAGAACCGGTGAAGGCCGAGGAGGCGAAGGTGGACAAGCCTGGTTTCTTCTCGCGGTTGTTCGGCAGCGCCGACAAGCCTGAAGCCAAGGCTTCTCCAGCTCCAGCTTCAGCTCCACAACCGGCCCAGGCCAAGGCTGGCTGAGGGGTGATCGCCTGGCCCTGTCACCGCCAAGCGGATGTCAGGGCCAGGGCTGACAACTTGGCATTACCCACTATCGTTAATGTTTCCTTAATAGCCGACTCGGACAATTAACATCGGATTTATCGATAATCCAAAGCAATTTTTTGTGCTTTTATTCGATACGTTACGCGTTAGTCTGTGCACAGCTTCCACGGGGAAACACGGCATCATGCAACTGCGCAATTCACCTTCTCGCTATGGCGTTGTCAGCATCCTCTTGCACTGGGGGGTTGCGCTGGCGGTCTTTGGCCTGTTCGGTCTTGGTCTGTGGATGGTCGGTCTCGATTATTACAGCCCTTGGCGCAAGGCTGGCCCGGACCTGCACAAGAGCATCGGCCTGGTGCTCATGGCCGTCATGCTCGTGCGTGTGCTGTGGCGCTTCATCAGCCCACCGCCGCCGGCGCCTGCCAGCCACGGTGCATTCACCCGGCTGGCCGCCAAGTTGGGGCATTTGGCGCTGTACGTGGGCCTGTTCGCGGTGATGATCGCCGGCTACCTGATCTCCACTGCCGATGGTGTCGGTATTCCAGTGTTTGGCTTGTTTGAAGTACCTGCCCTTGTCAGTGACCTGCCTGACCAGGCAGACCTGGCTGGCGTGGTTCATCTGTGGCTGGCGTGGGGCCTGGTGATTTTCGCCGCGCTGCATGCCGTGGCTGCCCTGAAGCACCATTACATTGACCGTGACGCGACCCTGGTTCGCATGCTGGGCCGCAAAGCTTGACTCTCAACCTCAATTGCAAGGAACTTAAAGGATGTTGAAAAAGACTTTTGCCGCTTTGGCGCTCGGTACCGCTCTGCTCAGTGCTGGTCAGGCCATGGCCGCCGAGTACAAGATCGACAAGGAAGGCCAGCACGCGTTCGTCGACTGGAAAATCAGCCACCTGGGCTACAGCTTCATTCACGGTACCTTCAAGGACTTCGACGGTAACTTCACGTGGGATAGCGACAAGCCTGAAGCCAGCAAGATCAGCGTCGACCTGAAAACCGCCAGCCTGTGGTCGAATCACGCCGAGCGTGACAAGCATATCGCCAGCGCTGACTTCCTGGATGTGAAGAAGTACCCAGAAGCCAAATTCGTTTCCACCGCCGTCAAGTCCACCGGCGAAAAAACCGCAGACGTGACCGGTGACCTGACACTGCACGGTGTGACCAAGCCGGTGACCTTCAAGGCCACCTTCAACGGTGAAGGCAAGGACCCGTGGGGCGGTGAGCGTGCTGGCTTCAACGCCACCACCACGCTGAACCTGAACGACTTCGGCATCAAGGGCCCAGGCCCAACCTCGCAGACCCTCGACCTGGACATCAGCGTCGAAGGCGTGAAGCTGAAGTGATCATTGCCTGAGCAATGAAAACGCCACCCTATGGGGCGTAATGCTGTTCACTTAAGCGGAGCAGCCTTGCGCTCCACCTGATACCGGGGTTTGAAAAATCTTCACCGTCCCAGGCCTTCCTGGGCTTGGGCGGTGATCCAGAAACATCCCCGCATCACCTCCCCGTAACTCAGCCAACCTCTTGCCCGTAGCCGATAGCGATGTACTGGAAGGCGGGTTTGAGCGTATGTCCGATGGTGTTCGACCAAAGGCGATTGCGGCTTGGCTGGCCTCCCGGCGGATGATGTTGTAAGCCGGCAGTGAACAGCATTACACCGAAAGGTTGGCCTTTTGGGTTTGGCTTTTACTGAGCGGCACCACCCTTTCTTCTCTGTCACACCACCCCATGCATGAAGAACTCGACCGGTACGCTGAAAAACTCAGCAAAGCCCTTTATCTGCGCGACCGTCATCTTTCGCTTGTTGTTCAGAATCTCGGATACTGCGCTCTGGGTCGCTATCGCCGACAGGTCCTTCTGCTTCACGCCCCTGTCCGCTAGCAGAAAGGCCAACGCTTCGGCCTGGCTCGCGAACGGCACCAATACAGAGTCACTTTCATACGCGTAGACGCGGTCCGCTACCATCTCCGCAAAACGTGCCGCAGCGTGGCCTTCGCTGTCCGCGTGGGAGTAGAGCTCGTCGATCAATGCCATGCGTGCCTCAAGCTCGGCATCGTCCTTGATGGGGTCATGGCAGGCGGCCAGAAGCTGGGCCATGGTTGCCATCTGAGTGTTCAGGCCATCGAGCATGGGTGAAATATTAGCGATGAAGGCATCTAGTCCATTGGCTTCGACTTTATCCCGCTTCATGTTGTCACCTGTCGAATTGAAATAGGGCGCGGCCCAGGTTGCTACCTGATATCGCTTCTGCACCATTTGTCGTACTCGGCGTGCGACAGAATGGCCTTGATGTAGAGAGTGCCCGTTCGCGCATTGAGCCACGCGATCAGGCGGCATTCGTTTTTCTTGATATCGAACACGTAGATATCAAGCGGCCCTTTGCGGCTGGCGGGCCTGAGTCTTGAGTGGGGGATGCGATCAACATTCCAGCCAGACACAGTGGCCCACGTCTGCCTCAATTGTTCAAAAGATTCAAACCGCAACGTCGCCCTGTCAAAGGTCGTCAGCCACAGGCTAAGGGGCGCTTTCCACTGGCCGTGGGCTTCAATCGCCCTGGTAACCGCCGCTTTCATTATGACCCGTATTGTGTTGTCCCGGCGCACCCACATTGGGTGGAAAAAATCTCGGATCCATATATCTGCCAACCAGATATCTGGGTCGCGATGCACGTTGACCTGGCGATCGCCAATGGATTGATGCCCGTCAAACGACGGGCTGGGCGAGGATTGCAACAGCTTTGAGAGCCCGTTGGAGAAGCCGATTGATCCAGGGCAAGCTGGGCTTGATCAGAACGCGGTGCTTACCGTCAGCGACAGATTACGCGGGTCGCCGTAGATGGCCCCGGCATAGAACCCGTATTGGGTGTAGTAGTGTTTGTCGAACAGGTTGTTGGCGTTGAGGCTGACGCTGGTGTCGTCGGTCAGCTGGTACTTGGCCATGGCATTCCAGATGGCATACCCGGACCAGTTCACGTCGGTGGCACCATTACTCACACCGTTGGTGGGCTGGCCAGCCGGGCTGGAGATGGCGCGGATGTTGGTCTGCGCAGTCACGCCGGCACCCAGTGTCAGGCGGTCGAGCGGGCCGCTCAGGCGGTACGTGGTGGAGGCCTTGAACAGGTGCGACGGGTCGCTGCGGCCGTCGCTGTCGACGCGGCGCAAGTGTAGGTAGGTGTAACCGGCGTAGACGTTCCAGTTCGGGGTCAGGGCGCCTGCGACTTCCAGATCGATACCGTCGGTTTCCTGCCCGGAACCGGCCTTGTAGGCGCTGTCGCCGGTCGGGGTGGTCAGGTCGCCGTCCAGCACGGCCTTGTTTTCCTGCTTGGTGCGAAAGTAGGCCGCCGAGGCGTTCAGGCGACCATCGAACCACTCACCCTTGATACCTGTTTCGTAGCTTTGCCCACGAATCGGCTCGACCTTGCTGCCGCTGCTGGTTTCAGAGGTTTGCGGCGTGAAGATATCGGTGTAGCTGGCATACACCGAGTAGTTGTCGCTGAGGTCATAAACCGCGCCCAGGTAGGGGGTGACGATGCCGTTTTCTTCCTGGCTGGTGCGCTCGCCGGCCACGCTGCGGGTGACCGAAGAATAGTTGCTGGTGCGCACGCCAACGATCACCGACAACGGGTCGGTAATGCTCAGGCGGGTGGCGGCGTACATGCCCTGCAGGCGGGTGGTGGTCTTGCTGTGAAGGCCGGTGCGCGAGGCGACGAGGTCATAGTCGTCATCCACGCCATTGTGCCAGTCGGTCACTGGAAAGCCGTTGTTGGCGCGGAACTGGCAGCCCAGTGCAGGCGCGCTGGTCATGCTGTCACCGACCATGGTGCAGGAGTACTGGGGTGACCAGCCGACGGTGCGGCTGTCGTTGTAGCCGACCATGGCCTGGTGGGTGCGGCCGAGCAGCTGGAACGGGCCAGACAGGTCGATCTGCGCCGACTGCTGAGTGGTGTCGCTGGAGCTGTGCAAACCGTTCAGTACGGCGCCGCTGCCGTCCTGGTCCCAATAGCCACCGTAGCTGCCGCGTCCTGCCGAGTTCACCTTGGCAAGGCCCCGGTGGTTCAGGGCTTCGGTGGTGGCCTGGGCGGCTTTCAGGTCCAGGGTCCAGTCGTTGTCGAAGCGGTGCTCTAGCGAGCCGAACGCAGTGCGGGTGGTGTATTCGCCAAAGCTCCAGCTGGGCACCACGTTGGTGCTGCGCGGCAAGTCGGTCTTGCTGCCATCGCGGTACCAGATCGGGATATTCGCCCCCCAGCCGCCGCCCACGACCTTGCTGTATTCATACTGGTAACCGGCGCCCAGGGTAGTGGCGTCGTCCAGGTCGAACTCGAAATTGGCCAACGCGGCGCGCAAGCGCTCTGACTGGTTGTCACGGAAGGAGTTGGCATCCTGCTGGGTCATCACGAAACGCGAGCGCAGGCGGCCATCTTCGGATAGCGGCAGGTTCAAGTCAGCACCCAGACGACGCTTGTCCCAGCTGCCGTAGGTGGCATAGGCGCTGCCGCCGAAGGTTTTGGTCGGTGCCTTGCGGATCAGGTTGACGGTGGCCGAGGGGTCGCCGGTGCCGCCCAGCAGGCCGTTGGCGCCGCGCACGATGTCGATGCGTTCATACAGGTCCATGTTCAGCGCATTACCGCTGCCACTGAAATCGGAGCCGCCCTGGGTCTGCAGGCCATCGACCTTCCAGTTGCTGATCGAGTAACCACGCGCGCGGTAGTCGGTGCGCCCACCCACCTCGGACTTGTTGGCCGTTACACCTGGGGCGGTTTCCAGTGCCTGCTCGATAGTGTGGATATCGCGGTCATCCATCTGCTGGCGGGTGATGGTGGTAACCGATTGCGGTGTCTGCCGTGGCGTCAGTGCCAGGCCTGTGGAGCTACGGGTGCTCTCGACCGTGTAGCCCAACTGGCCGGCGTCGTCGGCAGGCATCAATGCGCTGTCTTCGATTTGCGTGGCCTCCAGTACAAGGGGCTTGCCGTCGGCAGCCATTGCCCCACCGCTGATGGCGACGGCAACGCAGAAGGCCAGCGGCTTGAAGCGACTGCCACTTTGACTGGAGGGAGTGAACGCTGTCGGGATGCTCTTGGGATTCATTTGGGAAGGCTTCGTATTTGCAGATGATTTTTTGTTAGGATTCTAGGGATCAGCCCTCCGGGCTCCAGACCCGACATGTACGGGGATGTAATTGAACGTAACGAGCGCCACCGGCCCTCACCGAACAGGTGTTTTTCTGCATGAGCACGACCCTGCTGGTTGTCGATGATGACGACGAGATCCGTGAACTTCTTTCTGATTACCTGACCGATGCCGGCTACAACGTGCTGTCCGCAGCCGACGGTGAACAGATGCGCGACCAGCTGGCCCAGCACAAAGTGGAACTGGTGGTGCTCGACCTGATGCTGCCGGGTGAAGATGGCCTTAGCCTGTGCAGGCAGCTGCAGGCCACCCCCGGGGTGGCGGTGATCATGCTGTCAGCCAAGGGCAGCACGCTGGACCGCATCATCGGCCTGGAAGTGGGCGCCGACGACTATCTGGCCAAGCCCTTCGAACCACGCGAACTGATCGCCCGGATCAAAGCCGTACTACGTCGTCCGCAACGCCTGGGCACCTGTGCCGAAGAACCCGTGGTGGAGGCCCAGCTGTTCGCAGGCTTTCGCCTGGAACACGCCAAGCGCCTGCTCGCCGGCCCGGATGGCGAGACCCTGACCCTGCCGCGCTCCGACTACCGCGTGCTGCGCGAACTGCTGGAAGCCAACAACCGTGTGGTCTCCCGTGACCAACTGACCCGTAGCGCGTTCGGCCGCGACCACCTGCCCGACGACCGCTCGGTGGACATGTGCGTCAGCCGCCTGCGCCAGCAGCTGCGCCGGGCGCCGGCGGGGGCCGCGCAAATCCTGACCATCCGCAACGAAGGCTACCTGCTGAGTATCGCCACCCTCGCGGCCGGTGCCTGACATGCGCTGGTTTCACCGGCTGTGGCCACGCACCTTGTTTGGTCAGCTGCTGCTGATCATGGTCAGTGGCACGCTGGTGATCCAGTTGATGTCGAGCAGCATCTGGTTCGATGTGCGTTTCGCCCAGGCGCTAGAGGTGCCCGTGCGACTGGTTGCTGCACGCAGCGCCGCCCTAATTGCCCAAGCCGACTGTCAGGGCGGTACATTGCAGGCGCCAGCCCACTACCAGCTTCGCTGCGTCGAAAGCCTGCCTGCGCAAGAGCATGACGAGCGCCCTGGGCGCAGGCGGGTCGAGCTGTTGCTGCAGCAGGCCCTGAAGTACGAACTGGGGCATGCCCAGGACGTGCGCCTGATGAACGTGCAACTCACCGACGAACTGGGCCAACCGATCGTCTGGCGCAGCCTGTTCGGCCTGCGCACGGCCCAGGCGCATATCCAGTTCGCGGTGCCGCTGGCCGATGGGCACTGGCTGACCATTGCGGGCCAGGAACTGCAGGGCTGGAGCGGCGAGTCGGCGTGGTTGCTGATCAGCGATTATCTGCTGCGGGTGTATGCGCTGCGTATCGTCGCCGTATTGCTGGTGTGCCTGGTTGCCGTGCGCCTGTGCCTGCGCCCGTTGCGGCGCCTGGCCGATGCTGCACGCGGCCTGGGCAGTAACCTCGAACAGCCTCCCCTGGCACTGGATGGCCCGGAGGAAGTGCGCCAGGCGGCGCAGGCGTTCAACGCCATGCAGCAGCGGCTGATTGCCATGGTCAACGACAAGGCCTACTTCCTGGCCGCCGTGTCTCACGACCTGCGCACCCCACTGACTCGCATGCGCCTGCGACTGGAACGCTTACCCGATGACGAACACCGCCAGCGCCTGCGGCAGAACATCACGCAGATGGACGATATGATCGGTCAGGTTCTGGATTACCTGCGTGCCGGAGAGCAGCAGAACTTGCAGCAGGTGGATCTGGACCGGCTGGTGACGCGCCAGTGTGCGGACCTGGCGACTGACCAGGAACCACTGCCCGTGCACGGCCGGGTGAACAGCCTGCGGGGTGATGCCCTGCTGCTGCAGCGCTGCCTGCAGAACTTGTTGGTCAATGCGTTGCGTTATGCCAAGGATGTTTCTGTCACGCTGGAGCGAACCACCACAGGGGTATTTATCCACATCGACGACCGCGGGCCAGGGATTTCGCCAGCGCTGCTGCCGACCATTACCGACCCGTTCGTGCGCGGTGAGGGGTCGCGTAGCCAGGCATCCGGGGGATATGGGCTAGGGCTGAGCATTGCCCAGCGGATCGCAGCCAGCCATGGGGGTGAGCTGATGCTGTCGAACCGAGCCGGTGGCGGGTTACGGGTCAGCCTGCTGCTCCCCGCCTAAAGGCTGATCCAGAGGCCGGCGTGTGAGCGTCTTTTACCGATTACCCAGGTTTTCCGTTCCCTGCGTTTGCCTACCCATGCCTGGTCATCCTGCCTGCGATGGCCCCATGAAACACGCCGTGGCTCCCGCACCTCCCAGTGCTCGCTTGGCAGGCGCCGCCGCTGGATGGTGGCTTGCGCCGAGAGGTTGAGGCACTGGCAACCCACCCACAGGAATATTCTGGGTGAAAGTGCTGAGGTCGGAGAAGTTGAAGAGATCGCCGAGGTCGAGCGACTGCTGCTCAATGGGCATAAAAAATCCGATACCAGGGGGCTGGTATCGGATTCTCTAGAAACCCCGGCTTGGACCCAAATGCTCAAGTGAACAGCATTCGCTCCATGGCGCGGCGTTGTTATTTGCCAGCAGCGTTAGCCGCCTTTGCGGGTCAACAACGCAGGCCGCTCACCACGTGGGCGGCTTGGCAGGTCGTCCAGTTGCTCAGGCGTTGGGAAACGGTCGAGCTTGGACTCCTTGCGGATGATCACAGGCTGGTTTTGCGGCTCTCGCGAGCTACGTACGGCAGGTTCCTGACGGGATGCGTCGTCACGGCCGCTCGAACGGTTGCGGCCAGCACCTTTGCTGTCGCGGCGCGCCTCACCACCCTTGTTATTGCGCGGCGGGCGTTTCTCACCACTGGCGCTGCGCGGCTGGCTGCCGTTACGCCCTTGGCCACCACCACTGTTGCTGCGCCCAGGGTTGGGCTGGGCCTGACCCGCTCCGGCACCAGCACCAGGGCGACGGTTGCGGCCCTGATTCTTGGCATTCTGGTAGGGGCTGACGTAGTCGGCACGGTTACCGAAATTGTCGATTTCGTCGTCCAGGAATTCATCCGGTGCACGGTCGGCCGGTACTTTCGGCACACTGTTCTGGCTGGCCTGCTGTTGGCGCGGCTTCTTGTCGCGCGGCTTGCGCGGCTGTTGCTTGTCGGCGGACTTCTCCTTGTCGGCAGCCGGCTGCTTGGCCTTGCCTTTATCCTTGCCCTTGTCCTTGCGACCGCTGCTGCCGTCTTTGCTACCGTCACCACGGGCCTGCTGGTTACGGCCGCCGCGACCGTTGTTCTGCGGCCGTTCACGCACCTCAGGTTTCTCGGCTTCTACCTGGCTTGAGTCAAAGCCCATCAGGTCGCCATCAGCGATTTTCTGCCGGGTAACGCGCTCGATGCTCTTGAGCAGCTTTTCTTCATCCGGCGCGACCAGGGAGATAGCCTCGCCCGAGCGGCCGGCACGGCCGGTGCGGCCGATACGGTGAACGTAGTCTTCCTCGACATTGGGCAGCTCGAAGTTGACCACATGTGGCAGCTGGTCGATGTCCAGGCCACGGGCGGCAATGTCGGTGGCGACCAGTACGCGTACGGTGTTGGCCTTGAAGTCGGCCAGGGCCTTGGTCCGAGCGTTCTGGCTCTTGTTGCCGTGGATGGCGGCGGCGCTCAGGCCGTGCTTTTCCAGGTACTCGGCCAGGCGGTTGGCACCGTGCTTGGTACGGGTGAACACCAGCACCTGCTCCCAGGCGCCGAGCGTGATCAGGTGGGCCAGCAGCGCGCGCTTGTGGCTGGCGGGCAGGCGGTAGACCCGCTGTTCGATACGCTCGACGGTCGTGTTCGGCGGGGTGACCTCGATGCGCTCCGGGTTGTGCAGGAGCTTGTCGGCCAGGTCAGTGATGTCTTTGGAGAACGTCGCCGAGAACAGCAGGTTCTGCCGCTTGCTCGGCAGGCGGGCAAGGACCTTCTTGACGTCGTGGATGAAGCCCATGTCGAGCATGCGGTCGGCTTCGTCGAGGACCAGGATTTCCACGTGGGCCAGGTCGACGCGGCCTTGGCCTGCCAGGTCCAGCAGGCGGCCCGGGCAGGCCACCAGCACATCGACACCCTTGGCGATGGCCTGGATCTGAGGGTTCATGCCAACGCCGCCGAAAATGCAGGCACTGACCAGTGGCAGGTCGCGAGCGTAAACCTTGAAGCTGTCGTGAACCTGAGCCGCCAGTTCGCGGGTCGGGGTCAGGACCAGCACGCGCGGTTGGCGAGGGCCATGGCGCTGTGATTTGTCCGGGTGACCTGCCGGGAACAGGCGCTCAAGGATCGGCAGGGCGAAACCGCCGGTTTTACCTGTACCTGTCTGTGCGGCGACCATCAGGTCGCGGCCTTGCAACACGGCGGGAATCGCCCGCTGTTGCACCGGAGTCGGCTGGGTATAGCCCGCAGCCTCGATAGCGCGGACGAGTGCCTCGGAGAGACCGAGGGAAGCAAAGGACATGGGCAATCCTGTTCTGTGGGGGCTGGGCCCGTAGGGATATTCTGCCTGGCGCGACGGGCATCGGTGGGATGCGATCGCGTCCGGTCCAGCTGGGCTTTCACTGCGCATCCGGAAAACGGCGTGAGGACGCAAGCTGCGTCGGTGCCGATCGGGATGCCTGTTGCGAGGCCGAGCGTCCGGGCGTGAGCCGGGCGGGAAGGCCCGAGTATAACAGAGCTATCGCTGTGTGCTGCTTTCCTGCTGCTCAACGGTGTGAGGAAGGTGGCCGGTGCTGCCGATATAGCGTTCGATTATCGCTAGGTAGGCGGGCTCCTCCTTGAAGCGCCGCAGCTCTTCGGAAAACGCCAGTGCCAAGGCATCGCGGCCAGGCTTGCGCGCCAGCCCCAGGTATTGCGCTTGACGGCTGATGACCAGTGGCAGTTCTTCTACCTGCTGCTCGAGGCCGAGATGGCGGCGCAGGTAGCGCCCGACCAGGCGATCGGTGATCAGCAGATCGATGCGCCCGAGCACCAGCTTGCCAAAATTGGCTTCGTGGCTTGGCGCCGCTTCACGGCGAAAGCCTGATGCGTCGTTGAACTGCGCGCCATAGGCATAGCCCGGTGAGGTGCCGACCGTCAGGTCGGTGAGGTCGCTCATTTGGTTGACGGTATGGCGACGATGGCTGGATTGATACAGCACGAATTCGACATCCGACATGGGCTCCAGCGGGTAGACCATGTAGGCCTGGCGCGAGTCCACTTTGAAGATGTCCATGACCCCATCGGCCTGGCCATGTTCGATCATGCTCAGGCATCGCTTCCAGGGCATGAACTCCCACTCCAGCTCGATACCCAGGCGCCGGAATACTTCAGTGGTCACTTCGTAATCTATGCCTTGGGGCTGGCCGTTGTGCTGGTACACATAAGGTGCCCAGTCGTCGGTAACCAGGCGCAGGCGTTCGGCCTGCGCCATGGGGCTCAGGCAGGCGAGCAGCAGGATGCAGTAGAAACGGACGATGAACGGCATAACGCGAGATTACGCGCTCGGCTCTGGTAAGGCCAGTTGCAGGCGCTGAGACAGCACCTTAGGGGAAATCGCACGCTCAAAGTTTTGTGGACTGCAGCAGATACGCTTCGATGTCCTTGCGCTGGGCTCCGAGCGAGAGGCGCAGGCATGGATGACGCAGGCATTGGCGTAACTGTTCCGGCTCCATCGGCCCATAGCGGTCGTTGAGATTCTGCAGTGCCTTGTCCCACCAGGCAGGCGCACAGGCGCGGTCGAATTCGTTGGGGTAGGCGTAGCTGCCATACAACAATTCGCGGGCAAACTGGCGTTCGCGGCTGGGCAGGGTCAAGCTCATGGCCTTGTAACCCAGGCGTTGCAAGGTTGGCGGGCGCGGCAGCTGGTCGTTCACCAACAGCACGTCGGCCAAGGCGGCAGCGCTCAGTGGCTGGGCTTCGTGCTTGCGCAGCCAAGCCTGGATCTTGGCCCGGAACTGGGCTTTGCGGCTCCAGTAGTGGTGGATTACATCGGTGCATTCAGCCAGCGCCAACGTGCGGTAGGCAGCAACCGCCAGGCAGAACTCTTCCAGCGTATAGGCCGTGGGAACCAGGGGGTGGAATTCGTCCATCATCGCAATCGAGTGGTCCAGGATCCCCGCATCTTCGGCGGCCAGGCCAATCACGCCGGAGTTGACCATAGGCATCTGGCAGTCTGCCAAGCCACGCGCTTGAAGGAGGGGCTGCAGGTTCTGGTAGAGCAGGCACGTGCGATTCTCGCCGTAGCGCCCGCCGATCGCGTTGCACAGCAGGCTGCCGGGTTTGACCCGCTGGAACAGTGTCAGCGGCGACTTGCGGAAAAATGTGTCGGTGTCGATCAGGACGGCCCGCGGATGTTGCTGGAGTACTTGGCGCAACACGACGTGCTTGCTGCGGAAATGGTACCCGTGAGGTTCGTTCCAGGCCTTGCGGGTTGCCTCATCGAGCAGATGGACCGTGACCGGCAGCTGGGCATAGGGCTGCGGATTATCGGTATAGACCTGAATGTCCATGGCTTGGCCTGCGGACGTGCCCAGGTGGGCCAGTGCGCTGACGATGCTGAAGCAGGCTTCCTGGTGATAGGTGGCAGGGCCGAAGGCCAGATAGACCAGCTGAGGGCGCGAGGGCGTGAGAGGTTGCATGGCTGGCAAGACTCGATTGAACCAGAAAAAGTTAAGGCTTTAGTCTATGACTAGAGCCTTAAGCATTTCTGAACGAGATCTTGCCAAAAAATTTCAGCGAGGCAGCTTCAGGTTGTTCCAGATCGCCAGGCTCGGCTCTGCCTGGTTCAGGGTGTAGAAATGCAGGCCCGGTGCACCGCCTTGCAGCAGTTGTTCGCACATGTGGCTGATGACTTCTTCACCGAAGGCCTGAATGCTGGCGGCATCGTCGGCATAGGCTTCCAGCTGTTTGCGGATCCAGCGCGGGATTTCAGCGCCGCAGGCGTCAGAGAAACGCGCCAGCTTGCTGTAGTTGGTGATCGGCATGATGCCGGGCACTACCGGAATATCCACGCCCAGCTTCTGTGCGCGCTCGACAAAGTAAAAATAGCTGTCGGCATTGAAGAAGTACTGGGTGATGGCGCTGTCGGCACCGGCCTTGACCTTGTGGACGAAGTTGGCAAGGTCGGCTTCGAAGTGGCGTGCCTGCGGGTGCATTTCCGGATAGGCAGCCACTTCCAGGTGGAAGTGATCACCGGTTTCCTGGCGGATGAACTCGACGAGGTCGCTGGCGTAGCGCAGCTCGCCGCTGGCCATGCCCATGCCAGAGGGCAGGTCACCACGCAGGGCGACGATACGCTTGATGCCTGCCGTCTTGTATTCGGCCAGCAGGGCGCGCAGCTCGTCTTTGGTATCGCCGACGCACGACAGATGCGGTGCGGCAGGCACCTTCACTTCGTTCTCCAGCTGCAGCACGGTGTTCAGCGTGCGGTCGCGCGTCGAGCCCCCGGCACCGTAGGTGCAGGAGAAGAAGTCCGGATTGTAGGTGGCCAGTTGGCGGGCGACGCCCATCAGCTTTTCATGACCGGCATCGGTCTTGGTCGGGAAAAAT
Source organism: Pseudomonas sp. NPDC089758 (assembly GCF_044748705.1). Taxonomy (NCBI): domain Bacteria; kingdom Pseudomonadati; phylum Pseudomonadota; class Gammaproteobacteria; order Pseudomonadales; family Pseudomonadaceae; genus Pseudomonas; species Pseudomonas sp. NPDC089758. The sequence goes on from NZ_JBIVGN010000004.1 coordinate 97,065, forward strand.
TCGAAACTGTAGCGGCGTTCTTGTGACATCACTCGTTCCTCAAGCAGCAAGCTGCTAGCGGCAAGCTGCAAGTAAAAGCCAGATCGGTGATGGCCGATCTGGCTTGGCATCGTTCAAGATCGTGGGTGCTGGAGCTGCAAGCGGCAATGGCACTGTCTGCCTTTTCTTGCCGCTTGCCGCTTCAAGCTTGCCGCTTAGTAGCGGTAAGCGTGCGGCTTGAACGGGCCTTCGACAGTCACGCCGATGTAGTCGGCCTGCTGCTGGGTCAGCTTGGTGACCACGCCGCCGAAGCCGCGGACCATTTCCAGGGCCACTTCTTCGTCGAGCTTCTTGGGCAGCACTTCAACGGTCAGGCGCTCAGCTTTCTTCTCGGCCGACAGGTCAGCGAACTTCTGCTCGAACAGGAAGATCTGGGCCAGTACCTGGTTGGCGAACGAACCGTCCATGATGCGGCTTGGGTGGCCGGTGGCATTGCCCAGGTTCACCAGGCGGCCTTCGGCCAGCAGGATCAGGTAGTCATCGTTCTGTGGGTCGAAGTCGCCAGCGCCGGTGCGGTGGATCTTGTGGACCTGCGGTTTGACCTCTTCCCATGCCCAGTGCTTGCGCATGAAGGCGGTGTCGATCTCGTTGTCGAAGTGGCCGATGTTGCAGACTACGGCGCGCTTCTTCAGGGCCTTGAGCATGTTGGCGTCGCAGACGTTGACGTTACCGGTGGTGGTGACGATCAGGTCGATCTTGCCCAGCAGGGCCTTGTCGATGCTGGCTTCGGTGCCGTCGTTGATACCGTCGATGAACGGCGAGACCAGCTCGAAGCCGTCCATGCATGCCTGCATGGCACAGATCGGGTCAACTTCGGTGACCTTGACGATCATGCCTTCCTGGCGCAGCGACTGCGCAGAACCCTTGCCCACGTCACCGTAGCCGATGACCAGGGCCTGCTTGCCCGACAGCAGGTGGTCGGTACCGCGCTTGATGGCATCGTTCAGGCTGTGACGGCAGCCATACTTGTTGTCGTTCTTGCTCTTGGTGACCGAGTCGTTGACGTTGATGGCCGGGACCTTCAGCTCGCCTTTGGCCAGCATGTCCAGCAGGCGGTGCACGCCGGTGGTGGTTTCTTCGGTGACACCGTGGACGCGGTCCAGCACGGCCGGGTACTTCTTGTGCAGCAGCTCGGTCAGGTCGCCGCCGTCGTCGAGGATCATGTTGGCGTCCCATGGCTGGCCATCCTTGAGGATGGTCTGCTCCAGGCACCACTCGTACTCTTCCTCGGTTTCACCTTTCCAGGCGAACACCGGGATGCCGGCAGCAGCGATGGAGGCAGCGGCCTGGTCCTGGGTGGAGAAGATGTTGCACGACGACCAGCGCACTTCGGCACCCAGGGCAACCAGGGTTTCGATCAGCACGGCGGTCTGAATGGTCATGTGGATGCAGCCCAGAATCTTCGCACCTTTGAGCGGCTGCTCAGCGAGGTATTTGCGACGCAGGCCCATCAGGGCAGGCATTTCCGATTCGGCGATGATGGTTTCGCGACGACCCCAGGCGGCCAGGGAGATGTCTGCGACTTTGAAATCGGTAAAACCTGCAGGCGTGTTTACAGCGCTCATGAGAGCCTCCATTCGTAGTGTGCGAATGGGCGCCGTTGTGCGTTCAGCGTCCGCGGGAGCGGACAACGCCCCATCCGAGCCTGACAGGATGACCCTGCTGCAGCGCCCCTCGGACAGGTGGCGGGCATGGCACCGCGGCGGGTGGCCATGTGAATCGGCGCAGATTATAGCCTTGGCGGGAGTCTTCGCCCAAGGTTTTCTGTCGATTAATCGCGACGATAGTCGATGATCAATGGAGCGGCGCGGGCCGCTCTGCCATCATTACCGTACGTTAGCCAAGCAGGTCAGGAGTACAGATGAACTTTCACACCCGCAAATGGGTAAAACCCGAAGACCTCAACCCCAACGGCACGCTGTTCGGCGGCAGCCTGTTGCGCTGGATCGACGAAGAGGCGGCGATCTACGCCATTGTCCAATTGGGCAACCAGCGCGTGGTGACCAAGTACATGTCGGAGATCAACTTCGTCAGTGCCTCGCGCCAGGGCGACATCATCGAGCTGGGCATCACTGCCACCGAGTTCGGCCGCACCTCGATCACCCTCAAGTGTGAAGTACGCAACAAGATCACCCGCAAGAGCATCCTGACCGTCGACAAGATGGTCTTCGTCAACCTGGGCGAGGATGGCCAGCCGGCGGCCCATGGGCGGACCGAGATCAAGTATGTTCAGGACCAGTTTCCGGACAGCGCCGTAGAGTGACGTGCTAGGGCTGCTGCGCAGCCCATCGCCGGCAAGCCGGCTCCCACCGCGACCGCGTAGTTCTTCAGGCCTGCGCTGTGCCTGTGGCAGCAACTTGCTCAATCTCTAAAAGCCGGCGCAACCCATGTGGGGCTTGCCGGCGAAAGGGCCGTACGGCGAGCCCGGGTTTTCAGGGTTGTGCGCTGACCTTGCGCACCACCCGCCCGATGCTCAAGCCTTGTACCAGGATCGACGACAGCACCACGATGTAGGTGATCGAAAGCAGCAGGTCACGCTCCTCGCCCAACGGCAGCGACAATGCCAGCGCCACCGATACCCCCCCGCGCAAGCCGCCCCAGGTCAGGACCCGTATGGTGCCCTTGGGCACACTACGCCAGCGGCGCAGCAACAGGATCGCAGGGGCCACGGTCAGCAGCCGCGACAGCAGCACCGCCAGCGCCAGCACACCGCCAGCCGCCAGGTGTAGCCAGTTGAACGGCAGCAGCAACAGCTCCAGGCCGATCAGGGCGAAGAGCAGGGCGTTGAGCATGTCGTCGATCAACTCCCAGAAACCGTCCATGTAGCGACGGGTCATGTCGTTCATCGCCAGGTTGCGCCCCAGGTTGCCGATGATCAGCCCGGCCACCACCATCGCGATCGGTGCCGAAACATGCAGCTCGTAGCACATGGCCGAACCACCGATGACCAACGCCAGGGTCAGCATGACCTCGACCTGGTACTGCTCGACGCTCTTGATCATGCGGTAGGTGGCGTAACCGAGCAGCCCGCCAAACACCGCGCCGCCAATGGCTTCGCGGGCGAACAGGATCGCCGTGTCCGTCATGCCTGGCGTTTCACCCAGTTCGATGATGCCCAGCAGCACGGTGAACACCACCACGGCGGTGCCGTCGTTGAACAGTGATTCGCCGACGATGGTGGTCTTCAGTGGTTTGGAGGCGTTGGCGGTGCGCAGGGCCCCCAGCACCGCGATCGGGTCGGTGGGCGAGATCAGTGCACCGAACAGCAGGCAGTAGATCAGTGGCACCTGCCAGCCGAACATCGCGAACACCCAGTGCGCCAGAAAGCCGATCATCACGGTGGCGATCAGTACGCCGAGCGTTGCCAGCAGCCCGATCGGCCAGCGGTAGCTGCGCAGATCGGTGAGGTTGACGTGCAGGGCACCGGCGAACAGCAGAAACGCCAGCATCCAGTGCATCAACAGGTCATTGAAGTCGATCTGGTTCATCAGCCCTTCGACGCGTTCTTCAAGGCCAGGGAAGCCGATCAGGCTCAGGCCCTGCAGTATCAGCGAGAACAGCAATGCCGTGACCATCACGCCGATGGCAGGTGGCAGGCCGATAAAGCGGTAATTGACGTAGGTGAGGAGTGTGGTGAGGCAGATAAACGCAGCGACTAATTCAAGCATCCCAAATCCTGTAACAGTGGCTTCCAAGTCGTAACCCGAATGGCTCGGGCAGTTCTTTGATGACCTGGCGAGGGACTCGGGACACAGTTTTCGACCTGATTGGCTGGATTCGTTCCACTTTCGATACAGAACTGCTTCGCACCCCACGCTCCCATCAACGCTATATATTCACAGGCTGATAACGTCACAAGGACCTGAAGGCGTGCTGGCAACTTCCCTGGTATTGATCGCGGCCTTACTGCACGCGACCTGGAACACCCTGATCAAATTCAGTGGCGAGCGCTTGCTGGTGATCGCCAGCATGGACTCGGTAGCCCTGGCCTTTGCCGTGCTCGCAGTGGCTTTCGTCGACCTGCCGCCTGCCCAGGTCTGGCCTTGGCTGATCGCTTCGGCATTGGCAGAGCAGTTGTACCGATTTCTGTTGATTCAGGCTTATCGAGTGGGCGATCTGGGGCTGGTCTATCCTCTGATGCGTGGCTTGTCACCGCTGGTGGTACTGGGGCTGACCCTGGCGTTCGCCGGCGAGTCGCTCAGCGAACGGCAGATCATCGGCATATTGCTGATCCCCTGTGGCATGGCGTGCCTGCTGTGGCAGGGAGGTGGCGGGGACCGTCTGCCCTGGTCGATGCTGCCGGTAGTGGCGCTGATCGGCCTGTGCATCGGTTGCTACACCTGGTTCGACGGGCAGGCCGTGCGGTTGTGGGGCAAGCCCTGGGACTACCTGGTATGGCTGACCCTGCTCAGCGCCTGGCCGTTTCCGCTGCTGGCCGGTGTGGCACGGCGGGGGCCGTTCGTGCTGTTCTGGCGCACCCAGTGGCGCTTGGGGTTGGCCGTGGGCTTTTGCGTGCTGTTCAGCTATGCGCTGGTCTTGTGGGCCATGCATCTGGGGTCGGTGGCCGAGGCGGCGGCCTTGCGCGAGCTGAGCGTCATCTTGGTGGTGCTGCTGGGCATGCGCTATTTGAAAGAACCTTTTGGCGGCCCGAGACTCCTAGCTTGCGGGCTGGTACTGGCAGGCATGCTGGTGATGAAGCTCTAACCTGACGACTGAAGGAGTCCTGTCCATGACCGTTGCCCTGTGGTGCATCCTGATCGCATTGTTCCTACCACCGCTCTGCGCCTTGATCGCCAAGGTCAGCAGTGGCCGCTTCGGCTTGAAGGACAATCACGACCCGCGCGCCTTCCTCGACACGCTGTCGGGCCTGCCACGGCGTGCCCATGCCGCGCAGCAGAACAGCTATGAAGCGTTCCCGGCGTTTGCCGCGGCGGTGCTGGTGGCCGATATCGTCGGCAATGCCGAGCAGGTGACGCAGGACGTGCTTGGGGTCTTGTATATCACCAGCCGGCTGCTCTACATCATCTGCTATCTGGCCGACTGGGCGGCATTGCGCTCGCTGGTGTGGTTCACCGGGGTGGCGCTGATCGTGTCGTTCTTCGTTGTCTCAGCCTGAAGCCGGCGGCACTGCTCGCGGCTAAACCGCGAGCAGTGCAGCCATCGGTCAAAGGACTTTAGGCACGTCAGGCAGCGGCTTGCCTTTTGGCCAGAGCATCCATATCTGCCCCTGCTGCTTCATGTTCCCTGCCAGTTCGCCGGCCTCAGGCCCGGTGCCCCAGAATAGATCGGCACGGACTTCGCCTGTAATCGCGCCACCCGTATCCTGAGCGCCCACCGGCCGAACCACCGGTGTGCCGTCCGGGCGCGTGGTGGACAGCCAAAGCAGGCTGCCCAGTGGAATGACCTTGCGATCGATGGCCACGCTGTAGCCCGCGGTGAGGGGTACGTTCAATGAACCGCGCGGGCCTTCGTTGCTGGCGGGGCGGGTGCTGAAGAACACATAACTGGGGTTGCTCGCCAGCAATTCAGGCACCCGCTGCGGATTGGCCTCAGCCCAGGCATGGATGGCGCCCATGCTCACGTCTTCCTTCTTCAATTGGCCTTGCTCGATCAGCCAGCGACCGATCGGCCGGTACGGGTGCCCGTTCTGGTCGGCGTAGCCCAGGCGCAATTGACTGCCATCTTCCAGCTGTACCCGGCCTGAGCCCTGGATCTGCAGAAACTGCAGGTCCATCGGGTCGGTCAGCCATGCCAGTACCGGTGCCTTGACGCCGTCCCGGTAGATCACTTCAGCGGTGTCATAGGGCTTGAGTACGCGGCCATCGAGGCGACCTCGCAGGCGCTTGCCCTTCAGTTCCGGGTAAACGCTGGCCAGGTCGACCACGATCATGTCATCCGGGATGCCGTACACCGGTACCTGAGCCGCGTCGGTGCGCGTCAGGCTGCCGGGGTAGACCGGTTCGTAGTAACCGGTGATCAAGCCATTGGCATTGTTCTCGGCCGAGCGCAGGCCATAGACCTGCAATTGCGCCTGCAGGAACGCGCGCACTTGGGTCGCCTCCAGGGCAATGGGCTGTGCTGCTTCGCACGTGGCGGCCCATACCGGGTCCCGCTTGAGTTTTTCACAACCAGTGCGCCAGGCGTTGAAACCTGCGAGCAGGTCGCTGTCGCTGACGCTGGGCAGGTCATCCCAGGCCGCAGGGGTGTAGGTAGCGACGGCGTGGGGTTCGGGCTTGGCGGTTTCGCCGCCGTTGCAGCCGGCCAGCAAGGCCAGGGCCGGCAGCGCCCAGGCGAGATGGCGCAGAGCAGATTTCATGGTTGCATCCTTGGAGGGCAGCACGTGGTTGCTGCCCATAGTGTTCGTAAGGGTATTGGTCTTTGCACGGCAGGCGAGGATACTGTTGGCCCTTTCCTCTGCCAATGTGACCGTGATGTTCAAATGTTTCACCGCCATCCTGCTGGTCAGCCTGTCCCTGGTAGCCTGCGACCGTGTCGATCCTAACTCACCCCTGGGGCAGCGCAAGGCGATCTTCAAGCAGATGCTCAAGACCAGCGAGGACATGGGGGGCATGCTGCGCGGGCGGTTGCCGTTCGATGGCGAGAAATTTTCAGCGGGTGCGGTGAAGCTCGATAGCCTGGCCCATGCGCCATGGCAGCATTTTCCGCAGGTGAAGGATGCTGGCGACAGCAGTGCGCGGCCCGAGGTCTGGGAGCGCCAGGCGCGCTTTCATGACTTGGCGCAAGCGTTGGAAGGGGTGACGGGCGAGTTGCTGGCGGTAACACGCAAGCAGCCGCTGGATGCCGCGATGCTCAAGGCACCTATGGACAAGGTCGAGGCAGCCTGCAAGGCCTGCCATACAGAGTTCCGTAATCATTGATGCGCCAGCCAGGGGGCTGCAGGCTGCTGGCTGACGCACGAAACTGAAGCCTCAGATCACTTGGCCAATTCGGCTTTGGCGTCTTCGAGTTCTGCTTTGGATTCGGCCAGTTTCTGCTCACGCTTGGCGATTTTGCTGGGATCGCCTTTCGCCTGTGCCTGCTTCAGGTCTGCTTCGCGCTCCTGGACTTCTGCTTCGGCTTTGCGCACTTTCTGTTCACGCTCTTCTTTCAAGCCAGCATCGGTGCAGTGCTCGGTGTTCTCCTGCAGGGCCTTTTCCAGGCCGCGAATCTCACCCGAGTTATTGTGCGCCCGGGCATATTGCAGCTGGTTTTCGATAGCGCTGCGCTTGGCGGCGCATCCGGTCAGGCCAGGCGTCGGCTGTGCTGCTTGGGCGGCGGCTGCGCTCAAGCCCAGAACAGCCAGCATGACTACGGAAGAAACGACTTTCATGGGAGCCTCCTTGTAGGGGCATATGGCAGTAAGCGCTGCAATGGTGCCCATTCCCCAATACCTAGTGAACCCTTCGGTTGGTAACTTCAGAAAAGTCCTACAAGCCAAGTTGACTGGAAACTGGCTGTCAACGCTCCAGATCGTCGACGGCCTCTTGCAACTCCTTTTTCGCCTCGGCAAGTTTGTCTTTGCGCTTGTTGATGCGCTCCGGGTCGCCCTTCTTCATGGCCTTGTCCAGGTCCTTGGTGCGCTGGTTGACCTCGTGCCGGGCCTCGAGCACTTTCTGCTCGCGCTCTTTACGCAAGCCGGCTTCGGTGCAGTTCGCGTCAACTTCGCTCAGGGCTTTTTCCAGGCCGGCTTGCTGCTCGCTGTTGTTGTCAGCCTTGGCCTGCTCGATCTGTTCGCTGATTGCCTTACGCTTGGCGGCGCAGCCGGTCAGGCCTGTTTGTTCTTCGGTGGGCTGCGCGGCGTGAGCCGACAGAGCGAACGTTACCAGCAGGAAAAGGGTAGAAATACGCTTCATCAAAAAGCCTCCTGAACGGGGCGGGGCAGCAAAAAGTGGGGAAATCCTGCCTTGGTTTTGCCTATTTTTAAACCCTTGTTGGTTTTTTCAGGCTGGGATTGGGGAACATTACCCGTACGCCTTGCCCATGAACTATTGCGAACCAAGGTCCGCTGCCCCGTCAAAACCATCGATCCCACGTGCCCCCAGTACAGCGGCTATCCGTTGTACCTGTTCGTGGTTGAAAAAGTTCGCGAGCTGATTGGCCCGTGTTGCGCCAATGCCCGGCAGGGCTTGCCAATCGCGGGCAGACCGGCTGGCCAGCCTTTGCCAGTTCTCGTCCTGTGGCACCTGGCCCGGCGCCGGTACGCCCAACCCTTTGCGCCACTGAGCGAAAGGCCTGTCGCGACCACTGTCGAAACGGCGTTGAAGCTGCACGGCGGTTTTCCCGCTGATGCCCGGCACCGAGAGCAGTTGCTGGGCATCGAGCGTCAACCAGTCCGTCAGCGATGTCACCAGCCCTGCCTGCACCAGCCGCGTCCAGGTGCCCTTGCCGGTGCCTGGCATGGCCAGCCCCTGCTTGCCAGTGAGCCAGACGAGGCGGGCGATGAACTGCTCGTGGCAGCCATCGCTGGCTTGCCAGCAACTGTGTGGGCCGTACTGCTGTGCTTCAGGTACAGGCAATGCCTGGCGCTCGACGGCGCGGTGGACCACTTGCTCGAAGCGTGGAATGGTCAGGCCGGCGAGGCTGATCGCAACCTGATCGCCTGGGCGAATGTCGAGTGCCTGCCAGCGAGCAAGGGACCCAAGGCTGACCTGGCTGATCCGGCGATCATCCAATGTGACCGGTTTGAGCCTGAGCAACGGCGTGACTTTGCCCGTGCGGCCGATCAGAAAGCGCACCTCTCGTACCTCTGCCAGCGCTTGGGCGAAGGGGTATTTCCAGGCGGCGATCCAATAGGGGGCGTTGGCCTGCCAGCGATCGGCTGGGGGGCGGGAGTCCTGTCGCAGAATCACGCCGTCGGTGGCGAAGGGCAGCGGTGAGCGATACCAGTGCAGGCGCCAGTGGCTAGCCTCCTCGGGGGTGGCGATAGCGGTGCTGAAATGCTGACTGTCGGTGAACCCCCAGGCCGCAAGCTGTGTGAGGCGCTCGCCCTGGTTGTCCGGCCCGTGCGGCCAGTCCCAGACGAACAGGCCGACGCTCGCACCCCGTTCAGGGCCAAGCTGCTTGCGCGCCAGCATCCCGGCCACGGTCCCACGCGCGTTGCTGCTGCCTGCTTGAGCTTGCACGTGCGCTTGCAGGCGCAGGTACAACTCGCCTTGCAGTACGACGTCCCGTGGCTCTGGCAATTGCCCAGTGATATTGCCCAGGTCCTTGATGTGGCGGCTCCAGTCATGCCCCTGCAGGCCATCACCACGGCTGAGCAGCTGTACCAGCCGGCCTTGGCGGTAGACCAGTGTAACCGCCACGCCATCGACCTTCGGCTGCACCCACACGCCCTTCTTACCGGCCATCCAGCGTGCAACGGCAGCCTCGTCGGGGAGCTTTTCGACGCCGGTGTGGGCCACGGGGTGGGCAATGGGGCCGCGTGCGCTGGCCAGCGGGCTTGGGCCTGTGGATGGCTGGCCAAAGCACTGTTGCAGGTGCAGCAGGTGGTGCCGGGCCTGGTCGTAGAGCTCATCGGCCACCAGCGCTTTACCCTGGCGGTGGTAGTGGTCGTCCCAGTTGGCCAGGGTTGCGCGAAGTTGTGCCATTTCGGTTCTGGCTTGCTGGGCACTCCAGTCCGGACAGTGGCCGGCTTGAGCGATGGACGTGTGCAGCAGCAACAGGGCTGCGAGGCGCGGGAGCAGTGACATGGCCAGCATCCTTGCGTGGCGGAGTGGAGTGCTCAGGCTAGGCAAGCGGGGCGCAGGTCGGCGGGTTCAGTTGTCAGGTGATGTGTCGCGGGGGCGATGGCATGGGGTACAAAAAAAGCCCCTGCCGATCACTCGGCAAGGGCTTCGATTCACCGCGGCAGGCTGATTACAGGCCGGCAGCGTCACGCAGCGACTGGGCGCGGTCGGTGCGTTCCCAGGTGAAGGTGGTGAAGGTGTCGTCGCCGACAGTCTTCTGCTGCGGGGTACGGCCGAAGTGGCCGTAGGCAGCGGTTTCCTGGTACATCGGATGCAGCAGGTCGAGCATCTTGGTGATGGCATACGGGCGCAGGTCGAAGCACTCACGCACCAGCTGGATGATCTTGTCGTCCGAGACCTTGCCGGTACCGAAGGTGTTGATCGAGATGGAGGTCGGCTGGGCTACGCCGATGGCGTAGGACACCTGGATCTCGCAACGTTCGGCCAGGCCGGCGGCGACGATGTTCTTGGCCACGTAACGGCCGGCGTAGGCAGCAGAACGGTCGACCTTGGACGGGTCCTTGCCGGAGAACGCGCCACCACCGTGGCGGGCCATGCCGCCGTAGGAGTCAACGATGATCTTGCGGCCGGTCAGGCCACAGTCACCTACCGGGCCACCGATGATGAAGTTACCGGTCGGGTTGATGTGGTACTGGGTGTCCTTGTGCAGCAGTTCGGCAGGCAGGGTGTGCTTGACGATCAGCTCCATCACGGCTTCCTGCAGGTCTTTTTGCGAGACCTCAGGGTTGTGCTGGGTCGACAGCACCACCGCGTCGATGCCCACTACCTTACCGTTTTCATAGCGGCAGGTGACCTGGGACTTGGCGTCCGGGCGCAGCCAAGGCAGCAGCCCGGATTTGCGCGCTTCGGCCTGGCGCTCGACCAGGCGGTGCGAGAAGCAGATCGGTGCCGGCATCAGCACGTCGGTTTCGTTGCTGGCGTAGCCGAACATCAGGCCCTGGTCACCGGCGCCCTGGTCTTCCGGCTTGGAGCGGTCCACGCCCTGGGCGATGTCCACCGACTGTTTGCCGATGATGTTCATCACGGCGCAGGTAGCGCCGTCGAAGCCGACGTCGGAGCTGTTGTAGCCGATGTCGATGATGACTTTGCGCACCAGCTCTTCCAGGTCGACCCAGGCCGACGTGGTGACTTCGCCGGCGATGATGGCGACACCGGTCTTGACCAGGGTTTCACACGCCACGCGGGCGTATTTGTCCTGGGTGATGATGGCATCCAGGACCGCATCCGAAATCTGGTCGGCGATCTTGTCCGGATGCCCTTCGGACACGGACTCGGAGGTGAAAAGGGAGTATTCGCTCATCTCGACGGGTTCCTAAAATTTACCGATGGTGTGTGTCGCCAGCCGTCCGCTGAAAATGGCGGACCTGTATCTGGAAACCGTTACGCAAGCCCACATAGAGGCTGTCCCCCGGGGCCAGCCCGGCAGCGTTGGCCCAACGGGCCAGGTCGTCCTGTTCAAAACCAAGCCAGAGATCGCCGCAGGCTTCCCGCGCCCAACCCTGATCATGGCTGCACAGTTCGGTGACCAGCAGGCTGCCGCCTGCCTTCACCCGTTTGGCCAAAAGGCGCAGGGCCAGGGCCGGGTCGCTGAAATGGTGCAGGACCATGTTCAGCACAACGCAGTCGGCTTCCACATCCGTTGCACCCAGTGCATCGGCCAACTGCAGGTTTACATTATCCAGACGTTCGCGTTCGCAGACCTGGCGCGCCAGCTCGAGCATGGTCGGGCTGTTGTCCATGGCTGTGACGCAGGCAAAGCGCCGGGCCAGGTCGGGCAGGAAGCCGCCGTCGCCGGGGCCGACTTCCAGCGCGCTGGCCGTCGGCTGGAAATTCAGTGTGTCGAGCAGCGCCAGCAGGCTTTCGCGATACTGCGGCAGGCCGGCGATCAGGTCCTGCTGGGCGCGGAACTTTTCTTCCACGCGCAGGAAAAAGTCCTGGCTGGTGGCGGCGCGGCGTTGCTGCACCTGGGCGATGCGCGCCTGCACGTCCAGCGGCAGTGTCAGGTCGTCGACCTCTTCGAGCAGCGCGGTATGCAGGCGGCCGCCCAGCCGTTGGCTGTCGGGCAGGGCCCTGCGGTAGAAAATCGCATTGCCTTCGCGGCGTGTAGCCACCAGCTCGGCCTGGGCCAGAACCTTGAGGTGGTGGCTCATGCCCGACTGCCCGATGTCGAAGATCTGTGCCAGCTCCAGGACGCCGAACGAATCGCTGGCCAGGGCGCGCAGGACATTCAGGCGCAGTTCGTCGCCACTGGCTTTGCACAGGGCTGCCAATGTGTCGCTTCGCTGAGGGATCGGTCGCGTACGCAGGTTCATGACGCGGCAGTCTAGACAGGCATCGTTGCCCTAGCAAGGCCAATATCAAAAAGTTTTGATATTGGCGATGAGCTGCAGGAAATAGAGCCTTGCGCGCTCGGGTCCGCTTTCTCTCACTGATTAAAGCGTGCCGCTGGCCGCTTAAATGTTTGCCCCCAGCCCCCCAGTGGGGGAAAATGGCCGCCTTTTTCGTTACACCACCTATTCAAGCCCCAGGAGATAAGCGATGCCCAGCCGTCGTGAACGTGCCAACGCCATTCGTGCCCTCAGCATGGATGCCGTGCAAAAGGCCAACAGCGGCCACCCAGGTGCCCCCATGGGCATGGCGGATATCGCCGAAGTGCTTTGGCGCGACTATCTGAAGCACAACCCGAGCAACCCGAGCTTCGCCGACCGTGACCGCTTCGTGCTGTCCAACGGCCACGGCTCGATGCTGATCTATTCGTTGCTGCACCTGACCGGCTACGACGTCACCATTGACGACCTCAAGTCGTTCCGTCAGCTGCATAGCCGTACCCCGGGCCACCCCGAGTTCGGCTACACCCCGGGTGTGGAAACCACCACCGGCCCGCTGGGCCAGGGTTTGGCCAATGCCGTGGGCTTTGCCTTGGCTGAGAAAGTGCTGGGTGCCCAGTTCAACCGTGAAGGCCACAACATCGTCGACCACAACACCTACGTGTTCCTCGGCGACGGCTGCATGATGGAAGGCATCTCCCACGAAGTCGCCTCGCTGGCCGGCACCCTGGGCCTGAACAAGCTGGTCGCCTTCTATGACGACAACGGCATCTCCATCGACGGTGAAGTGGAAGGCTGGTTCACCGACGACACGCCCAAGCGCTTCGAGGCCTACAACTGGCTGGTGATCCGCAACGTCAACGGCCACGACGCCGACGAGATCCGCACCGCCATCGAGACTGCGCGCAAGAGCGACCGTCCGACCCTGATCTGCTGCAAGACCATCATCGGTTTCGGCTCGCCCAACAAGCAGGGCAAGGAAGACTGCCACGGTGCTCCGCTGGGCAACGACGAAATCGCCCTGGCCCGCAAGGAACTGAACTGGAACCACGCGCCGTTCGAAGTTCCTGCCGACATCTACGCCGAATGGGACGCCAAAGAAGCAGGCGCCAAGGCTGAAGCCGAGTGGAACAAGCGTTTCGATGCCTATGCCGCCGCCTTCCCGGAGCTGGCCAGCGAACTCAAGCGCCGTCTGAGCGGTGACCTGCCGGCCGACTTCTCCGAAAAGGCCGCTGCCTACATCGCTGAAGTCGCTGCCAAGGGCGAGACCATCGCCAGCCGCAAGGCCAGCCAGAACACCCTGAACGCCTTCGGCCCACTGCTGCCGGAATTCCTTGGCGGCTCGGCCGACCTCGCCGGCTCCAACCTGACCCTGTGGAAGGGTTGCAAGGGTGTGGACGCCAACGACGCCAGCGGCAACTACGTGTTCTACGGCGTGCGCGAATTCGGCATGACCGCGATCATGAACGGCGTCGCCCTGCACGGCGGCCTGGTGCCTTACGGCGCAACGTTCCTGATGTTCATGGAGTACGCCCGCAACGCTGTGCGCATGTCCGCCCTGATGAAACAGCGCGTCATCCATGTGTACACCCACGACTCCATCGGCCTGGGCGAAGACGGCCCGACCCACCAACCGATCGAGCAACTGACCAGCCTGCGCAGCACGCCGAACCTGGACACCTGGCGCCCGGCCGACGCAGTCGAGTCGGCTGTGTCCTGGAAGCACGCCCTGGAGCGCAAGGACGGCCCTTCGGCGCTGATCTTCTCGCGCCAGAACCTGCAGCATCAGGCGCGCGACGCCCAGCAGATCGCCGATATCGCCCGCGGCGGTTACGTGCTCAAGGACTGCGCCGGCGAGCCTGAGCTGATCCTGATCGCCACCGGCTCGGAAGTGGGCCTGGCTGTTCAGGCGTTCGACAAGCTGAGCGAGCAGGGCCGCAAGGTGCGTGTCGTGTCGATGCCGAGCACCAGCGTGTTCGACGCCCAGGATGCGGCCTACAAGCAGTCGGTACTGCCGCTGGAAGTGGGTGCACGTATCGCCATCGAAGCGGCTCACGCCGACTTCTGGTACAAGTACGTCGGCCTCGAAGGCCGTGTCATCGGCATGACCACTTACGGCGAGTCGGCTCCGGCCAGCGCACTGTTCGAAGAGTTCGGCTTCACCCTGGAAAATATCCTGGGTACTGCCGAAGAGCTGCTGGAAGACTGATGTAACCAAGGAGGGCGGTGACGCCCTCCAGGTCGTGTAGGGGAGGGCCTTGCCCTCCATCGCGATGCAAGGCCGCTTCTACAGTTACCGCGCAGACTCGATGCTGGCGAGGTCACTGCAGAAGCGGCCTTGTGCCGCGATGGGCCGCAACGCCGCCCCAACAGCCACCCTGCGTTAGCGAGCCCACCCATGCCTCACCCGCGTCCCTTCAAAGTTGCACTCAACGGTTACGGCCGCATCGGCCGCTGTGTCCTGCGCGCACTGTTTGAGCGTGGGGCAAAGGCGGGCTTCGAAATCGTTGCGTTGAACGACCTGGCCGACCAGGCCAGCGTGGAATACCTGACACGCTTCGACTCCACTCACGGCCGATTCCCCGGCGATGTGAAGGTCGACGGCGACTGTCTGCATATCAATGGCGACTGCGTGAAGGTCCTGCGCAGCGCCACCCCCGAGGGCGTCGACTGGGCCGCCCTGGACATCGACCTGGTGCTGGAGTGTTCCGGCGCCTATCACACCCGTGCCGATGGTCAGCGCTTTCTCGATGCCGGTGCGCCGCGGGTGCTTTTTTCGCAGCCCATGGCCAGCGAGGCCGATGTGGATGCAACGGTGGTCTACGGCATCAACCAGGCTTGCCTGACCGGCGCCGAGCGGCTTGTGTCCAACGCCTCCTGTACCACCAACTGTGGCGTACCGCTGCTGCGGGTGCTGGACCAGGCGTTCGGCATCGAGTACGTGCAGATCACCACCATTCACTCGGCGATGAACGACCAGCCGGTGATCGACGCCTACCATCATGAGGATCTGCGCCGCACGCGCTCGGCTTTCCAGTCGGTGATCCCGGTGTCCACGGGGCTGGCGCGTGGTATCGAGCGCTTGCTGCCGGAACTTGCCGGGCGAATACAGGCCAAAGCGGTACGCGTGCCGACCGTCAACGTGTCGTGCCTTGACATCACCCTGCAGACCGGCCGTGACACCACTGCGACCGAGGTCAACCGGGTGCTGCGCGAGGCGGCGCTGGATGGCCCGCTCAAAGGCTTGCTGGCTTACACCGAATTGCCCCACGCCAGCTGTGATTTCAACCATGACCCGCATTCGGCGATCGTCGATGCCAGCCAGACACGCGTCTCGGGCCCCCGCCTGGTGAACCTGCTGGCCTGGTTCGACAACGAATGGGGTTTTGCCAACCGTATGCTCGACGTTGCCGAACATTATCTGCACGTCGTCCACCCAACCCGCACCAAACAGCCCTGAAGGACTGCATTCATGACCGTGTTGAAGATGACCGACCTCGACCTGCAAGGTAAACGCGTACTGATCCGCGAAGACCTCAACGTGCCTGTGAAGGACGGTGTGGTAACCAGCGACGCGCGTATCCTGGCTGCGCTGCCGACCATCAAGCTGGCCTTGGAGAAGGGCGCGGCGGTGATGGTCTGCTCGCACCTGGGCCGCCCTACCGAAGGTGAGTTCTCGGCCGAAAACAGCCTCAAGCCGGTTGCCGACTACCTGAGCAAGGCCCTGGGCCGCGACGTTACGCTGGTCGCCGACTACCTCGATGGCATCGAGGTCAAGGCTGGTGACCTGGTGCTGTTCGAGAACGTTCGCTTCAACAAGGGTGAGAAGAAGAACGCCGATGAACTGGCGCAGAAGTACGCGGCCCTGTGCGACGTTTTCGTCATGGACGCCTTCGGTACCGCTCACCGTGCCGAAGGCTCCACCCATGGCGTGGCCAAGTTCGCCAAGGTCGCTGCGGCTGGCCCGCTGCTGGCCGCCGAGCTGGACGCCCTGGGCAAGGCCCTGAAGGCACCGGCCAAACCCATGGCCGCCATCGTTGCCGGCTCCAAGGTGTCCACCAAACTGGACGTTCTGAACAGCCTGAGCTCGGTTTGCGACCAGTTGATCGTGGGTGGCGGCATCGCCAACACCTTCCTGGCCGCCGCCGGCCACCCGGTGGGCAAGTCGCTGTATGAGCCTGATCTGGTGGACACCGCCAAGGCCATCGCCGCCAAGGTCAGCGTACCGCTGCCAGTCGACGTGGTGGTTGCCAAGGCGTTTGCCGAGAGCGCCGAGGCCACCGTCAAGGCCATCGCTGACGTGGCTGCTGACGACATGATCCTGGACATCGGGCCACAGACTGCGGCCAACTTCGCCGAACTGCTGAAATCGTCGAAAACCATCCTGTGGAACGGCCCGGTCGGTGTGTTCGAGTTCGACCAGTTCGGCAACGGCACCCAGGTACTGGCCAAGGCCATCGCCGAAAGCGCCGCATTCTCCATCGCCGGTGGTGGCGATACCCTGGCTGCCATCGACAAATATGGCGTCAGCGCCGAGATCTCCTACATTTCTACCGGTGGCGGTGCATTCCTCGAATTCGTCGAAGGCAAGGTACTGCCGGCGGTGGCGATTCTGGAAGAGCGGGCAAAAGCCTGACAATGGCGGCGCCTGGCAAAGGGAGCGACCTGATGGTCAAGCAATTGCCTGTGATCTTGCTGGCGGGTTTGCTGAGCGCATGCTCCAGCAGCCCGCCCTCGGACAACGACCCGGCGCAGCCGCCCAAAGGCGGGTGCTACCAGTCTGAGTGGCAGGCCGAGACCGTGCCGGTAATCAGCAAGCGCGTGGGCCCGGAAGGCCTGGAAAAGTATGACGAAGACCACCAGCGCAAGGCGCCTGGCTGCCCATGAACCGATGCGCTTCGTCGGTGCAGGCAACCAAGTGACCGTTGTGTGGTCATCTAGAGGATATGCAATGAAAGCGCTGATGGCCTTGATGGCCCTGGCGACACTGGCAGGATGCTCGCTGCTGCAGCCGGCGCAACCCGCCCCGGCAGCTACCTGGACCCGCTGGGTCTGTGACAGCCAGAACGAAGTGCTATGGCGCTTCGCTGATGCACAACAGGATTCGGTCGACGTG
Organism: Pseudomonas sp. NPDC089758; assembly: GCF_044748705.1. Taxonomy (NCBI): domain Bacteria; kingdom Pseudomonadati; phylum Pseudomonadota; class Gammaproteobacteria; order Pseudomonadales; family Pseudomonadaceae; genus Pseudomonas; species Pseudomonas sp. NPDC089758. The sequence goes on from NZ_JBIVGN010000004.1 coordinate 114,293, forward strand.
CGCCTTGGCGGCGGCGACCAGGTCTACCGGCTCAAGGCCGAGCCGAGTGCCTCGGGTGCGATATACAGCGATGGTGTGCTGGCCTTCCATACCAAGGGCGAGGAAGGCCTGGTGTACTGGGTGGCAACCAACGATCTGATTGGGCGGGGCTGCAAGGCACCGTGACTGGCCGGGCCGCACGGGTGGCCCACACTACTTGAACAGCAACCGCCCCTGCGGCAGGCTTGCACGAAACAAAACGACGCTTGTCGGGAGAGAGATACACAATGGCACTCATTAGCATGCGCCAGATGCTGGACCACGCCGCCGAGTTCGGTTACGGCGTTCCAGCTTTCAACGTCAACAACCTCGAGCAGATGCGCGCCATCATGGAAGCGGCCGACAAGACCGACTCCCCAGTGATCGTCCAGGCTTCTGCCGGTGCCCGCAAATACGCTGGCGCGCCATTCCTGCGTCACCTGATCCTGGCCGCCATCGAAGAATTCCCGCACATCCCTGTGTGCATGCACCAGGACCACGGCACCAGCCCTGACGTGTGCCAGCGTTCGATCCAGCTGGGCTTCAGCTCGGTCATGATGGACGGCTCGCTGGGTGAAGACGGCAAGACCCCGACCGACTACGAGTACAACGTCCGTGTCACGCAGCAGACTGTCGCCATGGCGCACGCCTGCGGCGTTTCGGTCGAAGGCGAGCTGGGCTGCCTGGGTTCGCTGGAAACCGGCATGGCCGGTGAAGAAGACGGCATCGGCGCCGAAGGTGTGCTGGACCACAGCCAAATGCTCACCGACCCTGAAGAAGCCGCGGATTTCGTCAAGAAAACCCAGGTGGATGCCCTGGCCATCGCCATCGGCACCAGCCACGGTGCCTACAAGTTCACCAAGCCGCCGACCGGTGACGTGCTGGCGATCGACCGCATCAAGGAAATCCACAAGCGCATCCCCAACACTCACCTGGTGATGCACGGTTCTTCCTCGGTACCGCAGGAGTGGCTGGCGATCATCAACCAGTACGGCGGCGACATCAAAGAAACCTACGGCGTACCGGTCGAAGAAATCGTTGAAGGCATCAAGCACGGCGTGCGCAAGGTCAACATCGATACCGACCTGCGTCTGGCTTCCACCGGTGCCATGCGCCGCCTGATGGCGCAGAACCCAAGCGAGTTCGACCCGCGCAAGTTCTTCGGCGAAACCGTCAAAGCCATGCGCGATGTCTGTATCGCTCGTTACGAAGCCTTCGGCACCGCCGGCAATGCCTCGAAGATCAAGCCGATCTCCCTGGAAGGCATGTTCCAGCGTTACCTGAAAGGTGAGTTGGCCGCCAAGGTCAACTGATCACAGGCCGCCACGAAAAAACCCGCAGAAATGCGGGTTTTTTTATGGGCCAATGGCCAGCAAACAACCGTTAGTCGACTACCATTACATTTAGTCATTGATAGCGTTCTGACTGCATTGCGCGTTACGCACTCGCGTCTAGAGTGTTTAATCGGATCCAATTGCAAGTCGAAGTCGGTCATAAAAGAGAAAGCAGCATGGATGGCGCTTACCCTCAACCACCGGATGGCAACTCGGTTCTCCTGGTGGTGGACGATTACCCTGAGAACCTCATAAGCATGCGCGCCTTGCTGGCCCGCACAGATTGGCAGGTGCTGACCGCAGGTTCAGGGATGGAAGCCTTGAGCGCCTTGCTGGAGCACGAAGTCGACCTTGTGCTGCTCGACGTGCAGATGCCGGAAATGGACGGTTTCGAGGTTGCCCGGCTGATGCGTGGCAGCCACCGGACCAAGCTGACTCCGATCATTTTCCTCACCGCCAACGAGCAGTCCGATGCAGCCGTGCTCAAGGGCTATGCCAGCGGTGCGGTGGACTACCTGTTCAAGCCGTTCGACCCGCAGATCCTCAAGCCCAAGGTGCAGGCGCAGCTGGACCAGCAGCGCAACCGGCGCATGCTGCAACGCTTGACGCGCGAACTGGAGGCAGCCAGGGCGTTCAATGCGTCCATCCTGGAAAATGCCGCCGAAGGTATTCTGGTGGTCGACGCTCACGGCAGCATCAGCTTTGCCAACCCGGCGATCTCGCGCTTGCTCGATGCCCCGGTCGAGCAATTGCAGGGCGCGCAGTTGCTTGGCTTGCTGCAACTGCCCAATGCCACCCTATGGAGCGAATCGGATTTTCATCACGCCTACCAGTCGCGGCAGATTTTCCGTATACACGATGCTCACCTGCGCACGTCAGGCGGCCACCTGGTGCCGGTAGCCTTGTCCTGCGCGCCGCTGCCGGCTGATCAGCAGGCGATGGTGGTGACGGTGCTGGACATGTCGGTAGTGCGTAATTTGCACCAGCAGCTCGAATACCAGGCGGTCACCGACCCGCTCACCGGCCTGCTCAACCGCCGAGGGTTCTATCAGGCAGCTGAAAGTGTGCTGCTGCGCAATGAACGCTCGGACAAGACGCAGGCTTTGATGTACATGGACCTGGATGGCTTCAAACGGATCAATGATTCGCTCGGCCACGATGCCGGGGACCGGGTACTGGGTTGGGTTGCCGAGCAACTCAAGGACTGCCTGGGCAGTGAGGCGCTGCTGGCACGCATGGGCGGAGACGAGTTCACTGCGCTGTTCGATGGCCTGCCGTATCCGGAACAAGCCGGCCGCTTTGCCGAGCAACTGCTTGAGCGTGTGTCCGTTCAGCGGCAGGTGGCCGGCCTGGATGTATCCCTGGGTGTCAGCATCGGCATTGCCACCTACCCGGACTGCGGTGCCACGGTCGAAGGCCTGTTGCGTGCCGCCGATGCGGCGATGTATGCGGCCAAGCAAGCTGGGCGCGGGCAGTACCGTTTCTACGACCAGGAGCTCAATGGCCGGGCGCGTTCACGGTTGATGCTCGAGGACAGTGTGCGCGACGCGGTCGAGTCGCAAGGTTTCAACATGGTGTACCAACCCCAGGTCGCATTCGCCGACGGGCATCTGCGCGGTTTCGAAGCCCTGCTGCGCTGGCAGCACCCCAGTGTTGGCGATGTACCGCCGGGCTTGTTCATCCCCTTGCTGGAGGAGGCGCGACTGATAACGCGCCTGGCCAGCTGGATCTACCGCCAAGGCGCGGCGCAGCGCCAGGCCTGGTGTGAGCGTTTTGCGCCGGATCTGGTGCTGGGTATCAGCCTGAGCCGCGCTCAGTTCGCCATGCCTGGGCTTGTCGATGAGTTGCAGCGGGTGATAGAGGATTACCAACTCAACCCGGCGCAGCTGGAAGTGGAAGTCGCCGAGACCTCACTGATGTACAACATCGACGCGGCGATCAAGCAGATCCACCGCCTGCGCGAGTTGGGCGTGCGCGTGGCGCTGGACGACTTTGGTGCTGGCGACTGCTCGCTGCGCATGCTGCGCGACCTGCCTATCGACACCTTGAAGTTGGACCGCCACCTGGTGGCGCGCCTGCCCGATTCGGCGGCGGATGCCGCCCTGGTGCGCAGCGTCATCGGCCTGTGCGCCGATTACAACGTCACTGTCATCGCCGAGGGCGTGGAAACCGCGGCCCAGGCCACTTGGCTCAAGGCAAACGGTTGCGCCTACGTGCAGGGCTTCCTTGTCGCTCGCCCGATGACCGCCGCCGATGCCAGCGGCTTTCCGGCAATTTTTCCCTGGCCGGGGTGCTGATTGGCTAGAATCGGCATTCGTTACGCCGAATGCCATGCCATGACCGTCTTACGCTATTTGCAAGCTTACCCGCCGCACCTGCAGGAGCAGGTGCAGTTGATGATCGACAGCGACCGCCTGGGTGACTACCTGCAGCGCCGCTATCCCGGTCGCCATGACGTGCAGAGCGACAAGGCGCTGTACGGCTACGCCCAGGAATTGCGCCAGCAGTACCTGCGCAGTGCGCCCAGCCTGGACAAGGTATTGTTCGACAACCGTCTGGACCTCACCCACCGTGCGCTCGGGCTCAATACTGCGGTATCGCGGGTGCAGGGGGGCAAGCTCAAGGCGAAGAAGGAAATCCGCATCGCCTCGCTGTTCAAGGAGGCCGCGCCGCAGTTCCTGCGCATGATCGTGGTACACGAACTGGCGCACCTGCGCGAGCGTGACCACAGCAAAGCCTTCTATCAGCTTTGTCAGCATATGGAGCCGGACTACCACCAACTGGAATTCGACCTGCGCGTCTACCTGACCTATCGGGAGCTGCCGGGTAACCTGTAAGGATCACGCAGCATGGATGTGAGCAAGACCAAGAGCAGTTTCTATCGCCGCCTGTACGTGGCCTGGCTGATCGACAGCCAGACCGCTACCAGCGTGCCCGCCTTGATGGAAGCCACCGGCATGCCGCGCCGCACCGCGCAGGACACCATCGCTGCGCTGGCCGACCTGGACATTGTCTGCGATTTCGAGCAGCAGGACGGGGCGCGCAACCACGCCGGGCATTATCGGATCCGTGACTGGGGAGCGATCGACAAGCAGTGGATCATCCGCCACCTACGCCAGATCAGAGAAGTGCTCGGCTACCCGTAAGTCCGTGGGCCTGTATGCCTCGGCCAAAATAGAGGCTAATTGACACTATTGGCCGCTGCCCTGCACGGCGGCTTTGTGTAGTCTCTCTACCAGCGTGATCGAAGACCGCCATCAACAGCCTGTGCCCCCTACTGCAAAAGGACTTGAGCATGCGGCCACTGTTTTGCGTTCTGGGAGTGTTGGCCGTAATGCTGGCGGCGCCAGCCCTGGGCCAGGCCAAGCTGCGGCTGGTGGCCGATACCTGGCCGCCGTTCACCGATGCCGGTATGCCCGGTGGTGGCCTTGCCACCAGCATCGTCACCACGGCGCTGGCGCGTGCAGGTTACCCCAGCGAGTACGAGGAAGTACCGTGGGCGCGGGCGCTGCTCGGGGTGAGCGAAGGCCGCTACGACGTACTGATCAATGCCTGGTACAACGATTCGCGCACCCGCATCGGCCAGTTTTCCAAGGCCTACCTGACCAACCGCATCCGTCTGCTCAAGCGCAAGGGCGACAGCTTCCGTTACAGCCGCCTGGCCGATCTGTACCCCTACAGCATTGCCGTGGTGCGTGATTATGCCTACTCACCGGCATTCGATAGCGACATCCGCTTGCACAAGGTGCCGGTACGCAACTTTTCCTCCGCCGTGCGCATGCTGGCTGCTGGGCGGGTAAACCTGGCGGTGGAAGATGAGTTCGTGGCGCGCTACAACCTGCAGCGCGAACCCGAGTCGGTGCGCAATGTGGTGGTGTTGGTCGAACCCGCGCTGGGCGAGAACACCCTACATATCCTGGTCAGCCTCAAGCACCCGGAGCATCGGCAGATCGTCGAGCGATTCGAGCGCAGCATCGAAGCGATGAAGGCAGATGGCAGCTATGCACGGCTTCTGCGCCAGCATGGCTTTTGATCTGCGGCGCAGGCAAGAACGATCAGGCCGGTGAGCTCTCTTTGATCAAGTGCGCTGCCAAGGTGCGCAACGGCCCCAACTGCCGGCAGATCAGCGCCAATTGGGTTTGCACCAATCGTTGATGTTCATCCAGTTCTTCGGGCATCTGCTCCAGCGTATTGGCCAAGGCTTCCTCTGCATCGCTGTGGATCGCCACGGGTAACCGCGCTGCCAGGCCGTTGGCGATTTCGTCGAGGCTGGCGGCCAATGCCTGCCCCGCGCCCTCGATCAGCTGCTCATGGACTTCTGCCGGCAGCGCCGTATCACGGTGCGCCCCCAGCCCTGAGAGGTAGCTGAGCAAGGTGTGCGACAGCACCAGGAAGCGGAAGCCCACATCGGCCTCCTTACGGAAGTGCCCCGGCTCCATGAGCATGTTGGCCAGTGTGGTGGACAGCGCTGCGTCGGCGTTGTGTGCGTTGCGTCGGGCCAGACGGTAGGCCAGGTCATCGCGCTTGCCGTGGGCATACTGCTGCATGATTTGACGCAGGTACACACTGGCGCAGGCCAGGGTGTTGGCCAGTGCCTTGTTCAGGCGCCGGCCCTGCCAGTCGGGGAGGAACAGGAACACCGCGACGATGGCGATCAGGCTACCGACCAAGGTATCGAACAGCCGTGGCAGGAACAGGCCGTAGCCATCGCCGATCTGGTTGAAGCAGAACAGGATCATCAGTGTGATCGCCGCCGTGGCCAGGGTGTAGCGGGTGGTCCGGTTGACGAAGAACACCACCCCGGCCACCACTGCGAACGCCGATTGGATCAGCTGATTCGGGAACAGGTCGAACAGCGCCCAGCCAACGGTCAGGCCGATGGCTGTGCCGAAGATCCGCTGCACGAGCTTGCGCCGGGTCGCGCCATAGTTGGGCTGGCAGACGAACAGGGTGGTGAGGATGATCCAGTAGCCTTGGGTCGGGTGGATCAAGTGCACCATGCCGTAGCCCACCGACAGCGCCAACGACAGGCGCAGGGCATGGCGGAACAGCAGTGAGGTTGGTGTGAGCTGGGTGCGCAATCGCTTCCACACATCCTTGAGGTTGCGTGGCGAACGGTCGAGCAGGCTGCTGTCGCTGGCGTCGGCCAGGCTGTCCGGGTTGCTGGCGGCGCCAAGCAGGCGGTCCAGCGTGGCCAGGTTTGCCGCCAGGGCGCGTAGTGAGCGCAACAGCCCGCGCCAGGCGGGGTTGTTCTGGTTGCGCAGGTGCTCCAGCGAGGCGTTGAGGTCATCGAGGGCCTCGGCGAAGCCGGTGGCCAGAACGAACGGCTGGCGCAGCCGGATCGAGCGTGCCAGTTCCTGGCAGGATGCCCCTTGTTTGCGCAGCAGGCGCTGGCAGCGGAACATCACGTCGCTGTGGAAGAACGCCTCGGTCAGGGCGTTGTAAGGGTAGTGCGAGGCGCTCACCCGTTCGTGGATGTCCTGGGCCAGGAAGTACAGCTTCAAGTAGCGGCTGACCTTGGAGTTGGGTTGGCTGTTGCCGACCCGGTGCAGAATGATTTCCTTGGCGGCGTTCAGCGCGGCGACCACCTTGCCGTTTTGCCGGGCCAATGCCAGGCGCTGGGCTTCGACATCGAGTGTGCGAATCGGCTCGAACAAGCTGGCCTTGAGCTTGAGGTAGGTGCCCAGTTCGAAGAACAGTTTGGCCAGGCTCTGCTGTACCGGTTGGTTGGAGAACAATGCCTGCCACAGTACCGAGAGCAGGCCATACCAGGCGGCACCGGCCACCAGCAGCATTGGTTCATGCCAGAAGTCGCTGACTTCGCCGCCGCGCTGGTCCACGCCGATCATGGTGTACACCGACAGAATCAGCGTTGCCGACGCAATCGCTCCGTAGCGTTCACCCAGTGCGCCAAGCATGGTCAGGGAGAAGGCGGCCAAGGCCATGGAGATGGCGAAGATCCAAGGGTAGGGGAACAGCAGTTCCACCGAAATTGCAGCGATGGCGAAACACACCAGGGTGACGAGCAACGCGCTGAGGCGGCCTTGCCAGCTATCGTCGGTCTCGGCCAGCGCGCTGGCGATGATGCCGAGGAACAACGGGATGAGCAGGCTCATCTCGTTTTGGTACCAGCACCAGGCCATGCTGCCGGTGAGGGCGATGGTCACCCGGATGGCGTAGCTGAATTTGTCTTGACCCCACAGGCGACGCAATGACTGACGGAACGAACTCGATGACATGATGGCCTGCTGGCAGTGATCGAATGAATGCATTACGGCACGGACCAGCAAGAAGCGTTCCGTGCTGCTGAATGGATTCTACTCTACACGAACTGTGCTGCAGCGTTGGCTGATGCCCATGCCCATTGGAAATTGAAACCGCCCAGATGGCCGGTGACATCCAGCACCTCGCCAATGAAATAGAGGTTGGGGGATTTCAGCGATTCCATGGTTTTCGACGACACCTCGCGGGTATCGACGCCGCCCAAGGTGACTTCGGCGGTGCGATAGCCTTCGGTGCCTGCCGGTACCAGCTGCCAGGCGGCCAGTTTGTCGGCGATCTGCGCCAGCTCCGCCGGGGTGTACTGCTTCATGGGTTTTGATTCGAACCACTGTTCGGCCAGCAGGTTCGCCAGCTTGCGGGTGAACACCTCGCCCAAGACGGTCTTGAGTTCCGCGTTGGCGCGCTCGGCCTGCTGCTGTTGCAGCCAGGCCAGTGCATCACGGTCGGGCAGCAGGTTGATTTCAACGGTGTCGCCGGCCTCCCAGAACGAGGAAATCTGCAGGATCGCCGGGCCGCTGAGGCCGCGGTGGGTGAACAACAGGTTCTCGCGGAAGCGGGTGCCGTTGCAGCTGGCTGTGCAATCGAGCGAGGTGCCCGACAGTTCGGTGCACAATGCCTTGAGTTGAGGCTCGGTGATGGTGAACGGCACCAGGCCTGCGCGGGTCGGTAGCAAGGTATGGCCGAACTGGCGGGCTACCTGATAGCCGAAGCCGGTCGCGCCCAACGTTGGGATCGACAGGCCTCCGGTGGCGATCACCAGCGATTGGCAGGCGAACTGGCCGGCGCTGGTTTGCAGGAGATAGCCGTTTTCGGTCTTCTCGATCTGCTCGATGCTGGTGTTCATGCGCAGCTCGGCACCGGCTTCGTCGCATTCGGCCAGCAACATGTCGAGGATGTCGCTGGCCTTGTTGTCACAGAACAGCTGGCCGAGCTTCTTCTCGTGGTAGGGCACGCCATGCTTGGCCACCAGCTCGATGAAGTCCCATTGGGTGTAGCGGGCCAGGGCCGACTTGCAGAAATGTGCGTTCTGCGAAAGGAAGTTGGCCGGCTCGGTGTACATATTGGTGAAGTTGCAACGCCCGCCACCCGACATGAGGATCTTCTTGCCGGGCTTGTTGGCATGGTCGAGCAGCAGCACCCGGCGGCCACGGCGGGCGCTGAGCTGGGCGCACATCAGGCCGGCGGCGCCGGCGCCGAGGATGATCACGTCGGTGGTGTGCACGGTGTTACCTCATTGCTGGTTCTGGACCGCTGCGCGGCCATTGCCGGCAAGCCAGCAGCCACGGGCATCGCACAATGCCTGAGGCCTGTGGTGGTCCTGTGGGAACTGGCTTGCCGGCGATGGGCTGCAAAGCAGCCGCAAAAATGTCAGAGAATGCGGACTTTCAGGGCGCGGCCCTTGATCTTGCCGCTGTTCAGCCGCTGCATCGCCTGCTTGGCCAAGGCCCGCTCCACGGCCACGAAGGCCTGGAAGTCAAAGATGGCGATCTTGCCCACCTGCTTGCCCGGGATGCCGGCATCACCGGTCAGCGCACCCAGGATGTCACCCGGGCGCAGCTTGTCCTTGCGGCCTGCGGCGATACACAGCGTGGTCATGACCGGCAACAGCGGTTCGCCACCTTTGTTCTTCAAGCTGTCCAGCTGGTCCCAGCGCAGCGGGCTCTTTTGCAGTGCCTCGATGGCCTGGGCGCGATGGCCTTCGGCCGGTGCCACCAGGCTCACGGCAATGCCTTTCTCGCCGGCGCGACCGGTACGGCCGACGCGGTGCACGTGGATTTCGGCATCGCGCGCCAGCTCCACGTTGATGACCATGTCCAGGCCATCGATATCCAGACCGCGTGCAGCCACATCGGTGGCTACCAGCACCGAAGTGCTGCGGTTGGCGAACATCGTCAGCACTTGGTCACGGTCGCGCTGCTCGAGGTCGCCGTGCAGGGCCTGGGCCACGATGCCCTTGGCGGTGAGGTGGGCGACCACATCTTCGCACTGCTGCTTGGTGAAGCAGAACGCCACGCAAGACTGCGGGCGGTAGTGGCCGAGCACGCGGGTGACGGCCTCCAGGCGCTGTTGCGGGTCGATCTCGATGAAGCGCTGTTCGATCTGGTTATCGGTGTGCAGGCTCTCGACCTTGACCTGCTGCGGCTTGCGCATGAAGTCGGCGGCCAATTGCTCGATACCGGCCGGGTAAGTGGCGGAGAACAGCAGGGTCTGGCGGCGCGACGGGGTCTTGCCGATGATGCTGGCGATGGCGTCGAAAAAGCCCATGTCGAGCATACGGTCGGCTTCGTCCAGCACCAGGGTATTGAGCCCGTCGAGCACCAGGGTACCCTTGTCCAGGTGCTGCTGGATGCGCCCTGGGGTGCCGACGATGATGTGCGCGCCATGCTCCAGCGAAGCGATCTGCGGGCCCAGCGACACCCCACCGCACAGGGTGAGGATCTTGATGTTGTCTTCAGCGCGGGCCAGGCGGCGCAGCTCTTTGGCAACCTGGTCGGCAAGCTCGCGGGTGGGGCACAGAACCAGTGCCTGGCAACCGAAGTAACGCGGGTTGATCGGGTTGAGCAGGCCGATGCCGAAGGCAGCGGTCTTGCCGCTGCCGGTCTTGGCCTGGGCAATCAGGTCCTGGCCTCTGAGGATGACGGGCAGGCTCTGGGCCTGGATCGGCGTCATCGCGGCATAGCCGAGGGCGTCCAGGTTGGCCAGCATGGCGGCGGACAGCGGCAAAGTGGCAAAAGCGGTGGTTTCGGTGGTCACGAGGCGGGCCTGCGTTGCGAAGCGAAAAATGCCACGCAGTCTACCAGCCTCATGGCCATTCGCCCTAAGACTCCATGTGCTGTTCCGGACGACGGGCACGCCTTCCGTCCGTCGGCGACAGCTGCAGGAAGATCGCCGCCGCCAGCATGGCCATGATACCGATGGTCACGAAGGTCAGCTGGAAGGCGCCCAAGGTGGTGTCCACGCCATCGGCATTGCCAGCTGCGGTGAAACCGCCAAGCAGTGCGCCTGCGCAGGCCACGCCCAGGCTCAGCGACAGCTGCGCGACCACCGATAGCAGGCTGTTGCCGCTGCTGGCGCTGGCATCGTCGAGGTCGATCAGGGTTACCGTGTTCATGGCGGTGAACTGCATGGAGTTCACCGCGCCCAGCAGGGCCAGTTGCACCAGCAGTACGGCATACGGGGTTTGCCCGTCGACCAGCCCCAGGCTGGCCAGCAGCAGGCCGAGCAGCACGGTGTTGCCAGTGAGGACGATACGGTAGCCGAGCCGCTCGATCAGCGGCCGGGCAACGGACTTGGCGACCATCGCGGCCGCCGCCAGCGGGATCATGCTCATGCCGGCCTGCGCTGGCGAATAGCCCAGCGCCACCTGCAACAGTAACGGCACCAGGAACGGCAGGGCGCCGCTGCCCAGGCGGGCGAACAGGTTGCCCAGAATACCGATGGCGAAGGTGCGCACCCGGAACAGGCTGGGCGAGAACAGCGGCTCGGGATCGCGCCCGGCGCGCAGCCAGTAAGCCGCCAGGCATGCCATGCCGGCGAACAACAGCAGCATCACCCGCAGGTGCGGCAGGTGCAGCTCGCCCAGGCCTTCCATGGCGATGGTGATCAGCACCATCGCGGCGCCGAACAGCAGGAAGCCCGGCGTGTCGAAACGGGTCCGTTCGGCGCCGCGCAGGTCGGGGATGAACTTCCACACGGCGTAGCAGCCGATCAGGCCGACCGGCAGGTTGAGCAGGAAGATCCAGTGCCAGCTGAGAATTTCCACCAGCCAGCCGCCAACCGTCGGGCCCAGCAGCGGCCCCAGCAGGCCGGGGATGGTGATGAAACTCATGATGCGCACCAACTCGGTGCGCGGGTAGGCGCGCAGCACCACCAGCCGCCCGACCGGCAGCATCAGGGCGCCGCCCAGGCCCTGCACCACACGGGCAAAGATCAGGAAACCGAGGCTATTGGCGGCGGCACACAGCAGCGAGCCGAAGCTGAACAGCAGGATGGCACTGAAGAAGATGCGCTTGGTGCCGAAGCGGTCGGCGATCCAGCCCGAGGCGGGGATCAGCAGGGCCACGGTGAGCATGTAGGCGATGATCACACCCTGCATGCGCAGCGGGTCTTCGGCCAGCGAGCGGGCCATGGCTGGCAGCGCGGTGTTGAGGATGGTGCCGTCCAGGGACTGCATGAAGAAAGCGATGGCCACCACCCAGGGGATCCAGCGGGCGGTGGTGGGGTCCAACGGGGTGCGTTCGGGCATTTTATCCTCAAATCATGGGCTGGACAGGCACGGGCAGTTTCATGTGGAGGGGGAAAGCCGGTGCGTTACCTCAGAGACCTGCCGAGTTCCTGCGGATTCAACCGCTTGATGCAGAGCCAGATATTTGACGGTCCTATCACTTTTACCAGTTGAGCATTCGACGATACAGGGTGATTGTAGAGGGAGGCGTGACGGCATGCAGGTTTCTCGCCTCACGATTGCTGTGGGTCGAGGTGGGCCTTACCTGGGCGAGGAAGCAGGAAATGCTGTTTTTCTACGAAAAAGGATGTTTGGCCATGCTGATGGATGCCGCAGGGGCTGAACGCCTGATGCGGTCTGGTCGGCTACCGCTGGTCCTGGGCCAGGCTGATTGTAGGCGATTGATAGCGACTGACGTCTCTTCATCGGTGCTCAGGGCGATCACTGGCAGCACAGGCGATCACGCGCTTTGTTACGACGCGTACGGCTGCGACGGTGTGCCTGGAAGGGCCAAACTTAGTTTGGGTTTCAATGGTGAACTTTACCTTCCGCGGCAGACGGTGTATGCGCTGGGCAATGGCGAGCGTTTTTACAGTCCCAGACTCCGGCGCTTCTGCTCTCCTGATAAGTCTGGCCCCTTTACATCGGCGGGTATTAATGATTATGCCTATTGTCGAGGAGATCCCGTCAACTTTATCGACCCGAGCGGGCGTGCTGGCATTCCTACTCTTCAATTTTTGGCAGGTCGGGAAGTGGGGCGCGGGCCTTTTGTAGACTTCTTTAGTAGGGGGACGCCCGCGCATAATAAAATAATTAGCTACGGCCCGGCGGCAGAGGTTCTAGCGCCGCAGTCGATGGCTGGGCTGGACGATGGGATTGGAATAAATCGAATGGTGCAGGATACTGCTGCTTACGACCCGAAGGGTTTTGCCAAGTATATGAAGAGCTATCTTCCAATGACGGATAAGGTATCAGCCACAGCTGTGAGAGATGTCATTAACTCCATCGAGAGAGGGTTGGACTCTAAACACATTCACATCTCACAGACTTTACCTCCGTCAGCACGGGATGCTCCAAAAATCAACATTAGTTATACGGGTATGACGGAGGTGCATGCAGTCAGGCTAAAAGCGGCTCTTGGGCCGTACGAGAGTCGTATTAGCCAACCTAAACTGCCCGCTAGAAATTATCAGCCCATTCCGGTCCGGAAGTCTGTTGAAGTCATGGCCTTGTGGAATGAAACCAACAGTATTCGAAGCACGTAGGGGTTCGATAATAGGGCTGGGTAGCATTGACATGGTTCCCTAGCACAGGGTATCCGTAGCATGCTCTGCATTATACTCCTCTTCACAGTCTGGTCAGGCCTGCGAAGAGGTTGGTATTGCCCTCCTATAGTGTCAATGTCAGGCCTTTGACCAGTGCCCCGGGCAAATGACTCGACCCAGTGCTGCGTTGTCCATAGGTGCTGGTCGACAGGATCATTTCCCGCTCACAGGTCAGGTCTTCCAGCTGGCTGCCCAGCAAGTTGTACAGGCTGTCATCGAAACGCATGGTGCTTACCGGCCCCTGGATCTGACCGTTTTCCACCCAGAAGGTCGCGAAGCGGGTGAGCCCGGTCATGCGCGCTGCCGGCAGGTCCGAGTAGTTCAGGTACCACAGGTTGCTGATGTACAGGCCAGTACCCAACCGCGCCAGGATGTCTGCGTTGGCAAGATTTCCCGCTGCCAGGCTGAGGGCGCAGGGCGATTCGTAGCTGTCTGCGCCATTGGCCAGCAACTCGAACTCAGCAGCGCTGCGGGCACTGATCAGCCGTTGCTGCGCCTGTCCTTGCTGAATCAGCGGCACATCCAGGCGCGGTGAGCCTTCATCGGAAAACGCCGGGCTCAACGAACCGCTGACTTGCTCGGAGAAGCTCACCAGCGGGCTAAGCCGCACATCGCCGTTGTACAGGCGCTGCAAGGCACTGTTGCCAGTCGCCAGGGCCTGCGCGGAAAAACCGCCCCAACACAGCATGCCGGCGATCTCGTCCATCGCTGCCGGCGCCAGGAAAGCGCGGTAGTTGCCCGGCTTGAGGGTGACCGCCGGGCGCCCGAGAAAGCCCAACTGCTCCCGCGCCTGGCGCAGGCGTGCGCTGAAGTCGTCGGCGCTCCACCGCTGGCCGGCATAGTTGGCCTTCACCGCCTCGCCGTTTGGGTGGAACAGGCTCCAATCGAAGTTGAAGCTGTTGGCCTGGTGCCAGCCGAAGGCGCCGAACGAGCTGGCGAAGCCTCGGCAGATCGGGCCCGCGGCGTATATACCGACCAGGTCGAGGTCACCGGCTTCATGCTCCAGCAGCGCCAGCACTTCGCTCAGGTCTGGCAGCGCCTGCGCTTGTTGGCTGTGGCTGTGCCAGGCGCTCTCGTCCAGGCGCAGGTAAGGGTCGACGGCGAGCAGTGGCAGTGTCTGGCGCAGCTGCTGCAGCGCATCCGCCAGGCGTTGGCGATCCAGCTGCGCATCGCCGCTCAAGGTCACGTGCTGTTCGGCCTGGCGGCCATCGCGGATCAGCCGCAGTTGCGCGCTGGCCTGGCTCACTTCGCCGGCCTGGCGGACCTTGGCGTGGTTGAAACGCACGAATTGCGACTGCTCGGCGCTGTAGCTCAGGGTGAACTGCTCGCCCGCGTGCAGGGCGGCGCGCACGTCCCCGACCAGGGTTTCGAAAGCCTGTTTCATCACGCGTCTCCTCCGAATACGTCGATCTGGCGGAACACGCAGGCCGGCGAGGCGTGCCCTACGCGCACCACCTGGTTGGGCTCGCCCTTGCCGCAGTTGGGCGTGCCCAGCACCTGGAAGGTGCTGCGGTCGCCGACTGCCGACAGGTTGCGCCAGAACTGCGCAGAGATGCCGCGGTAACTCGGGTTCTTGACGATGCCCTTGAGCTGGCCGTTCTCGATCAGTTGGCCCCATTCGCAGCCGAACTGGAATTTGTTGCGCGCATCGTCGATGGACCAGGAACGGTTGGTACGCATCAGGATGCCGTGCTCGATGCCTCCGATCAGTTGCTCGAGAGACTGGTCGCCCGGCTCGATGTTGAGGTTGGCCATGCGGTCGATGGGGGCCCGGTTCCAGCCGCAGGCGCGGCTGTTGGCCACGCCGTCCAGGCCGGAGCGGAACTGCGACAGCGCCCCGCCCAGCGGGCGCAGCAGCAGGCCGTCGCGGATCAGGAACTGCTTGCTGGCGGCACTGCCGTCGTCATCGAAGCTGTAACTGGCCAGCTCTTCGCCGATGGTTGGGTCGAAGGTCACGTTGAGCAGGCTGGAACCGTACTGCAGGTGGCCGAAGTCGCTGGCGTTGACGAAGCTGGTGCCGGCGTAGTTGCGTTCGTCGCCGAGGATGCGGTCCATCTCCAGTGGGTGGCCAATGGATTCGTGGATCTGCAGCATCATCTGGTCGGGCATCAACAGCAGGTCGCGCGGGCCGCTGGGGGTGTTCGGGGCCAGCAGCAATTGCAGTGCCTCGTCGGCTACCCGGCTGGCCGCGCCGACCAGGCCACAGCGCTCGATGATTTCGAAACCACCCTGCTGGCCGAAGTTGTCACGGCCAAGGCTGCGGCTTTGGCTGTCCTGGCCATCGCTGGCCGTTACGCCAAGGCCTGGGAACAGAAAACGTTGGGCATGGCGCAGTTCGGCGCCGGCGGAGTTGAGGTAGGTTTGCTCGACCAGGCTCAAGCCCAGGCTGGCCTGCCAGTCCACCAGGCGGCTGTCCTTGGGCACGCTGGCCGATTCGGCGGCGAGCAGGCCCAGGCAATCGGCAAGGCTGGGGACGGGCTGGTCGAAGTTGGGCGAGACATGATCGTGGCGTGCGCTGGCCACGGGCTGGTCGCGCAGGTCCAGCAGGCTGTGCCGGGCGATCTGCCGGGCCAGCGTCTCGGCTTGCTCCAGGGCGCGCTGCAGCCCAGCCTGGGACAGGTCGGCAGTCGCCGCATAGGCCTCCACGCCATTGACCCGCACGGTGAGCATGGCGCCTTCGTCCAGGCTGAAGCATGGCGGTTCGGCGACATTGCGGCGAACCGACAGCGCTTGGTGCGACTGTTTTACATGGCGTAGGGAAAACAACTCGGCCGTACTGCGCAGCGCAGCAAAGCGCTGGCGCAGCAGGGCGCTGGAATCGAACATGCGCAAGCCTCCGTGTACACGGTGGCTCCCCCTTAGAACCACTCGTCCTGCATGCCGAGGCAAGTGTTGTCGCGCGCCTCGAGCAATGCCAGGTCATTATGGCAGCCTGGTACTTCCCAAGTCAGGAAATAACGGGCTGCCTGCAGTTTGCCCAGGTAGAAGTCGCGGTCTGCGGCATTGCCCTTGAGCAGGCCAAGTTCGGCATGGATCGCTTGCTCCAGCCAGCGCCAGCCGATCACGCAATGGCCAAAGGCCTTGAGGTACAGCGCCGAGTTGGCAAGGGCGTCGGCAATCTGGCCTTGGGCAAGATCACCCAGCAGGGCAAGGGTCACGGCTTGCAGGCGACTGACCAGTTGCTCGAGGGGTTGGCGCAAGGTATCAAGATTGGGGTGGTGGCTGGCGCGCTCCGCGGTGCTGGCGATCAACCGAATCAGTTGCTTGAGGCCGGCGCCATTGTTTTGCGCCAGCTTGCGTCCGAGCAGGTCTAGCGACTGGATGCCCTCGGTGCCTTCGTGGATCGGGTTCAGGCGATTGTCGCGGTAGTACTGCTCCACCGGGTATTCGCGGGTGTAGCCGTGGCCGCCGAGGATCTGAATCGCCAGTTCGTTGGCCTTGAGGCAGAAGGTCGATGGCCAGGACTTGACGATCGGGGTCAGCAGGTCGAGCAGTTGCTGGGCTTGAGCGCGGCCGTTTTCGTCGCTGGCGGTGTGGGTGTCGTCGAACAGCCGCGCGGCGTACAGGCCCAGGTCGAAGGCACCTTCCACGTAGGCCTTCTGCGCCAGCAGCATGCGCTTGACGTCGGTGTGGCTGATGATTGGAACCGCAGCGCTTCGAGGATCCTTGTTGTCCGGCAACCGACCCTGGGGCCGTTGGCGCGCGTATTCCAACGCGTACAGGTAGCCGGCGTAACCGAGCATGACCGCGCCCATGCCGACACCGATACGTGCCTCGTTCATCATCTGGAACATGCAGGCCAGGCCCTGGTGCGGCTGGCCCACCAGATAGCCGACACACTGCCCGTTATCGCCGAAGTTCAGCGCGGTGGACGTGGTGCCGCGCCAGCCCATCTTGTGGAACAACCCGGCCAGCAGCACGTCGTTGCGTTCGCCACGGCTGCCGTCCTGATTGACCAGGAATTTCGGGACGATGAACAGCGAAATGCCTTTCACCCCGGCTGGTGCATCCGGCAGCTTGGCCAGGACCATGTGCACGATGTTTTCCGACAGTTCGTGGTCGCCGCCGGAAATGAAGATCTTGTTGCCTTTGATCCGGTAGCTGCCATCGCCGACAGCTTCGGCACGGGTGCGGATATCGGCCAGCGACGAGCCGGCGTGGGGTTCGGTCAGCGCCATGGTGCCGAAGTAGCGCCCCTCGATCATCGGCTGCAGGAACAGACGTTTCTGCTCATCGTTGCCGAAGCTTTCGATCAGGTTGGCCGCGCCCATGGTCAGGAACGGGTAGGCCGTGGTGCCGGCGTTGGCGGCCTGGAAGTGGGCAAAGCAGGCTTGCGAGACCAGGCTGGGCAGCTGCATGCCGCCGACTTCGAAGTCGCGGTTGGCATTGAGGAAGCCTGCTTCGAGAAAGGCATCGACCGCCGGTTTCACCTCGGGGATCAGTTCGGCGCGGCCATCCACATAGCGCGGCTCGTTTTCATCGGCCTTGCGGTTGTGCGGGGCGAAGTACTTTTCGGCGATGGTGCGGGCGGTGGTCAGCGCGGCGTCGAACGTTTCGCGGCTGTGCTCGGCGAAGCGCGGGCGCTGGGTCAGGGCTTCTGCGTCGAGCACCTCAAAGAGTTCGAAGGCGAGGTTGCGGGGGCTGAGCAGGGTCTCGGGCATGGTGGCGGTCCTGAGGCGGGATGCTGCGAGTGTAGGGAATCGGCTGGTGAGGGGGGAGATTGATAAGTTTGGGTGATATGGGTTCAAAACGAGGAATGGGACGCGTGTTTGGCGTGCGTGTGGAGCATTTCAACTTTATACGCTGAGAGAAATTTCCCACCACATTCCTCTGTTTCGAGACAGGCAAAAAAAGGAGAGCCGAAGCTCTCCTTTTCGTTACCTCAGCCTGTTCAGCCAATGGTCATCAAGCTGGCATTACCCCCCGCTGCAGCGGTATTCACACTCACCGCCCGCTCGATCACCAGCCGCTCCAAGGCAATCTGATGGTCGCCGCTGGACAAGCCGTGCACGCCGACGATCGCACCGGCGCGTTTGGCCACTTGCTGGCACACGCCACGCAGTTGGTCGGAGTCGCCGTGATGGATCACCGCGTCGAACGCCACCTCATCCTTGCTCCAGTCCGCCACCAGCTTGACCTTGGCCTGCAGCTCTTTTGGCAGGCGACCGCGCAGGGCTTTGCCTGGCTCGCCATCCACCCACACTGCCGAGCTGCCCACCGCCAGGACTGCAGCGAACTGTGCCAGCAGGTCGGCTTCGTTGTCTGCCAGGCACAGCACGTGCTCTCGCGGCAGGATGGTGTAGGTGTTGCGCTCGCCGGTCGGGCCTGGCAGCAGGCGGGCGATGCCGCTCTGCGACTGGCTGGCGAACTGGTCGCACAGCGTGGCCAGCTCCGCTTGCTGGTTGTTCTGGGCCCAGGCTTTGAGGCTGTGCAGCGGTTTGATCAGCTGTTCGTGCAGGGTGCGGTCCGGTTTGCCTTCGCCGTCCTGTTGCTGGAAGTGCCGGCCGATGGCGTCGGTCGGGCGGGTCGACAGCAGGCGGTACAGGTACAGAGGGCCACCCGCTTTCGGGCCGGTACCGGACAGGCCTTCACCACCGAACGGCTGCACGCCCACCACCGCACCCACGATGTTGCGGTTGACGTACATGTTGCCGGCGTTGGCGTTCTCCACCACCTTGGCGATGGTCTCGTCGATGCGGGTATGCACGCCGAGGGTCAGGCCGTAGCCGGAGTTGTTGATCTGCTCGATCAACTGATCGAGGTTGCGGCGGTTGTAACGCACCACGTGCAGTACTGGGCCGAAGATCTCGCGCTTGAGCTCATCGAAGCTCTCCAGCTCGATCAGGGTCGGCATCACGAAGGTGCCACGCTTGGTTTCAGCAGCCTCTGCGATCGCCACCTGATAAACCGGGCGGCCTTTTTCACGCATGCCCTGGATGTGCTTCTCGATACCGGCCTTGGCTTCGGCATCGATCACCGGGCCAATGTCTACCGCCAGGCGGTCCGGGTTGCCCAGGCGGCTTTCGGCCATGGCACCTTTGAGCATCTCGATCACGCGGTCAGCCGAGTCTTCCTGCAGGCACAGCACGCGCAGGGCCGAGCAGCGCTGGCCGGCACTGTCGAAGGCCGAGGACACCACGTCGATCACCACTTGCTCGGTCAATGCCGAGGAGTCGACGATCATCGCGTTCTGGCCACCGGTTTCGGCGATCAGCGGGATCGGGCGGCCCTGGTTGTCCAGGCGGCCGGCAACGTTGCGCTGCAGCAGGCGCGCCACTTCGGTGGACCCGGTGAACATCACGCCCTTGACGCGTTCGTCGCCGACCAGGCCGGCACCCACGGTTTCGCCGCGCCCTGGCAGCAGTTGCAGCACGCCTTCCGGAATGCCGGCTTCGAGCAGCAGGCGCACCGCCTGGGCCGCGATCAGTGGCGTCTGCTCCGCTGGTTTGGCCAGCACTGGGTTACCGGCAGCCAAGGCTGCGGCGACCTGGCCGGTGAAGATGGCCAGCGGGAAGTTCCATGGGCTGATGCACACCACCGGGCCCAGCGGGCGGTGGGCGTCGTTGCTGAAATCGTTGCGCGCCTGCACGGCGTAGTAGCGCAGGAAGTCGACGGCCTCGCGCACT
The DNA here is from genome assembly GCF_044748705.1 of Pseudomonas sp. NPDC089758. Taxonomy (NCBI): domain Bacteria; kingdom Pseudomonadati; phylum Pseudomonadota; class Gammaproteobacteria; order Pseudomonadales; family Pseudomonadaceae; genus Pseudomonas; species Pseudomonas sp. NPDC089758. Next base: position 134,103 of record NZ_JBIVGN010000004.1, read on the forward strand.
TCGGCGATGGCGTTGGCGAAGGTCTTGCCGGCCTCGCGGATGAGCAGGCCCATCAGCGGCTGGATCTCGGCTTCCATCAGGTCAGCGGTGCGCTCCAGAATCGCTGCACGCTCGGCGGGCGGCGTGGCCTGCCAGATCGGTGCCGCATTGAGCGCGCACTGGATGGCGTTGTCGACGTCGGCAACGGTGGCTTCCTGCACGTGGCCGACCACATCGCGATGGTCCGCCGGGTTCAGTACCGCGGTGGCAGCGCCTTCGCTGGTGGCGCAGGCGAGCAATGGGGTGGCTTTCCAGTCATTGTGTGCCGTGGCCAGCATGGCGCAGGACAGCGACGCCAGGCGGTGTTCGTTGGCCATGTCGATACCGGCCGAGTTGGCCCGCTCACTGCCATAAAGGTCACGCGGCAACGGGATGCGCGGGTGCGGCAGGCCGATGCTGCCTTCCTGGGTGGCCATGCGCTCGATGCTGGCGACCGGGTCGGCGACCAGTTCCTGGATGGAGATCGAGTGGTCGGCAATGCGGTTGACGAACGAGGTGTTCGCGCCGTTTTCCAGCAGGCGGCGCACCAGGTAGGCGAGCAGGGTTTCGTGGGTGCCGACCGGCGCGTAAACGCGGCACGGGCGGTTCAGCTTGCCTTCCGAGACTTTACCGACAACCTGCTCGTACAGCGGTTCGCCCATGCCGTGCAGGCATTGGAACTCGTACTGCCCCGGGTAATAGTTCTGGCCGGCGATGTGGTAGATGGCCGACAAGGTATGGGCGTTGTGGGTGGCGAACTGCGGGTAGATGGCTTCCGGTACTGACAGCAGCTTGCGGGCGCAAGCGACGTAGGAAACGTCGGTGTACACCTTGCGGGTGTAGACCGGATAGCCTTCCAGGCCCTCGACCTGGGCGCGCTTGATTTCGCTGTCCCAGTAGGCGCCTTTCACCAGGCGGATCATCAGACGGTGGCGGCTGCGTTTGGCCAGGTCGATGACATAGTCGATCACATACGGGCAGCGCTTCTGGTAGGCCTGGATGACGAAGCCGATGCCGTTCCAGCCGGCCAGCGATGGCTCGAAGCACAGGCGCTCGAGCAGGTCGAGCGACAGCTCCAGGCGGTCGGCCTCTTCAGCGTCGATGTTCAGGCCGATGTCATATTGCTTGGCCAGCAGGGTCAGCGACAGCAGGCGCGGGTACAACTCTTCCATCACCCGCTCGTATTGAGCGCGGCTGTAGCGTGGGTGCAGTGCCGAGAGCTTGATCGAGATGCCAGGGCCTTCATAGATGCCACGGCCGTGGGAGGCCTTGCCGATCGAGTGGATCGCCTGCTCGTAAGACGCCAGGTATTTCTGCGCGTCGTGCTCGGTCAGCGCGGCTTCGCCGAGCATGTCGTAGGAGTAGCGGAAGCCTTTGGATTCGAAGCGGCTGGCGTTGGCCAGCGCCTCGGCGATGGTCTCGCCGGTGACGAACTGTTCGCCCATCAGGCGCATGGCCATGTCGACGCCCTTGCGGATCATCGGTTCGCCGCTCTTGCCGATGATGCGGGTGAGCGAGGTGGTGAGGCCGGCTTCGTTGTGGGTGGAGACCAGCTTGCCGGTGAGCAGCAAGCCCCAGGTGGCCGCGTTGACGAACAGCGACGGGCTGTTGCCCAGGTGCGGATGCCAGTTGCCACTGCTGATCTTGTCGCGGATCAGCGCATCACGGGTGCCTTTGTCGGGGATGCGCAGCAGGGCTTCGGCCAGGCACATCAGCGCCACGCCTTCCTGGGATGACAGGGAGAATTCCTGCAGCAGGCCCTGGACGATGCCGGCGCGGCCGCCAGCGCTCTTCTGGTTGCGCAGCTTCTCGGCGATCCCGGCGGCCATCTTGTTGGTCGCCTCGGCCAGTGGCGCGCTCAGGCGCGCCTGTTCCAGCAACATCGGCACCACTTCCTGCTCGGGGCGGCGGTAGGCGGCTGTAATGGCCGAGCGCAGCACCGACTGTGGCAGGATGCTCTCAGCGAACTCCAGGAAACACTGGTGCGCGTGGTCGGGCTGTACTTCACCGGCATCGTCGGCCGGGTTGTTGGCCTGACCGTTGAGTTCGGTCAGGGTGGCGCCACCCTCCAGCTTCTCCAGGTAGTTGAAGATCGCTTGCTTGATCAACCAGTGCGGCGTGCGGTCGATAGACTGCGCAGCTGCCTTGAGTCGTTCACGGGTAGGGTCATCGAGTTTGACCCCAAGGGTGGTCGTCGCCATTTCTTATCCTCGTTATTGCCACGGTTGTGGCCTAAGCTAACGCCAAGAGTAGCCGTAGGACATTTCAGGTGCAACCAGGTGCAACCCTATTTTTTGGCGGAAGAGGTGCAACTCGTCTGATGAATAATCCTACGCGCTAAAGCTGCCTCTTTCTGATGCATTTTGTTCTGAAAAAAGCAGGTTTTGCTCCAGAAAGGAGCAAAAAAGCGGCATGACCTGAAAATGCACGAGAAGGTGCAACTGGCCGATGAAAAGTGGTTGCACCCCATTAACGTTGTTGCATAGGATTCGCCGCCTGGGTGCAACCGTCCCGATTCGGTTGTACATGACATAAAAACAAACGCCAGGGCACAAGCATGGGCAATCCACTAACGATCACTTTCGTGATCTATATCGCGGTAATGGTACTGATCGGCTTCGCCGCCTATCGCTCCACCAACAACCTTTCCGACTACATTCTGGGCGGTCGCAGCCTGGGTAGCGTGGTCACCGCGCTTTCCGCTGGTGCTTCCGACATGAGCGGCTGGCTGTTGATGGGCCTGCCGGGCGCCATCTACTTCTCAGGCCTGTCCGAGGCCTGGATCGCCATCGGCCTGACCGTCGGCGCTTACCTCAACTGGTTGTTCGTCGCTGGCCGTCTGCGGGTGCAGACCGAGCACAATGGCGATGCGCTGACCCTGCCGGACTACTTCTCCAGCCGCTTCGAAGACAGCAGTGGCCTGCTGCGGATCATTTCCGCCATCGTCATCCTGGTGTTCTTCACCATCTATTGCGCCTCCGGTATCGTCGCTGGCGCCCGCCTGTTCGAAAGCACTTTCGGCATGTCCTACGAGACTGCGCTGTGGGCCGGCGCTGCGGCGACCATCGCCTACACCTTCATCGGTGGCTTCCTGGCGGTTAGCTGGACAGACACCGTGCAGGCTACGCTGATGATCTTCGCGCTGATCCTGACCCCGATCATCGTGCTGATCTCCACCGGCGGATTCGACACGACCATCCTGGCAATCGAAGCGCAGAACCCGGCGAACTTCGACATGCTCAAGGGTGCGACCTTCATCGGCATCATTTCGCTGATGGGCTGGGGCCTGGGCTACTTCGGTCAGCCGCACATCCTGGCGCGCTTCATGGCCGCCGACTCGGTGAAATCCATCGCCAAGGCGCGCCGCATTTCCATGACCTGGATGATCCTGTGCCTGGCCGGTACCTGCGCCGTGGGCTTCTTCGGTATCGCCTATTTCTCGGCCAATCCTGACCTGGCCGGCCCGGTCACCGAGAACCGCGAGCGTGTGTTCATCGAGCTGGCGAAGATCCTGTTCAATCCATGGGTGGCCGGTGTGCTGCTGTCGGCCATCCTGGCTGCGGTCATGAGCACCTTGAGCTGCCAGTTGCTGGTGTGCTCCAGTGCTTTGACCGAGGACTTCTACAAAGCCTTCCTGCGCAAGAGCGCCTCGCAGCGTGAGCTGGTCTGGGTGGGGCGCCTGATGGTACTGGCCGTGGCGCTGATCGCCATCGCCATGGCTGCCAACCCGGAAAACCGCGTGCTAGGTCTGGTGGCCTATGCCTGGGCCGGCTTCGGTGCCGCCTTCGGTCCGGTCGTGCTGATCTCGGTACTGTGGAAAGGCATGACCCGTAACGGTGCGCTGGCCGGTATCGTGGTCGGTGCGCTGACCGTGATCCTGTGGAAGCAGTTCGACACCATCGGGTTGTACGAAATCATCCCAGGCTTCCTGTTCGCCAGCATCGCCATCGTCGTGGTGAGCAAGCTCGGCAGCCCGACGAACAGCATGGTTTCGCGCTTTGAAACCGCTGATGCTGCGTATCACTCTGAAAAGTAATACCTGACACCTGTCGGGTCGAGGTGCCCTGATCGCCGGTAACTGGCGGTCGGGGCGCTGTCGAACGGCAGCCAGGCCTGACTCCGCCGGCAAGGCAAGGTAAACTTGCTGCCCGCGCAGGAGTTGCCATGAACTATCGTCACGCCTTCCACGCCGGCAACCATGCCGACGTCCTCAAGCACATCGTGCTGACCCGCCTCATCGCCCTGATGTCGCGCAAAGAACAGCCGTTCGCCTATATCGACACCCACGCCGGCCTGGGTCTCTATGACCTGCAAGGCGACCAGGCCACCCGTACCGGTGAGTACCTGGAAGGGGTCGGGCGCTTGTGGAATCGCGATGATCTGCCGGCCATCGCCGCCGATTACCTTCGCGTCATCAAGCGCCTGAACAGCGATGGCGAGCTGCGCTACTACCCCGGTTCGCCGGAGCTTGCCCGCCGGCTGATGCGCCAGCAGGACCGTGCCCTGCTCAACGAAAAGCACCCTGAAGACGGGCCGCTGCTCAAAGAAAACATGAAGAAAGACCCGCGCGTGGTGGTGCACCTGGGCGAGGGCTGGCACGTGCCGCGGGCATTGCTGCCAGTGGCGGAAAAACGCGCGATCATGCTGATCGATCCGCCGTTCGAGCAAGCCGATGAGCTCAAGCGCTGCACCACGTCGCTGAAAGAGGCGATCGGCCGCATGCGCCAGACCGTCGCGGCCATCTGGTACCCGATCAAGGACCAGCGCTCGCTCACACGGTTCTATCAGGACCTGACCAGCACTGGCGCGCCCAAGCTGCTGCGGGTCGAGCTGTATGTTCACCACCAGGACAGCCCACAAGGCCTCAATGGTTCGGGCCTGGCCATTGCCAACCCGCCATGGGGGCTGGAAGACGAACTCAAGGCGCTGCTGCCCTGGCTGGCCAGAGAGCTGGCGCAGACTGCCGGCAGCTACCGCATGGACTGGTTGATCGCTGAATAGAGCGGTTGCCCAGTCTGCCCCTGTCGCCGGCGCGGCACGCGCTTAACGCCGCGCCGCGCCTGTCGGAGCCGCCTTGCCGGCGATAGGGCCAGTTGCAAGTGTTTGCGTTATAATCCCGCCTTTTAGCCGTCACCCGCCCCTGAGGCCGCTGGCGCATCTCTACCGAATGAAGAGGCTGATCCCTTGGCATTGACGATTCTTGGCCTGTCCGGCGCCCTTAGCCATGACCCTTCCGCGGCCCTGTACATCGACGGCAAACTGATTGCCGCCGCCGAAGAAGAGCGCTTCGTGCGTGACAAGCATGCGAAGAACCGCATGCCTTACGAGTCGGCGAAGTTCTGCCTGGAACAGGCTGGCATCAAGCCGTCCGATGTCGACGTGGTCGCTATCCCGTTCGCCCCGATCAGCCTGTTCGGCAAGGCTCGCTGGCACTATGCCAAGCGCTACTGGTACGCACCGGACCGGGCCCTGGACGCGATTCTGATGGGCAACCGTCGCTACAAGCGCTACCGCAAGAAGATCGTCTGGTGCCTGGAGCAACTGGGCTTCGACCCGAAAAAAGTCAAGATCGAGCCGGTCGAGCACCACCTGGCGCATGCCTCCAGTGCCTATCACTGCTCGGGCTTCAAGGAAAAGACTGCGATCCTCGGTATCGACGGCAAGGGTGAGTACGCCACCACGTTCTTCGGCTATGGCGAAAACGGCAAGATCCACAAGATCAAAGAGTTCTTCGACCCGGATTCGCTGGGCGGCCTGTACGGTGCGATCACCGAGTTCCTCGGCTTCGAAATGCTCGATGGCGAGTTCAAGGTCATGGGCATGGCGCCCTATGGCGATGCGAGCAAATACGACTTCTCCCGCCTGGCCAGCTTCGAGAACGGCGAACTGGTGATCAACACCGAGTACGCCAACGTCATCGGCCTGCGCCGCTATAAAGAGAAGGGCAAGGGCTTCTACTTCTCGCCGAAACTGATCGAATGGCTGGGCCCCAAGCGCGAAGGCGACATTGCCGACGAGCCCTATATCCATTACGCAGCGAGCATGCAGGCGTTGTTCGAGAAGCTGGCCCTGCAGATGATCGACCACTACCTGGGCGACACCCTGCGTGAAACCGGCAAGCTGGCCTTTGCCGGCGGCTGCGCGCTGAACGTCAAGCTCAACCAGAAGATCATCGCCCGCCCGGACGTCAAAGAGCTGTTCGTCCAGCCGGCTTCCGGTGACGCCGGTACTGCGGTCGGTGCTGCCGCCTATGTGTCCCACGCCCGTGGCGTACCGGTCGAGAAGATGGAGCACGTCTACCTCGGCCCTTCGTACTCCAACGAAGACGTGATCGCCGCCTGTGCCCGTCACCCGAACCAGCCGAAATGGCGCAAGCTCGACGACATGCCTCAGCAGATCGCCAGGATCATGGTCGACGGCAACCCGGTGGCCTGGTTCCAGGGCCGCATGGAATTCGGCCCGCGCGCGTTGGGTGGCCGTTCGATCATCGGCTGCCCGAGCGTCGAAGGGGTGGCTGACCGTATCAACCACCAGATCAAGTTCCGCGAACGCTGGAGGCCTTTCTGCCCGTCGATGCTCGACACCGTCGCCCCGCAAATGATCAAGATCGATCACCCGGCGCCGTTCATGACCTTCACCTTCGAAGTGGCTGAAGAGTGGAAGACCCGCGTGCCGGAAGTGGTGCACGAGGACGGCACTTCCCGCGCCCAGGTGCTCAAGCGTGAGTACAACCCGCGTTACTACGACATGATGAAGGCGCTGGAAGACCTGACCGGCAATGGCGTGTCGCTGAACACGTCGCTCAACCGCCGCGGCGAGCCGATGATCTGCTCGCCGACCGATGCGCTGAACATGTTCTTCGGCTCGGACCTGCAGTACCTGATCATGGAAGACATTCTCGTTGTGAAGGACGGCGCCGCCGCGTATGACCAGCCGCTCTGAGCCGCGCATCCTGCAGTTCTGCCATGGTTATGACGGGCCGTTCCTGGACTGTGCCCGTCAGTACGCCAGCCTGTTCCAAGGCAGTGGCTACAAGGTCACCACGGTCTTTCTCACCGGCGCCGCCGACCCGCAGGTTGCGGCTGGCTGCGCGTCGGACGAAGTGCTGTTCCTGCAATTCAGCTCCAAGGCCGTTCGCGGCCTGAAGCTCGGCGCCATACGCGCCCTGCGCCGTATCGCGGCCGAGCGCAATTTCAGCTTCTGCATCGCCCACCGCTTCAAGCCGATCTACGTGGCTTTGTTGGCGACCGGCCTGCCGGTGATCGGGGTGCACCATGCGTTCGGCGACTATGAACGCAAGGGGCGGCGCCTGTTCGCCAACCTGTTCAGCAAGCGGCTGAGCCTGCTTGGCGTGTCGGACGCGGTGCGCGACGACATGCGCCGCTGCCTGCCTGGGTGGCCGGCCGAGCGGATCCAGACGCTGTACAACCGTATCGACATCGAGGCCCTGCAGGCTTCGCTGGTGCCGCGCGCGCAAGCGCGTCAGGCCCTTGGCCTGGATGCGCAGGCGTGGGTCGTCGGCAATGTCGGGCGCCTGCACCCGGACAAGGACCAGGCGACCTTGCTGCGCGGTTTTGCCCAAGCCCTGCCAGAGCTGCCGGCCGGCGCTCGTCTGACGATCCTCGGCACGGGGCGGCTGGAAGGCAAGCTCAAGGCGTTGGCTGGCGAGCTGGGCATTGCCGGGCAGGTCGACTTCCTCGGCCAGGTCGCGGATGCGCGCCGCTACTTCCAGGCGTTCGACGTGTTCGCACTCAGTTCCGATCATGAGCCGTTCGGGATGGTCCTGCTCGAAGCCATGGTGGCCGGCGTACCGGTGCTGGCAACGGCCTGCGGTGGGGCTCGTGAAGTGGTCGAAGGCGTGGGTGTGTTGTTCCCCCTCGGCGATGCCTCGCAGCTGGCCCAGGGCTTGAAGCACATGGCGTTGCTGGATGAGCAGCAGCGCGAAGCATGCGCCTCGCACATGCTGCAGCGCCTGCACGAGCGTTTCTCCGATCAGGCCGTGCGTGAAACCTTCTGGCAGCTGCCGCAAGTCAGTGCGCTGGCGGTGCGCAAGTGATGCTCAATCATATTCAGGCTGTGCGTGAGCGTGGCTGGCAGGTAATCGACGCCGCCGCCTACGCCGAGGCGTGGGAGCGGTTCGGTGGTAGCGTTGCCACGCACCCGCTGGTGATCGAACGATTGGCGGACCTGGCGCAGATCCCCGTGCGTTACCTGGGTTGGCATCAGGCAGGCGAGCTGAAGGCTGGCATTGCCACTTGGGGGCGTCATTTGGCGCTGTCCAAGGACGTGCTCAAGCGTGCCGGCAAGAAAGGCCTGTTCGACCTGGGCAATGCCGAGATCATTCTGCCAGCCGCGGGCGACGCCGCCGCACCCTTGCGCCATACCGCGCGCTACCTGTCCGAGCTGAACCAGGGGCGCTTCAGCGGCCTGAAGGCTCAGAAAGAGCAGCTGGCGATGGCCCGCGCCCATGAAGACCTGTCGAAGAAATTCCGCTACAACCAGCGCCGCGAGTTGCGCCTGCTGGAAGAGGCGGGTGGTGTGGTGCGCCCGATTGCCGATTTCAGTGCTCAGCAGATCGCTGCCATGTACTGCGACCTGTTCCAGCGCCGCTGGGGGTTCCCGGCCACCGGTGCCGAGCGTATGGCCGATGTGCTCGAGCGTCTGCGTGAGTTGCTGATCGGCTCGGTGCTGTTGCTCGACGACAAGCCTATCGCCATCCAGCTGGTCTACCGGGTGGAAGCGCCGCAGTGGATCAGTGTCGAGTACGTCAATGGCGGCGTCGACCCTGAGACCAAGGCCTTCAGCCCTGGCAGCGTACTGAGCTTCCTCAACACCCAGGCTGCCTGGGAAGAGGCTCGCGCACGCAACAAGCCTCTGCGCTTCTCGTTCGGCCGTGCCGACCGCGAGTACAAAGACCGTTGGTGCAACCCTGTGCCGGTGTTCCAGGCGTGAGCCGCAAACAGCAGTTGCTCAAGCGCCATCGGCGCAACAAGCGCCTGGGGCTGCTGGCTGGCCTGGCGGTGCTGGTTGCCCTGGGCACATTCACCTGGTGGTGGCTGCCGTTGTTGCTGCTGCCACTGCTCTGGGCGGGCCACGAAGCCTGGTTCGCCGATCATCTTTTCTATGCCCCGAACGAAGACTACGCCTACGACTTCGGCGAGCAGACCCGCGAAGCGCCTGTCACCTTGCGTGACGGCGTGCTCAAGGTCGATACGGCGCTGCAGGGTAATGAAACGCTGATCGTCGAGGTGCGGGTAAAAAGCAGGTGGCTGGGGCGTTTTCTCGACCCCTGTGTCGAGCTGCTGGGCGATGAGCGCGCTGACCGGCAGACGTTCGAGCGTGGTGTCGACGGCGTTCGCTTCCTGAACCTGACCGGGCTGGCTGCACCGCTGCAGGCGGGTACGCTGCGCGTGCGCGGCCGTCACTGTCGCGTGCAGGGCCAGCCGCGCCTGTGGATAACCCCCGGCGTCGACATGCAGCGCCGTCGCCTGATGGTGATCGCACCCCATGCCGATGATGCCGAGCTGGCGGCCTATGGCCTTTACAGCCAGGCCGACGAAGCCTGGGTGGTGACCTTGACCGCTGGCGAAATCGAAGCAGAACACTACCAGCAGATGGGCATGGGCAAGGCCGAGGCGGCGCGGCTCAAGGGCCGCCTGCGCGCCTGGGACAGTATTGCCGTGCCGCGCTGGGCTGGGGTGCCAGAGGCACGTTGCGTGCAATTAGGCTACTTCTGCCTGCAACTGCCGGCCATGCAGGCAGCGCCCGATGTGCCGGCTGTTTCCCGTGAAGCCGAGATGGCCGATATCCGCCCGTTCCGTCGCTTCAACCCGTTGTCGTTGCCGGCTGACAGCGATGGCGCGCCAACCTGGAACAACCTGCTGGCTGACGTGCGTGCGCTGCTGGAGATGGCCCGGCCTGAAGTGCTGGTTCTGCCGCACCCGCAGCTGGACCCGCACCCTGATCACATCTGCGCCCATGTGGCCGTCATGCAGGCGCTTGAGGGCTTGGCGTGGCAGCCGCAGACGCTGCTGTGCTATGCCAACCATCTGCACGACAACGACCGCTGGCCCATGGGCGATAGCGGCGATGGCGTGGCCTTGCCACCGCAACTGAGTGCCGGCCAGCCGTGGGCACCGTGCAGCCTGGTGCTGGACCTGCCAACGCAGCGCGACAAGGCGATGGCCCTGGGCATGATGCATGACCTGCAGCCTGCCGCGCCGTTCAAGCGCCGCTTGCGTCGGCTGTTGCAGCGCTGGCTGGCCGGGCGCCGGCCATCGCCTTACGGTGAGAATGAGTTCTTCCGCAAGGCCGTGCGCCGGCATGAACTGTTCTGGCGCCGTGAGCTGTAGACAATGCCCATGGTTGACCGCGAAGGCGCAGAGCGCCCAAGGAAAGCAATGAAAGTCTTATTTCTGGTGCAGAAAGAACAGCGGGCCATCCTCGATCGCCTGTACGACGGCGTCGCGGCCAACTGTGAGTGCGACCTGCGCTGGTTGACCAGCGATGACCAGCGCAACCTGCGCCGTTATTTCAAGCGCGAAGTGCAGGTCGAGCGCTACGACCGCATCGTGTTCTTCCTGCGCTTCAAGCAGGAGATACGTCAGGCCGCGTTCATCCGTACCGTGCCGAACCTGGTGATCCTCGAGCATGATGCCTACCAGAACTACATCCCCTGCAAGTACACCGGCAAGTTCAGCGCGCATTACCGCAAGCTGCCGTGGGCACGGGTGATCAGTTCCGGCTACATGGTCAGCGAGCGCTTGCGTCAGGAAGGGTTCGATGCTGTGTTCGTGCCCAAGGGGTACGACGAGCGCCTGCTCACGGACCAAGGGCTTGAGCGCGATATCGAACTGGCGTTCGTCGGCAGTACCAACAGTGTTGCCTACAGCGGGCGCAAGGCGTTGCTGGATGAATTGGGGCGGGTGGAAAACCTGGTGGTGACCCGCACCAAATCTGGCGAAGACTATTGCAACACGCTCAACCGGATCCGCTTCTTTGTCAGTGCCGATGTGGGCATGGGCGAGTACATGATCAAGAATTTCGAGGCCATGGCCTGCGGCTGCGTGTTGCTGGCGTTCGACCAGGGGGCTGAAGAAAATAGCGCCTTGGGCCTGCAGGATATGCACAACGTGGTGTTGTACGACAGCATCCCGACGCTCCAGGCGAAGCTGCGTACCCTGCGCGCCGATCCGGGCCTGGCCCGGCAAATTGCAGAAAATGGTCGGCATCTGGCGGTTTCCCGCTTCAGTTTCGCTGAAGTTGGCCGTAGCATCGTCGACCATATGCGCCCGGCACTCAGGCCGCACCCGCCCTTGTCCGTCTGGCAGAGGCTGCGGTTGACGCTGGGCATTTAACTAAAAGAGCTTTCGTGACCAGGGAGTGGCTGCGTAAAGTCTGTTGTCGCAACGCGGAGGGAGTCCGGTGCGCTTTTCAAATGATAGTGATGTCACGCTTGTCGTGACCAGCTGCGGTCGGTTCGATCTGCTCAAGGAAACCCTTGAGAGCTTCGATCGCTACAACACAGCGCCCATTCGCGAGGTCTTCATTACCGAGGACTCCGGTGACGACGCTGTTCACGGTGCCGTACCCGAGCACTGGAAGCCCCACTGCACGGTATTCGTCAACCGCCCCAAGCTTGGGCAGTTGGCCTCGATCGACCTGGCCTACAGCCATGTCAAGACGCCTTACATCTTTCATTGCGAGGACGACTGGCGCTTCTACCGCCAGGCCTTCGTCGAAGACTCCAGGGCGATCCTTGAGGCCAGCCCCCAGGTGCTGCAAGTCTGGTTGCGCAGCCATGCCCATGACCTGTCGATCCACAGCCCCTATATCCATCTGGGGGACCGGCAGGTCATCGCTGGGGTGCCCTGCTATCCACTGCACTCCGAGAAAGCCGAGTGGCAGGCCTTTTCCCTGAATCCGGGGTTGCGTCGGCTGAGCGATTATCAGCGCTGTGCGCCCTTTGCCGGCTATGCGGGCGAGAAGGCGCTGTCGCGGCGTTACGCGCAATTGAACCTGACAGCGGTCACCCTGGAGGGAGACGCCGTCCTGCACACCGGCTTTGGCAGCCACGTCACCGTGCCTGAAGAAGTTCACCGCAAGGCCAAACGGCGTAATCGCGACCGGATCAAGCTGGCACTGACCCTGGTGATCGGCGCCTTGGCAGGCATGGGTATATCCATCTTCGTGCACTGATACCGCGCTCGGCGCAGCACCTGGCCGGGGTTTGTAACGCCCTGCCAGGCGCTGGGGCTGAGGTTCAGCGTGCCAGCAGGGCCGCTTGGAAATCGGCGAGGGGGAAGCGGTCGCCCAGTTTCTCCCGTGCGATGTAACTCACCATGTGTTGCACGTTGCGTCGAACCATACGGGCAGACAGTGGTGGGCGCAGAAAGCGCATGTCGGCAACGTCGATCAGGCCCAGGTGCTGGTCGGGCGTGACCACCACATTGCCCAGGTGCAGCGAGCGGAAGTACACGCCGTTGCGGTGCAACTGGCGGATCAAGGTGATCAGGCGGGGCAGGTAGATGTCCCAGCTGAAGCCTTGGTCCCGCGACATCTGCAGCAGCGTGCGCCCCGGCAACGGCCTGTACAGCACTGCGGTTCTGCCCGGCAGGTCCAGCTTGTGCTGGCTGATGACCTCGAGCGTAGGGATGCCCAGCTGTGCAAGGCGCGCAGCGTTGTCCACAAAGCGCTGGGAGTAGGGGCGCAGCAGCGCAGATGAAATCAGACGCTTGCGCCGAAAAACCTTGAGGAAGTTACCATCCTCAAGCAGGTAGACTTTGGCGCCATGGCTGTCTGCCTCCAGTATCTGGGCGCCAAGTGTCAGCTGATCGAAGTCGACCTGGGTGAGCCGAGAGCATTGCATGAGTTGAGCCTTGTCGTCTGGCGAGCAAAATGACCGGCAATAATGCCGAAAATAATCCTCCAGCACCATGTTGGTCTTTTTCGACCGACCAGGGGGCTTAAGCCGTATGAAAAAACCGGGCGCAGGTCGTGTGGGCCGTCGGCCCGGCTGTTGTTGCACCGCAGGCGTGCCGAAAATGACGCCTGTGGTAAAATTTCCGGTTCAACCTGAACAGCGAGCTCGATGATGGCCGAAACACCGCTACCGGCGGAGCACACCTCCAGCCTGAAGATCTACTTCCGGTTGCTGAGCTACGTGAAACCCTATATCGGCATTTTCCTGCTGAGTATCATCGGTTTCGTGATCTTTGCCTCTACCCAGCCAATGCTGGGCGGGATCCTCAAGTACTTTGTCGATGGCCTGAGCAACCCCGAAGCGGTGTTGTTCCCCAACGTCCCCTACTTGCGCGACCTGCAATTGCTGCAGGCGGTACCGCTGCTGATCATCCTGATCGCGGCATGGCAGGGCCTGGGTTCGTTCCTCGGCAACTATTTCCTGGCCAAGGTTTCCCTCTCCCTGGTGCATGACCTGCGCGTGGAGTTGTTCAACAAGCTGCTGGTACTGCCCAACCGCTATTTCGACAACCACAACTCCGGGCACCTGATCTCACGCATCACCTTCAACGTGACCATGGTGACGGGGGCCGCCACCGATGCAATCAAGGTCGTGATCCGTGAAGGCCTGACGGTGGTCTTCCTGTTTGCCTACCTGCTTTGGATGAACTGGCACTTGACCCTGGTGATGGTCGCCATCCTGCCGGTGATCGCGGTGATGGTCAGCGTCGCCAGCAAGAAATTCCGTAAACAGAGCAAGAAGATCCAGGTGGCGATGGGCGACGTGACCCACGTCGCTTCCGAAACCATCCAGGGCTACCGTGTGGTGCGCAGCTTCGGCGGCGAGGCTTACGAGCAGCAGCGCTTCAGCCGTGCCAGCCAGAGCAACACCGACAAACAGTTGCGCATGACCAAGACGGGCGCCCTGTACACGCCCATGTTGCAGCTGGTGATCTACAGCGCCATGGCCGCGTTGATGTTCCTGGTGCTGTTCCTGCGGGGCGACTCGACCGCGGGCGATCTGGTGGCCTACATCACCGCCGCGGGCCTGCTGCCAAAGCCGATCCGCCAGCTTTCAGAAGTCAGCTCGACCATCCAGAAAGGCCTGGCCGGTGCTGAAAGCATCTTCGAGCAACTGGACGAGCAGCCTGAGATCGACCGCGGTACGATCGAGAAGGAGCGCGTGGCAGGTCGCCTCGAAGTACGCAACCTGAGCTTCACCTATCCGGGCACTGATCGCGAAGTGCTGAGCGACATCAGCTTCACCGCCGAGCCTGGGCAGATGATCGCGCTGGTCGGGCGCTCTGGTAGCGGCAAGTCCACGCTGGCGGCGCTGATTCCGCGCTTCTATCACCATGACCAAGGGCAGATCCTGCTCGATGGCGTAGAGATCGAAGACTACCGCCTGCGCAACCTGCGCCGGCACGTGTCGCAGGTGACCCAACATGTGACCCTGTTCAACGACACCGTGGCCAACAACATCGCCTACGGCGACCTGGCCGGCGCGCCGCGTGCGGACATCGAAGCGGCGGCTGCCGATGCCTATGCCAAGGAGTTCGTCGACAAGCTGCCCAAGGGCTTCGACACCGACGTGGGTGAAAACGGCGTGCTGCTGTCCGGTGGCCAGCGCCAGCGCCTGGCGATTGCCCGGGCCCTGTTGAAGAACGCGCCGCTGCTGATCCTCGACGAAGCGACTTCGGCACTGGACACGGAGTCCGAGCGGCATATCCAGGCTGCGCTGGACCATGTCATGCAGGGGCGCACCACGCTGGTGATCGCGCACCGCCTGTCGACCATCGAGAAGGCCGACCAGATCCTGGTGATGGACCAGGGCCGCCTGGTGGAGCGCGGCACCCATAGCGAGCTGTTGGCAGCCAATGGATATTATGCCCGCTTGCATGCCATGGGCTTGGACGAGCCAGCGAAGGCCGATATCACCTGAGTTGTCGTTGATCGGGGCCGTATGGCCCCGATTGTCACCGGAATTTTCCAGGGCCCGATCTGGCCATAAAGCCGTCGCTTACCCTGTGCTAATATCCTGCCCCTGTTCATTATTTCCATATGGGTTGCCCATGAAGTTGTCCCTGCCGCGTTTCGATCAAGCCCCGGTATTGGTGGTCGGCGATGTCATGCTGGACCGCTACTGGCATGGCGGTACTTCACGTATCTCGCCAGAAGCGCCAGTGCCGGTGGTGAAGGTCGATCAGATCGAGGATCGCCCCGGCGGCGCGGCCAACGTTGCCTTGAACATTGCCGCCCTCGGCGCTCCGGCGGCACTGATCGGCGTTACCGGCCAGGATGAGGCCGCCGACAGCCTGGCCAACAGCCTGCAGGCGGCGGGTGTGCGTTCGGTTTTCCAGCGCATTGCGCACCAGCCGACTATCGTCAAGCTGCGGGTCATGAGCCGGCACCAGCAGTTGCTGCGCATCGATTTCGAAGAGCCGTTCGCCACTGACCCGCTGTCGCTGGGTGCCGAAGTCGAAAGCCTGCTCGACGGTGTCAAAGTGCTGGTGTTGTCCGACTACGGCAAAGGCGCGCTGAAAAATCATCAGAGCCTGATCGAGGCCGCCCGTGCCAAGGGCATACCGGTACTGGCCGACCCCAAGGGCAAGGACTTCTCGATCTACCGCGGTGCCAGTCTGATCACGCCGAACCTCAGCGAGTTCGAGACCATCGTGGGCCGCTGCGCCGATGAGGCCGAGCTGGTCGCCAAAGGCCTGCAGCTGCTGCTGGACCTCGACCTGGGGGCGTTGCTGGTTACCCGTGGCGAGCACGGCATGACCCTGCTGCGCACCGGCCACCCGGCGCTGCACCTGCCGGCCCGTGCCCGCGAAGTGTTCGATGTGACCGGCGCTGGCGATACCGTGATTTCCACCCTGGCTGCAGCCATCGCAGCCGGTGAAGACCTGCCCCACGCGGTCGCCCTGGCCAACCTGGCGGCCGGCATCGTGGTCGGCAAACTGGGTACTGCAGCGATCAGTGCACCTGAGCTGCGTCGCGCGATCCAGCGCGAGGAAGGTTCCGAACGTGGCGTGCTGGGCCTGGAGCAACTGCTGCTGGCCATCGACGATGCGCGTGCGCACAAAGAGAAGATCGTGTTCACCAATGGTTGCTTCGACATCCTGCATGCAGGGCATGTGACGTACCTTGAGCAGGCGCGTGCCCAGGGTGATCGTCTTATCGTCGCGGTCAACGACGATGCCTCGGTAAGCCGTCTGAAGGGCCCTGGCCGCCCGATCAACAGTGTCGATCGGCGTATGGCCGTGCTGGCTGGGCTGGGCGCGGTGGACTGGGTCATCAGCTTCCCTGAAGGCACGCCGGAAAATCTGCTGAGCCAGGTGAAACCGGATGTGCTGGTCAAGGGCGGTGACTACGGTATCGACCAGGTGGTGGGTGCCGATATCGTCAAGGCCTACGGCGGCACAGTGAAGGTGCTGGGGTTGGTCGAGAACAGCTCGACCACTGCAATCGTCGAAAAAATCCGCAAGAACTGACGTGCCCGGGGCCGCGCGGCGGCCCCGGATACTCATTTGTTCAGCGAGGTGCGCGCGCGCTCCAGCAGTGCCCGCGCCTTGTCGCCAAAGCGGCGCAGGTGTGAAGCCTTCGCAGCTTTGCGCTCCACCAGCCCCTGCTGCTTCACCCAATCCTTCCAGCGTATCCGCTCGTCCGCGACCACCCACCCGTCCTGCTGGGCAAAGCTCTCCGCCAGGTAAAGCCCGCGGGTACTGGCCGGTACCAGTTCATCTTTCTTCAAGGTATACAGCTCGGCCAGTGGCTGACCATCCTGGACGGGCATCAGGTACAAGTCCGGCCGCTTACGGTTGAGCCGCGCGACCAGCTGATCGCCCTCCAAGCGTTCATCGACATGGAACAGGCTCAGCTTTTTCGCGTCCTTGGGCACTTGCAGGCGCATGTCGTAGATCAGTTGCAGTGATGCCGTAGGCAGGTGCACGTAAGCCCGTGGGCGCTCCAACAACATCAGGTTGCCGCAATACACCGACCGGGCGGCACCTGATTCGGGGGTCAGCACGAACGGCAGCGCTTCCCGGTAGTGCAGCGCGGCAGCGTAAGGTGCAGGTAGCCAGGTGTCGTTGAAGCGACCACCCAGCCAGCCTTCCGGGGTTTCCAGCAGGCACTCTTCCGCCACTTCCTGGACCGCAGTGTGCAGCGGCAGATTGAGCTCCTGAGCCGGGACATACCCTGAAATCAATTTAAGCACCACATCGCCCCGGTCCTGGCGGCGCTGGCGCACCAGTACCCAGTAGTCACGGTGCTGCCAGTGCAGGGTCAGGCGTACCGAAACGCCGAGGTTGGCAAGCTCTGCGACGAAGCGCTGGTTATCGGGCAGCTCGATGGCCCGACGCCGTTGTTGCGTCTGGGCGAAGTTCAGCGGCATGCCGATGCTCTGGTAAACCAGGCTCTCGGGGGTGGCTTCGACATGCAGTGGCAGTGTTTTGAAGTTGCTCGGGTTCTTGCGGATCAGCGTACGCGGCACGAGGCTCCTCCTTGCGTCGGGTCAGTGTCCAGGCCCGGGGGTGGGGACAACTCAATGCTGGCCCAGGATGCGGGCGACGGTGGCCACGTTGTGGGCCAGGTGCAACGGGTTGATAGTGCCGACGATAGCACTGCTGACGCCAGGGTGGGCGAACAACAGTTCGAAGCTGGCGTGTACCGGGTCGACACCGGGTGCAAGGCAGACATGCCCACTGGCCAAGGCCTTCTTCACCAGAATGGCTTTGCCGTGTTCGGCAGCGTAGTCCAGTACCGGTCGTTCTGCCTGCTCGTTGAGGTTGAAGGTGACCATGGCGCAGTCGCCTTGTTCGAGGGCCTTCAGCCCGCCGGCGACGGTCTTGCCCGACAGGCCGTAGCCGAGGATCTTGCCCTCCTGCTTGAGGGCTGCGAGGGTCTGGTAGACCTCTTGCTGCTCGAGAATCTCCAGGTCGTTGCCATCGGAGTGCACCAGCACCAGTTCGATGCGGTCGGTCTCCAGCCGGCGCAGGCTGCGCTCTACTGACATACGGGTGTGGGCTGCGCTGAAGTCGAAACGCGATTGGCCGCCTTCGAACTCTTCGCCAACCTTGCTGACGATCACCCATTCATCGCGCTGGCCGCGCAGCAGCGGCCCCAGGCGCTCTTCGCTGCGGCCATAGGCCGGAGCCGTGTCGATCAGGTTGATACCCAGCTCGCGGGCCTGGGCCAGCAGCAGGCGCGCTTCGTCATCCCCGGGGATCGTGAACCCGGTGGGGTACTTCACGCCTTGGTCGCGGCCAAGCTTGACTGTACCCAGGCCCAGGGGGGAAACCTTGAAGCCTGTGCTGCCCAGCGGGCGGTGGAAGTCGTGCAGGGTTGGCAGGGTCATGGCAGCAGTCGCTCCCAGGCGGGGATGCCCAGTGGTGGGCGTGGCAGCCCGGCGAGCTCGGCCTGGGCGCTGGGGCGGATGCCGTCGCGCTGCAGGCTGGCCAGCACGCGGTCACTGAAGTCGGGGGCCAGGGCGAGCTTGGTCGGCCAGCCGACCATCAGCCGTTGCTGGTCGGCGAGGAACGCGTTGTCAGGCCGTACCAGGCCCGATTGCGCAGGTTCTGCGCGGTCCACGCGCAGGGTGGCCCAGCGCACCTGGCTTTGATCTACCCATGGCAAGAGCTGGCTGACCTCCTTCTGGGCTGCAGCAATCTGCGCCGCCGTGTCGCGGGCTACGCCATCGGCTTCAGCCAGGTCGCCACCGAGGTACCAGACCCACTGGCCATCGGCCGCGGGGTGGGTGGTAATGGTGACGCGCGGCTTGGGCCCGCCGCCCAGGCAGTGGGCATACAGTGGTTTGAGGTTGGGGCCTTTGGCCATGACCATATGCAGCGGCCGTGTCTGCATGGCGGGTTGCTCAAGGCCCAAGGCGTGCAGCAGCCCTTCGGTGCCTGCACCAGCGCTGAGCACGATGCGCTGGGCGCGGATTTCACGGCCGTCCACGCGCAAGCCGGCCAGCGTTTCACCTTCATGCAGGGGGGCGATGTGCTCACCGGCGAGCAAGGAGTCGCCTGCCAGTTCAGCCAGGTTGGCCAGCAGGCTGGGAACGTCGACCACCAGTTCGGCCAGGCGATACACCTTGCCTTTGAAGGCGCGGTCCTGCAGTGCGGGGGGCAACTGGTCGCCCTTGACCTGGTCAACCCGGCCGCGCACGGCCTTGCTGGCGAAGAAGCTGGTGAGGTTGCCGGCCAGGGTACCCGGCGACCACAGGTAGTGGGCATCGGAAAGCAGGCGGGTGCGGCTCAGGTCCAGTTCGCCGCTGCCGGCCAGGGCCTCGCGCCAGCGCCGTGGCATGTCGGCGATGGCCTCCGAGGCGCCCGTCAACGCACCGTGCAGGGCGTACTTGGTGCCACCATGGATGATGCCCTGGGATTTGATGGTCTGTTCGCCGCCAAGGCTGGCGCGCTCCACCAGCACTGTCGAATAGCCCAGGCTGCGCAGGCGGGCGTTGAGCCACAGGCCTGCGACCCCGGCGCCGACGATGAGCACGTCAGTGGAAATGGCAGATGGCATGGCGGTACCTCGAATTCTGGGACAGCTGGCAAGTATACAGGCTATGCCTGGGTTGGCTCATCGCCGACCGGCCCCATCAATGCCCGGCAGTCTTGGAGAACAACTGGATCACCACCACGCCGCCGACGATCATTGCCATCCCCAGCATCGCCGGCACATCGAGTTTCTGGCCATAGATCACCAGCGCCGCCACGCTGATCAGCACGATCCCCAGCCCCGACCAGACCGCATAGGCGATGCCTACCGGAATGCTGCGCACCACCAGGGTCAGCATCCAGAAGGCGATTGCGTAGCCGACCACCATCAGCAGCAGTGGCAATGGCGTGCTCAGGCCTTTCACAGCCTTCATGGAGGCTGTGGCGATGACTTCGGCAACGATGGCGATGGCGAGGTAGGTGTAGGCGTTCATGGTTCGATCCTCCGGTTCTGGTCCGGCATTCTAGAGTGTCCCAGGATGCGGTAAAGTCATTACCTATCACCCCAGGAGATAGGTTGATGGCCGAGCAGTGGAACCTCGAGCAGTTGCGAACCTTTGCGCGTGTCGTCGAACTGCGCTCCTTTTCTGCCGTTGCCCGCGAGCAGGGCAAAGCGCAATCCGCCGTCAGCACTGCCATTGCCATGCTCGAAGCGGACCTGGGCGTCACGTTGTTCGAGCGCAGCAGCGGCCGCCAGCCCAGGCTGACCGAAAACGGCACTGCGCTGCTGGAGGATGCCCGCGAACTGCTGCGCCAGTGCGAACGGCTCGATGGCCGCGCGCTGGCCCTGATGCGTGGCCAGGAAGCGTTGCTGCGGGTGGCGCAGGATGAAGCCATGCCGTATCAACCGGTGATCGACAGCCTCGACGAACTGGCCAGCCATTACCCTTTCCTGGAAGTTCAACTGGCCAGCGGTGCCCAAGGTGATGTGGCGCGCAAGCTGGTGGAGCGGCGTGCAGACCTGGGTTTGTTTTTCCACCATGAAAGCATGCCTGCCTCACTGGAGCGGCGTGCCCTGGGCAGCGTGGAGATGGTCACGGTGTGCGCGGTGGACCATCCATTGGCGCGGGAAAGCCGCGTGACACGCCAGCAGCTGGCACGTTACCGCCAGTTGCTGATCACCCCACAGCAAAGTGGTTACCCCGGCGGCGAAGCGATCAGCCCGCAGGTATGGCGCGCCGACAGCTTCTACGCCATGGCCGAGCTGCTGATGCGAGGGCTGGGCTGGGCGTGGCTGCCGCGCCATGTGGTGCAATACCCGACCTACCAGGCGCATATGGTCGAGCTCGCCAGCGAATGGCGGCCACCGGCCTTGGTCGTCGAACTGGCCTGGCGCCGTGACGAACCACTGGGGCCCGCCGCGCAGTGGCTGGCCGAGCGCTTTGCGGTGCACTTGCGCGCGATCGGGTAAACTTCGCCGCCATGAACAGAACTCTCTATACCCTGTTGTTCCACCTGGGCCTGCCGCTGGTCGCGCTGCGCCTTTACCTGCGTGCACGCAAGGCTCCGGCCTACCGCCAGCGTATCGGCGAACGCTTCGCCCGCAACCTGCCGGCGATGCGCCAGGGTGGCATCTGGGTTCATGCCGTTTCGGTCGGTGAAAGCATTGCCGCCGCGCCTATGGTGCGCGCGTTGCTCAAGGCCTACCCGGACCTGCCGGTCACCGTCACCTGCATGACCCCCACCGGCTCCGAGCGCATTCGCGCGCTCTTCGCCGATGAGCCACGCATCCAGCATTGCTACCTGCCTTATGACCTGCCGTGGGCGGCGGGGCGTTTTCTCGACCATGTGCGCCCGCAGCTGGGCATCATCATGGAAACCGAGCTATGGCCCAACCATATTCACCAGTGTGCCAAGCGGGGCATTCCGGTCGCGCTGGCCAATGCTCGGTT
Source organism: Pseudomonas sp. NPDC089758 (assembly GCF_044748705.1). Lineage (NCBI taxonomy): Bacteria > Pseudomonadati > Pseudomonadota > Gammaproteobacteria > Pseudomonadales > Pseudomonadaceae > Pseudomonas > Pseudomonas sp. NPDC089758. Next base: position 155,479 of record NZ_JBIVGN010000004.1, read on the forward strand.
GTCCGAGCGTTCCGCCCGTGGCTATGCGCGGTTTGCCAGCCTTACCCGGCCGATGCTCGCCGAGATGAGCCTGATTGCGGTGCAGACCGAAACCGAGGCGCAACGCTTTCGCGACTTGGGTGCCCGCCCTGAGTGCGTGCAGGTCACAGGTTCGATCAAGTTCGACCTGAAGGTCGATGACCAGCTGTTGCCGCGTGCCAGGGCACTGCGTCAGCAATGGGGCGCGGGCGAGCGGCCGGTGTGGATTGCGGCCAGTACCCATGAGGGTGAGGACGCATTGATCCTGCAGGCTCATCAACAGTTGCTGCAGGTGCATGGCGACGCGCTGCTGGTCCTGGTGCCGCGCCACCCCGAGCGTTTCGATGCAGTGCACGCCTTGTGCAGCGCGCAGTTCGCTACCGTTCGCCGTTCTGCCGCGACTGCGGTCGATGCCCAGACCCGCGTGTTGCTTGGCGATACCATGGGTGAGCTGCTGTTCCTCTACGCATTGGCCGACATCGCTTTCGTCGGCGGCAGCCTGGTCGCCACTGGCGGCCACAACCCACTGGAGCCGGCAGCGCTGGCGCTGCCAGTGATCATGGGGCCGCATGTGTTCAACTTCCTCGAAATCAGCGCGATGTTGCGCGATGCCGGGGCGCTGCAGCAGGTGGACGATGCCCAAGGGTTGGCGGTGGTCGTGCGGCAGTTGATCGAGCTGCCGCAGGAGGCCCGGCGCATGGGTGAGGCGGGCAGGGCGGTGATGCAGGCCAATCAGGGCGCCTTGCAGCGGTTGCTGGAGGGGCTGGGGCGGTTGATCCGCTGAACCGCGCCTGGTGTTTCTCTAGTAGAACAGCCGCGGTTCGGAGGAGTCCAGTAAGCTTGCGAGTTTGGTCAAGGCGAAACTCAACTCGGCACGGCTTGGCGTCATCAGGGCGATGCGCACGCCACTGCTGGCTGGGCTGCGCTCAGGCTGGAACTGGCTGCCGCTGACCACGGTTACCCCATTGTTGCGCGCCAGGTTGGCGAACTCATCGCTGGTCCATGGCTCCGGCAGTTCCAGCCAGATATGAAAACTGTTCGGCTGGCTGCGCACCTTGTACCTGCCGAGGATTTCCAGCGCCATCAACTGGCGTGCGGCGGCTTCTTCCTGCTGCACTCGCACCAGTTGTTCAGCCATACCGCTGTTGATCAGGTTGCTGGCCAACTGGGCCATCAGCGGGGACGGCATCCAGACGCTGCTGCGCACCATCGACGACAACCGTGAAAGCGTTTGTGGCGGCGCGTAGAGGTAGCCGATACGCAGGGCCGGCAGCACGCTCTTGGACAGGCTGGTCAGGTACACCGAGCGCTCAGGTGCGTAGGCGGCCAAGGGTTTGTAGTCAGGTGCCGGTTCGAGGAAACCGTAGATATCGTCATCCACGATGAACAGGTCGAATTCGCGGGCAATCTGGGCGATAGCCTCGCGACGCGCGAGGGGCATTACCGAGTTGGTAGGGTTCTGGTGGGTGGTCACACATACCAGCAGCGAAGGGCGGTGCTCCAGGCAGGCAGCCCGCAAAGCCTCGGGAATCAGGCCGTGCTCGTCCATGGCTACCCCGCGCAAGCGGCGGCCCATGCTGTGGGCCAGGGAAATGATGCCGGGGTAGCAAAGCGACTCGCACAGGATCACATCATCGCTTTTTGACAGGCTGCTGATGGCCACCAACAGGCCGTGCTGGGCGCCGGAGGTCAGCACCACCTGTTGCGGGCGAGCTTCGGGCAACCAGCGCTGGATCCATGTGGCGCCAGCCTGCTTGTGCGTTGCATGGCCACCGTCGGTAACGTAGTCGAGCACCTGGTCCAGGTCGGGGGATGCCGCCAGCTCGGTGATTGCTCCGCGCAGCCAGTCGGCCATGTGCGCATCGTTGGGCTTGATGATCGACAGGTCGATCTGGCCGTTTTCCTGCTTGAACGGTGCGGGCCGCGAGGTGGCGGTGGGGGCAGGCGCCGGCCGTTGCTGCAGGACGAAAGTCCCGCGACCAACCTCACCCACCACCAGGCCCCGCTTGGCCGCTTCGTCATAGGCTCGGCCAATGGTGCCAGGGGTCACGTGCAGTGCCTCGGCGAGGTCCTTGAGTGTTGGCAGGCGGTCGCCCGGCGTCAGCCGGCCGTTGCCTATGTCCTGCTCAAGCGCATCGGCAATCATCAGGTAGACCGGCTGCGCCAGGTCGCTGTAGTGAGGAACCCACATGGAAATGGCACCAGAATCTGCAAGAGCGCGGAAGCCTAGCACGAAAGTCAGGATCGGAGTAATCGGGTTTTTACGCTGTAAATTGCCTCTATTGATATGACTTCGAGGGTCGTCTCGGTCGGTCCACCAGGCCCCGCTTGAGCACTGGCGTGAGTGTGATCAATGGGTGCTACGAAGAAATCTTTTGAAATCAATGAGTTGATTGGATCGAATCAATCATGGTGGCAATCGGCCAATGAAATAAATTGAATCGATTCTATTTTTGTAATTACAATGATTGAGTCGATGCAATGCGGCGATGCCTGGAGCGGTATCGCCCTTTCACATCGCCCAGCTGTGAACGGATTCAAAAAAAACAAAGACTGCCGCCTCTGCCCGGCTTGGCACGACACCGAATGGTCAATGGAATAGCACCCGAAATGGAAAGCGCACACCTGCAACAAGCAGCCGAGCCTCAGACGTCACTGGAAATCCGCCTGCCCTGGGTTGTCTCCAGCGCCTGGCAAACCTTGCTCAACAACACCCCGCTCGACTTCGAAACCAGCAAAGAGCTTTACCCGCAACTCAAGGAGCAGGCGCAAGAGGTATTGGGCAAAGCGCTGTGCCAGCAGATACGGGGTTTCGTTGAAGATCCGCAACTGACCAGCATGATCGTGCGCAACTGCCCACGCGATCGCGATGTACCGCCTACCCCTTACTCCGGTGTGCTCAGCCCACGCAGCACGCCAATTGCCTGCCTGGTCAGCCTGACCATGCAGCACCTGATGGGTATTCACCCGGTTGTCTACGAGGGTGAAAATGACGGTCGGCTGTTTCGCCACGTAATCCCGGCCCGTACCTCCTCCAGCCACAAGAGCTCGCATGGCTCGCGGCTGCGGTTTTCCTACCATGTCGACAATCCCGACCTGCCATTGTCTTCCGAGCCGCTGGGGACCGTGTCCTGCTGCCCGGAATACCTGTCGTTCTTCGGCATGCGCTGCGACCCACGTATCAGCACCACCTTGGTCAACCTTGATGCCGTGATCGCAGCGCTGCCCTTGGCGACCGTGCGCGAACTTTGCGACGCGCAATTCGAAATCCGCCGCCCTGACTCGTTCACCGGCAACCGCCGCTGCACTGCCGAGCTGCCGGTGCTGGTGCGTGGCCATTCAGGCGAGTGGTTGTGCCGCTTCGACAGCGAGAACACCCACGGCCTGAACCTGCGCGCCGAGCAGGCCCTGGCCACCCTGCGCGGTTTGTTGGAGACCCGGCGTTTCGATGAGCCACACCTGCTGCTGCCAGGCGATTTCATGATCTTCAAGAACCAGCGTGTGCTGCATGCCCGCGATGGTTTCGAACCCCAGAACGACGGCGCTGACCGTTGGCTGCTGCGGGTGTTCGCGGTCAACGACCTGAACCGGGTGCGCTTCGCCCGGGCCGACCACCTTTACGAAGTGCTCTCCTGATTTCTCTTCATTCATCGACGGAATTACTGCTATGGAACTGTTAGGCGCTTACTGGGCGGAACACTGGCTGCTGGCGATCCTGCTGCTGGGCGCCATTGCCTTTGTCGCGGGCTTCGTGGACAGCATTGCCGGGGGCGGCGGGTTGTTTCTGGTACCAGGGTTTCTGCTGGTGGGCATGCCGCCTCAGGTAGCGCTGGGGCAGGAGAAACTGGTCAGTACGCTGGGCACGCTGGCGGCCATCCGCAACTTCCTGGCCAACAGCAAGATGGTCTGGCAGGTGGCACTGGTCGGCGTGCCTTTCTCACTGCTCGGCGCCTACCTGGGGGCGCACCTGATCGTGTCGATCTCTCAGGAAACCGTGGGCAAGATCATTCTGGCGTTGATCCCTTTCGGCATCCTGATCTTCCTCACCCCCAAGGACCGCCCGATAGAGGAGCGGGCGCTGTCGACGCGGATGCTCTACACCGTCGTGCCATTGACCTGCCTGGCCATCGGCTTCTACGACGGCTTCTTCGGCCCAGGCACGGGCAGCATGTTCATCATCGCTTTCCACTACCTGCTGCGTATGGACCTGGTTTCCAGTTCGGCCAACTCCAAGACGTTCAACTTCGCCTCCAACATCGGTGCACTGGTCGCATTCATCATGGCCGGCAAGGTGGTCTACCTGCTGGCGCTGCCCCTGGTGGCTTGCAACATCCTCGGCAATCACATGGGCAGTGCTCTGGCGCTGCGCAAAGGCAACGACGTGGTGCGCAAGGCGCTGGTGTTTTCGATGTTGTGCCTGTTCACCAGCCTTGGCGTGAAATACCTGGTCTGACATTACCTTCTGGGAGACAAACCTGATGAAAACTGCATTCGTAACCGGCGCCTCCTCAGGCTTTGGCCGGGCCATATGCGCCACCCTGGTTGCCAAGGGCTACCGCGTGATCGGGGGCGCCCGCCGTATGGAAAAGCTGCAGGCGCTGGAGCAAGAACTTGGCGACAACTTCATTCCACTGGCGCTTGATGTGACTGATGGGCAGTCGATCAGCGCAGCGGTGGCGCAGATCAACGAAGCTGCACCGGGCATCGATGTGCTGGTCAACAACGCGGGATTGGCGCTGGGTATCGAGCGGGCCCAGGCCTGCAGCGCCGAGAACTGGCAGCGCATGATCGACACCAACATCACCGGCCTGGCCATGGTCACCCATGCGGTACTGCCGCAGATGGTGCAGGCCGACAGCGGCATGATCATCAACATCGGTTCGATTGCCGGCACTTATCCCTACCCGGGCGGTAACGTCTATGGTGCGAGCAAGGCGTTCGTGCGGCAGTTCAGCCTGAACCTGCGCGCCGACCTGGCAGGGACCCGCGTGCGGGTCAGCAACATCGAGCCAGGGCTGTGTTCCGGGACCGATTTTTCCGTGGTGCGCCTGAACGGCGACCTCAATGCGGTGGATGCCTTGTACCGTGACGTGCAGGCGATCCTGCCCGAAGACATTGCCGCCACGGTTGCGTGGATCGCTGAGCAGCCGCCACACGTGAACATCAACACCCTCGAAATCATGCCGGTGGCGCAGAGCAGTGCGGCCTTGAACGTGGCGCGCAATCTGCCGCCTTGCTGATTACGGTCAATCGCACTTTTGGCATTCTTGGCTAGTCTTAACGGTTGGCGGCATCACTTTGCCGCTACCGTGATGACCCGAGGCGCCGGCAAAGCCCCGAGCGCCCGAAACCTGATCAGGAGTGCACGATGGACCTCAACCGTCGGCAGTTCTTCAAGGTCGCCGCTGTCGGCCTTGGAGGCTCGAGCCTGGCGGCGTTGGGCATGGCCCCGACGCCGGCCTTCGCCGAGCAGGTGCGCCACTTCAAGCTGGCGCACACCAAGGAAACCCGCAACACCTGCCCCTACTGCTCGGTCGGCTGCGGCCTGATCCTTTACAGCCAGGGCGATGCGGGCAAGAACGTCAAACAGAACATCATCCATATCGAAGGCGACGCCGACCATCCGGTCAACCGCGGCACCCTGTGCCCGAAAGGCGCCGGTCTGCTGGACTTCATCCACAGTGAGAGCCGCCTCAAGTACCCCGAAGTGCGCAAGGCGGGTAGCAAGGAGTGGGTGCGGGTGAGCTGGGACGAGGCACTCGACCGCGTTGCCGAACTGATGAAGCAGGACCGCGACGCCAACTTCATCGAAAAGAACGACCAAGGGCAAACCGTCAACCGCTGGGTTACCACCGGTTTTCTCGCTGCCTCCGCCGCCTCCAGCGAGGCCGGCTACCTGACCCACAAGGTCATCCGCGCAACCGGCATGCTGGGGTTCGATAACCAGGCACGTGTCTGACATGGCCCGACGGTGGCAAGTCTTGCCCCGACGTACGGCCGTGGCGCCATGACCAACCACTGGTCAGATATCGCCAACGCGAATCTGGTCCTGGTGATGGGTGGCAACGCAGCAGAAGCGCACCCGTGCGGCTTCAAGTGGGTGACCGAGGCCAAGGCGCACAACAAGGCGCGGCTGATCGTGGTCGACCCGCGGTTTACCCGTACCGCCTCGGTGGCGGACTACTACGCGCCAATTCGTACCGGCAGCGATATCGCCTTCATGGGCGGGCTGATCAATTACCTGCTGAGCACTGACAAGATTCAGCACGAGTACGTGCGCAACTACACCGACGTGTCGTTCATCGTCAAAGAAAGCTATGGCTTCGAAGACGGGCTGTTCAGTGGCTACGACGCGGCCAAGCGTGTGTATGCCGACAAGTCCGGCTGGGGTTACGAACTGGGCGAAGACGGTTTCGCCAAGGTCGACCCGACCCTGCAGCACCCGCGTTGCGTGTTCCAGTTGATGAAGCAGCATTACAGCCGCTATACCCCGGAGCTGGCGAGCATGACCTGTGGCATGCCGCAGGACGCCATGATGAAGATCTGGGAAGAAATCGCCACCTGCTCGGCACCGGGCAAGACCATGACGATTCTCTATGCACTGGGCTGGACGCAGCATTCGATCGGCGCTCAGATCATCCGCAGTGCGGCCATGGTCCAGTTGCTGCTGGGCAACGTCGGCATGCCGGGTGGCGGGGTCAATGCCTTGCGCGGGCATTCCAACATCCAGGGGTTGACCGACCTTGGCTTGCTCTCCAACTCGCTACCGGGCTACTTGAGCCTGCCTGGCGATGCCGAGCAGGACTATGCCGCCTACATTGACAAGCGGGCTTCCAAGCCGCTGCGCCCTGGGCAGCTGTCCTATTGGCAGAACTACGGCAAGTTCCATGTCAGCCTGATGAAGGCCTGGTATGGCGCCAATGCCACGGCAGACAACAACTGGGGTTACGACTGGTTGCCCAAGCTCGATGTGCCGGCCTATGACGTGCTGCGCATGTTCGAAATGATGGGCCAAGGCAAGGTCAACGGTTACATCTGCCAAGGTTTCAACCCTATCGCCGCATTGCCCGACAAGAACCGCGTGACAGCGGCCTTGGGCAAGCTCAAGTGGCTGGTGGTCATGGACCCGCTGGCCACCGAGACCTCGGAGTTCTGGCGTAATGCCGGGCCCTTCAATGACGTCGACACGGCCACTATCCAGACCGAAGTGATCCGCCTGCCCACCACCTGTTTCGCCGAGGAAGATGGGTCGCTGGTCAACAGCAGCCGCTGGCTGCAGTGGCACTGGAAGGGCGCCGACGGCCCGGGCGAGACCCGCACCGACGTGCAGATCATGAGCGAGTTGTTCCTGCGCATGCGCCAGCGCTACCAGACCGATGGCGGCACTTACCCTGACCCGATCCTGAACATCAGTTGGCCCTACAAGCTGGCAGACGAGCCGTCACCGGAGGAACTGGCCAAGGAAATGAACGGCTGGGCGGTCACTGATGTGACCGATCCGACCGGTACGCTGATCAAGGCCGGACAACAGTTGGCAGGCTTCGGCCAGCTCAAGGACGACGGCAGCACAGCGTCCGGCTGCTGGATCTTCGCCGGCTGCTGGACCGAGCAGGGCAACCAGATGGCCCGGCGTGACAACAGTGACCCGTACGGCATGCATCAGGCGCAGAACTGGGCCTGGGCCTGGCCGGCCAACCGCCGCATCCTGTACAACCGTGCCTCCAGCGACCTGCAAGGCAAGCCATGGGACCCGGAGAAAAAGCGCCTGGTATGGTGGAACGGCAAGGCCTGGACCGGCACCGACGTGCCCGACTTCAAGGTCGATTCGCCACCGGAAGCGGGCATGAACCCGTTCATCATGAACCCCGAGGGCGTCGCACGGTTCTTTGCCATCGACAAGATGGCCGAAGGGCCATTCCCCGAGCACTATGAGCCGTTCGAGACGCCGATCGGCATCAACCCACTGCACCCGAAGAACAACAAGGCCACCAGCAACCCGGCCGGGCGGATCTTCGATTCGGTGTGGGACACCCTCGGCAAGCACGACGAATTCCCCTATGCGGCGACGACCTACCGTTTGACCGAGCACTTCCACTTCTGGAGCAAACACTGCCGGCTCAACGCCATTGCCCAGCCCGAGCAGTTCGTCGAGATCGGTGAGGTGCTGGCCAACGAGAAGGGCATCAAGGCAGGGGACCGCGTGCGGGTGTCGAGCAAGCGCGGGCATATCGAAGCGGTGGCGGTGGTGACCAAGCGGATTCGCCCGCTGCAGGTCAACAACCAGACCGTGCACCAGGTCGGCATCCCCTTGCACTGGGGCTTCACCGGCGCGACGCGGCACGGTTACCTGACCAACACCTTGGTGCCCTTCCTTGGTGACGGCAACACGCAGACGCCGGAGTCCAAGTCGTTCCTCGTCAAAGTGGAGAAAATCTGATGGCCAGCCAAGACATCATTGCCCGCTCGGCCACCACCACCGTACCCCCTTCGGTACGCCAGCAAGAGGAAGTCGCCAAGCTGATCGACACCACCAAATGCATCGGCTGCAAAGCGTGCCAGGTGGCGTGTTCGGAGTGGAATGAGCTGCGTGACGAGGTGGGCCATAACCACGGCACCTACGACAACCCCCAGGACCTGACGGCCGAGACCTGGACCCTGATGCGCTTCACCGAACACGAGCGCGACGATGGCAACCTGGAGTGGCTGATCCGCAAGGACGGCTGCATGCACTGCGCCGAGCCAGGTTGCCTGAAGGCTTGCCCCAGCCCGGGAGCGATCATCAAGCACGCCAACGGCATCGTCGATTTCAACCAGGACCATTGCATCGGCTGTGGCTATTGCATCACTGGCTGCCCGTTCAACATTCCGCGCATCTCGCAAAAAGACCACAAGGCCTACAAGTGCTCGCTGTGTTCCGACCGCGTGAGCGTGGGCCTGGAGCCTGCCTGCGTGAAAACCTGCCCGACCGGCGCGATCGTCTTCGGCAGCAAGGACGAAATGAAGGTGCATGCTGCCGAACGCATCGTCGACCTCAAATCGCGTGGCTACGACAACGCCGGGCTCTACGACCCGGACGGCGTCGGCGGCACGCACGTGATGTATGTCTTGCACCATGCCGATACGCCCAGGCTGTATGCCGGCCTGCCGGACCAGCCGGTGATCAGCCCGCTGGTGGGCTTGTGGAAGGGCATCACCAAGCCCCTGGCGCTGCTGGCGATGGGCGCGGCGGTGCTGGCCGGGTTCTTCCACTATGTGCGGGTTGGCCCGCAGCGGGTCGAGGAGGACGAACACCGCAACCCCGCGCCACCTGATGACAGCGTGCACCAGGTGGACCCCGCGGTGCATGTCTATGATCCGAAGCAGCCCGGTGGGCAAGGGGAGCAGCGGCCATGAACGACGAAAAACCCATATTGCGTTACAACGCCAACGAACGTACCAACCACTGGATCGTCGCCATCCTGTTCGTGCTGGCCGGGCTTTCTGGGCTGGCGCTGTTCCATCCGGCGCTGTTCTGGCTCAGCCATCTGTTCGGCGGGGGGCCGTGGACACGGATCTTGCACCCCTTCATCGGGGTGGCCATGTTCGTGTTCTTTCTGTTCCTGGTGGTGCGTTTCTGGCGCGCCAACTTCATCACTGCCAACGACCGCCTGTGGCTGCGCCGCATCGACCGGGTGATGCTCAACAAAGAGGAGGGTGTGCCACCGATCGGCAAGTACAACGCTGGCCAGAAGCTGCTGTTCTGGACGCTGTTGGTGTGCATGCTGGTGTTGCTGCTCAGCGGCCTGGTGATCTGGCGCGCGTATTTCAGCCATTTCTTCGACATCGGTTCGATCCGCCTGGCGTCGTTGGCCCATGCGCTGGCGGGCTTCGTGCTGATACTCAGCATCATCGTGCACATCTACGCCGGTATCTGGATCAAGGGCTCGATCGGCGCCATGCTGCATGGCTGGGTCAGCCGCGCCTGGGCACGCAAGCACCATCAGTTGTGGTACCGCGAAGTGACCGGCGACAAGACGCCGAGTGATCATGGACGTAAAGAAGGATGAAGGCTTGAGCACGATACTCGAACCGGGGCAGATCGAAGCGTCGGCGGTGATGCCGCCGTTCTTGCACCTGCCGCCCGCCAACCTGTTCGAACTGCGCGCCGTGCGCCTCGAGCAGCTCGCTGCAGGGCATGCCCTTGGCGACTATTTGCGTCTGGTCGCACGGCTGTGTCGCATTCAGCAGCAGCTTGTGGATAACCCGCCTGGTGGTTTGCCAGTGGCCGATGACCGGCAGCTCCTGTGCATAAGTCATGGCTTGCCACCCCTGGCAGCCGATGGCCTGGTGCGCGAGGGGGCGTGGCTGGTGTGGTTGCAGGCGCTGCTCGACCGGTTCGACGATGAGGCCGGTGGCCCTTTGGCGGCAGCCTTGCAGGCACTGCGCGGCAGTGACGACAGCCAGCGCAAAGGCTGGGGTGCCGCATTACTGGCAGGGCAGTACGACGCTGTGCCCGTAGCCCTGGTGCCGTTTCTGGGGGCCGCGCTGCAGGCGGCGTGGTCCAGCTGGTTGCTGGGGCTACCGTCACCTGAGCTCAAGCCATCGGGCAGCCAGGCCCAGTGCCCGGCCTGTGGTTCGCCGGCCATGGCCGGGGTGGTACGTAACCGTGGCAAGCACAACGGCCTGCGTTATCTGGCGTGCTCGTTGTGTGCCTGCGAGTGGCATGTGGTGCGGGTCAAGTGCGTGTACTGCGAGGCGAGCAAGGGTTTGCGCTACACCAGCCTGGAGGATGACCGCCATGCGCCGGGCAAGGCGCCGCTGCGGGCTGAATGCTGCCCGGGGTGCAATACCTACCTGAAGCAGAATTATCTTGAGAACGACGCTGCTGCCGAGCCGTTGGCCGATGATCTGGCCAGCCTGGCACTGGATATCCGCTTGGACGAGGAGGGCTTTCATCGGCTGGCGCCCAACTTGATGCTGGCGCCGGGTGGTGGCTGAGTGTCTACACTGCACAATTGAGTTGCTCTCATCGCCCGCAAGCCGGCTCCCACCAAGCGCCGGCTTGTCGGCGATGAGGGCCGAACAGACAATGGATAAGGTAGTACCTGATGTCTTCAAGCCTCGCCAGCAACACGCCACGGCTCCCTTCCATCGACACCCTGCTACGCCACCCGGCCTGCCTCCCGCTGATCGAGCGCCATGGCCGCGACGCCGTGCTTGCCACCCTGCGCCAACTGCTCGACGACCTACGCGAACCTGTTCGCAACGGCCAACTCGGCACTGCCGAACTGGGCGCTGAAATCCTCCTGGGCCGCAGCGGCGAGCGCCTGGCGGCCCAGCAGCGCAGCCAGGTACGCCGCGTCTTCAACCTTACCGGCACGGTACTGCACACCAACCTGGGGCGTGCGCTGTTGCCGGAAGAAGCCGTTGCAGCCATGCAGACCGCCGCCCGCCATCCGCTCAACCTGGAGTTCGACCTTGCCACCGGCAAGCGTGGCGACCGAGACGATCTCATCGAAGGGCTGATCCGCGAGCTGACCGGCGCCGAAGCGGTCACCGTGGTCAACAACAATGCTGCCGCCGTGCTGCTTGCACTCAACAGCCTGGGCGCGCGCAAGGAGGGCATCATCTCCCGCGGGGAGCTGATCGAGATCGGTGGCGCCTTTCGCATTCCCGACATCATGGCCCGTGCCGGTGTACGCCTGCACGAGGTCGGCACCACCAACCGCACCCATGCCCGCGACTACGAAGCTGCCATCGGCCCGCGTACCGGCCTGTTGATGCGGGTGCATTGCAGCAACTACAGCATCCAGGGCTTCACCACCCAGGTGCCCACCGCAGAGCTTGCACGTATCGCCCATCTGCATGAGCTGCCACTGCTCGAAGATTTGGGCAGCGGCAGTCTGCTCGACCTGACCCGCTGGGGCCTGCCCGCCGAACCGACTGTGCGCCAGGCCCTGGCCGATGGCGCGGATATCGTGACCTTCAGCGGTGACAAGCTGCTGGGCGGCCCGCAGGCCGGGATCATCGTCGGGCGCAAGGACCTGATCGCCAGGATCAAGAAAAACCCGCTCAAACGTGCCCTGCGCGTCGACAAGATCACCCTCGCGGCCCTCGAAGCCGTGCTGGCGTTGTACCGCAACCCGGACAGGCTGGCCGAGCGCTTGCCCAGCCTGCGCCTGTTGACCCGCACCCAGGCTGAGATCCACGCCCAGGCCGAGCGCCTGGCACCCGAGCTCAAAGCCCGTCTAGGGGGGCAATGGGCGGTCAGCGTCGAGCCCGCGCTCGGCATGATCGGCAGCGGCAGCCAGCCGGTCGCCCGCCTGCCCAGCGCCGCGCTGTGCCTGCGCCCACAGGTGTCGAAGAAATTGCGCGGGCGCAGCCTGCATGTGCTGGAACGCGCCTTGCGCGATCTTGCGGTGCCGGTACTTGGCCGTATCGACGATGATGCGTTGTGGCTCGACCTGCGCCAACTGGACGACGAAGCCCAGTGGTTGGCGCAGTTACCGGCCCTGCAGCTGGGGCCGGTGCAGTGATCGTTGGGACTGCCGGCCACATCGACCACGGCAAGACTGCATTGCTCCAGGCCCTGACCGGGCAGGCCGGCGATCACCGCCAGGAAGAACGCGAGCGCGGCATGACCATCGACCTGGGCTATCGCTATGCCGCCCTCGCTGAAGGCGCGCCACTGACGGGCTTCATCGATGTGCCCGGCCACGAGCGTTTCATCCACAACATGCTTGCCGGCGCCCATGGTATCGATCTGGTGTTGCTGGTGGTGGCTGCCGATGACGGCGTCATGCCGCAGACCCGTGAGCACCTGGCGATCATCGAGTTGCTGGGCATTCCCCAGGCACTGGTGGCAATCAGCAAGTGCGACCGGGTCGCGCCGGCGCGCGTGGCCGAGGTACAGGCGCAGATTGCGCAACTGCTGGCGCCCGGGCCTTATGCCGGGGCGGCGCAGTTCCCGCTGTCGAGTGTCACCGGCGAGGGGGTCGAGGCGCTGCGTGATGCTGTGCTGGCGGCGGGCGAGCGCTTGAAGCGGCGCAGCGTGCGTGGGGGGTTTCGCTTGGCTATCGACCGCGTCTTCGCGGTCACCGGGGCTGGCCTGGTGGTCACCGGTACGGCGCTGGCCGGGCGGGTCAGCGCGGGTGATACGTTGTCGCTGGGCAAGGCCGGTAAAGCCGTGCGCGTACGCGGTCTGCATGCGCAGAACCAGGCCGCGCTGGTGGCTGAAGCCGGGCAGCGTGTGGCACTGAACATTGCAGCCGAGCGGCTCGCCATGGAGCAGGTGCGCCGTGGCGACTGGCTGGTATCGCAGTGGCTGCCCGCGCCCAGCGCACGGGTGGACATCGAACTGCAACTGCTCGCCGGGGAAGCCCGTCCCTTCGAACATTTCAGTGCCGTGCACGTACATCTGGGCACCCAGGACGTCACCGCGCGGGTCGCCCTGCTCGAAGGCGAGCGCCTGCCTGCAGGCCAGCGTATGTTCGCCCAATTGTTGCTCAATGCGCCGCTGCAAGCCGTGCACGGCGACCGCCTGGTGCTGCGCGACCAGCGTGCCCAACGTACGCTTGGCGGCGGTACGGTGCTGGACCCGTTCGCCCCGAGCCGGCAGCGTCGCAGCGAGGCGCGCTTGCGCCAGTTGAAGGTGCTGCGTGATGCCGAGGGGCTGGAGCAGGCCCTGATGGCCTTGCTTCACAACGCGCCGGGCGGGCTGGACCCGCAGCGGCTGGAGCGCCAGTTCAACCGCTTGCGTGAGGGCTGGCAGTTGCCTGCTGATGTGCAGGTGGTCGCCACAAGGCAGGGCCAGTTGTTGTTCGCCAAGACCCAGTGGCAGGCGCTCAAACATCAGCTGCGCGAACAACTGGTGTCGTTCCATGAGCAGGAGCCCGATCAGCTCGGCCCGGACCGTGACCGCCTGCGCCGCTTCGCCGCTTTGCCCATCGAGCGTCCCGCCTTCGTCAGCCTGCTCGAGGAGATGCTCGGCGAAGGCGTCATTGCCAGCAGCGGGCCGTGGTTGCATCTGCCCGATCACAAGGTGCAGTTGAGCGACGCCGACAGCGCGCTATGGTCGCGGCTGCAGCCAAGGTTGCTGGAAGGGCAGTTCGATCCGCCATGGGTGCGGACGCTGGCCAGCGAAGAACAATGTGCCGAGGCGGATGTGCGCCTGTTGCTCCGAAAGTTGGCCAGGCTTGGCGTCGTGCATCAGGTGGTACGTGACCTGTTCTACCCCGAGACGACGCTACAGCGCATGGCAGAGCTGCTGCTTGGGCAAGCGAATGAAACACCGGTAGTGCAGGTGGCCGCATTTCGCGATATGTTGGGCATCGGTCGCAAGCGCAGTGTGCAAATTCTGGAATACTTCGACCGTATCGGCCTGACCCGCAGGGTTGCCGATCAGCGTCACATCCGCGCCGACAGCGCCCTGGCCCAGCAGCAGGCCAGGCACTGAGTTCAAGGAAGGCAATCGCGCCCGGTGGCGCGGCCGGGCTTCAAACCCGGTTGGGGACGGCAGCCGTTCCCGGGCAGGTTCGACTCCCGCTGCCTTCCGCCAATTTCCTGGTCACGCGCGCTCGCCGCACAGGTCCAGCGCAAACCACGGCTCTGCAGCCTCTGCATCCAGCCCCGCGCCCAGCAGCGCAAACAGCTTACCGAGTGCCGCCTCACGGGTCATGCCACCGCCACTGACCAGGCCGGCACCACGCAGGCGGTTGCCCGCTGCATAGGTATCGAACACCACCGAACCCTCTGGGCACTGGCTGATGGCAACCAGCATCACCCCACGTTGGCGCGCAGAGCGCAGCACGTCGAGCAGGGCCTGGTCATCCGACGGCCCGGTGCCGCTGCCGTAACACTCCAGCAGCAGCCCTTGCACCCCGGTGTCGAGCAGCGCACGCAGGTGTTCGGCCTGCAACCCCGGGAATACCGGCATCACCGCGAGGTTCACTGGCTGGCGCTGCTGGCGATAACCCAACTTGGCCGGTACGTCGCTCGCCCGCTCGCCTTCACGATGACGCGGCAACGCGGCGAAGGCGTCGAACGCTTCGCTGCGAAGCTTCGAGGCGCGGCAGCCCGGCAGCAGCTGGCCATGGAAGTACAGCTGTACGCCATCCTCAAGGCCTTGTTCGAACTGGTGCAGGGCACCGCACAGGTTGTCCCAGGCATCACTGCCCGGTGCACCGGCCGGCAACATAGACCCGGTCAGCAGTACGGGTACCGGCAGGCCCAGCAGCAGGAACGACAGCGCCGCCGCGCTGTGGGCGAGGGTATCGGTGCCATGCAGCACCAGCACGCCATCGTGGCCGTCATTGTCCACTGCATCGACGATGGCATCACGCATTGCCAGCCAGTTGTGCTGCTGCATGTTGGCACTGTCGAGCAGTGGGTTCATTTCCTGCAGCGTCCACTGCAGCTGGGGTGCATCGCTCAGTTGGGCGAAGTGTTCGCGCATTCGCGCATCGAAACCACCGGCCGGTGCCAGCCCTTCGGCGGTTTCGAGCATGCCGATGGTGCCCCCGGTGTAGAGGACGAGAAGATTCTTGACTGCACGCATGGAAAGCATCCGTAGCGGTGAGCGGAGAGTAGGCAGCCGCCCGCGAATGGGGCGGCTGGGCAGGCGAGGATATCAGCGCTGCGGCTGAACTTGGCCGACGGTCGTGTCAGCGGCAGTTTCGGCCTGAGGATTGGCCGGCCAGGCGTCGCGGTCCAGGTCCAGGTCGGCGAATTTGCTCGAGTCGAACACAGGCTGCTTGATGCCGGCTTTGCGCTGGTCATCGTAATCGCGCATCACGCGCAAGCCGACCTTGAACAGCAGGGCCAGGGCGACCAGGTTGACGAAGGCCAGGCAGGTCATGGTGATGTCGGCGAATGCGAACACGGTCGTCAGGTCCTGTACCGAGCCCCATACCACCAGCGCCAGCACCAGGCCACGGAACACCAGCAATACCACGCGGTTGCGGCTGAGGAACTGCAGGCTGTTCTCACCCAGGTAGTAGTTGTAGAGGATGCAGGTAAAGACGAACAGCGACAGCGCGACGCTGACGAACAGGCGGCCCCAGTCACCGACCACCGCGGCCAGCGAGTTCTGGGTCAGGACGATACCGTCACCTTCGAAGCCCGGGGTATAGAAGCCAGACAGCAGGATCAGCAGGGCGGTGCAGGTGCAGATCAGGAAGGTGTCGAGGAACACGCTGAATGCCTGGACCACGCCTTGTGCGCCCGGGTGTTTCACGGCTGCCACGGCAGCAACGTTGGGCGCACTGCCCAAGCCTGCTTCGTTGGCGAACACGCCGCGCTTCACGCCCATGACGATGGCGCTGCCGAGCAGGCCGGCGAATGCAGGGTCCAGACCGAAGGCGCTCTTGAAGATGGTTTCCAGCATGGCCGGCACGTGTTCGATCTGGGTGCCGATCACGTACAGGGTTACGGCGATGTAGGCCAGGGTCTTGACCGGTACCAGCAGGTCGGAGACCGCAGCGATACGCTTGATGCCGCCCAGGAACACGATGGCCAGCAGCACCGCCAGGGCGATACCGGTGTGGCTTGGGTCAAAGCCGAAAGCGTTCTGTAGCGAGTGTGTCACGGTGTACGACTGCAGGCCCATGAAGGCGAAGCCGTAGGTGACCAGCAGCAGGATCGAGAACACGATGGCCATGCTCCTGAGCTTCAGGCCGTGCAGGATGTAGTAGGCCGGGCCACCACGGTACAGGCCATCGCCATCGGCGCGCTTGTATACCTGGGCCAGGGTGCATTCGAAGAAGCTGCTGGCCATGCCCACCAATGCGGTGACCCACATCCAGAACACGGCGCCCGGGCCACCCAGGGTCACGGCGATGCCGACACCGGCGATGTTACCGGCGCCGACGCGGCCGGCCAGGCTCAGCATCAGGGCCTGGAAGGAGCTCAGCTGGCCTGCCTGGCCGCGCAGCGATTCCTTGAACACACTGAACATGTGGGCGAAATGGCGGAACTGTACGAACCGCGAGCGGATGGTGAAGTAACCGCCGAGACCGACGATCAGCACGATGAGAAGCTTCCCCGAAAGGAAATCGTTGAGTGCTTCGAGCATTGGAAAATGACCTCGATTCTTATTCTTCGCATGAAAGACCAGCGGACGGCAGGCGCACCGCTATCGTTGGGGCGCATGGTTGGCCATGACAAGAGTGGTTACAATTTCGCTGGTTGCTCTGAGTTGATGCGACTTGATGCTACACTTGCGCCATTCGCGTCACCCTGGATTCCTAAAATGAGCGATCATTTCGCTAGCAATCTCAAATTGGCCTGCAGCCACTACCGCTCTATCTCCGAAGTTTGCCGCCAGCTGTCGATCAACCGCGCGCAGTTCAACAAGTACCTGAGCGGGCAGAGCCGTCCGACAGCGTTCAATCTCAAACGCATCGGTGATTTCTTCGGTGTCGAGGATTACGAGCTGAATTTGCCACCCGAGCAGTTCGCCCGCTTGATCGGCGCCCGGGTATCGGCTTTGGCCGACCAGCCCTGCGACCCGATCAGCGAGCTGTTCCGCCCGCTGCACGAGCACGCCGGCAACCTGTCGCGCTATTGCGGCTACTACTTCGAGTACTCCAACTGCATGTCGGTACCCGGCACGATCCTGGTGTCGCTGGTGCACCTGCGCGAGGAGCGCGGCCGCTTCCTGTTCGAACGCCAGGAGCGCCAGGAGCGCTCAAGCGCTACTGACCTGCATGCCGAGGTGCGTTGCCGCTACCTGGGCGCGGCGTTTCAGCTGCAGGACCGGATGTTTCTCATCGACTACGAGTCGCTGACCCTGAACGAGATGAGCCAGACCATCCTCATCCCCAGCTTCAAAAGCCGCATCACCCGCTTGAATGGCCTGAAGACCGGCGTCTCCAGCGGCGACCGGCGCAACCCGGCCTGCACCCGCGTGGTGTGGGAGTACCTGGGTGAGGAGATCAATCGCATCAATGCCTACCGGCAGGTGAAGCTGTATCGACCGGATGATCCGCGCATCGATGACGATGTGCGTGAGCGGTTGAGTGTGGGCCCGCTCAGTAACGGGTTGTTCGAAATCGAATAGATGAGCGCTTGTACAGGTATTGCCGCCGGTGACCTCTGAGAAGTAAATGGCCAGTTGGTGGGCCAACTTTGCCGGGGCCGCACCGGTTGGGAAGGGGCCGGACTCCCGGCTCATTGCCAGTTCAATGAAGGCTCAAAGTTGTCGCAACCACTCCCCAACCGGATGCCCCTCGCTGAGTAGCAGCTTCAACGACATCAGGCAGCAAATAGTGATCAGCAATGGCTTGATCAGCCGTGGCCCGAAGTACAGTGCACAACGTGCGCCGAGTTGCGCACCGACAATGGCGCAAACTGCCATGGCCAGTGCCAGGGGCCAGATGATTGCGCCGCTGAAAGCAAACACCGAAAGGGCGCCGAGGTTGCAGGATGCATTGAGCAATTTGCTGCTGCAGATCGCCTGCATCAGGTGTTGCCCCAAGAGTAACGTGAAGGCGACCATGAAAAATGACCCCGTGCCTGGCCCGAATATACCGTCGTAGAACCCAATGACTGGAGCAACTGCCAGCGTGAAGACCAGATACGAGACCCTTTGCCTGCGCGCCTTGGTATCAAGCTTGGGGCTGAGCGCGAAATAGAGGGCCACTGTAATCAGCAAGATGGGTACAACTGATTCCAGGAGGGCTTTGTCGAGCATGCTGATCGACAATGCGCCTGTAGCGCCACCGACGAACGACAAAGCGGCCATGGACCAGCCAGTTCGCCATTCGATCATTCGCTTGCGCGCGAACGCCCATACGGCTGAAACACTGGCTGAAGAGGCCTGAAATTTATTGGTAGCCATTGCCGCCACCGGATCGACACCTGCGATGAAAAAGGCCGGCAACGTGAGTAACCCTCCGCCTCCTGCTATCGCATCAAAAAAACCGGCGAGCAATGCGATCGAGGCCAGCGGTAAGAGTAATGAAACTTCAATCTCCATTTATATCTCCCCCGCTTTAGCCGCGTACGAGCAGTGGATCTTGTTGTAAAGTCACTGGCCTTGCATCCGTTGAATACCCGAATACTCGAACCAGCAATCTTCGGTTGTCCTTGAAAATGTCGCGAGCATGAGGTGCCTGGCTATTGTTGATCAATAGTGCGGAGTCAGGGCTTGGTAAGAAGTTGATGCTGGCTGGCAGTTTGTTGAGTGTGAGGTTGAGGATCTGAGATCTGGACTTTGAGTTTAACCCTGTCATTGTTATTTCTTTGTATGTAGGGGAAGGTGGAACTTGTTTTTAGGGTGCTGACTATCTAACTCGATATTTTTTACCGCGGATGTAGGGCCGCGCTCTTGTGATTCGTGGGGAATGTCCGTTGCTATGGTAGGAATCGTCTTACGCAGGCAGTGCTGTCAGCCTCAGGGTTGGACTTCCCCGCCTGGAAACCGCAAAATGACGCCTTTCCCTCATCAACCTGTTCGGATCTGCTGACTCTATGCGTATGCGCCTGATGCTGTTGGGTGGTGGCAATGCCCTTGGGCAAGCGCTGATTCGTCTCGGGGCCGAGGAGGACATCGCATTTCTGGCGCCGCGCCCGCCGGAAGACGGCTGGACGCCGGCCAGCCTGACTCAGCTGCTCGACGATCATCGCCCCGACGCCTTGGTCAACCTGGCGTACTACTTCGACTGGTTCCAGGCCGAGTCGGTCAGCGAACAGCGCCTGGCTCAGCAGGAGCGGGCGGTGGAGCGGCTGGCGGAGCTGTGCCAGCACCACCAGATCACCCTGGTGCAGCCTTCCAGCTACCGGGTGTTCGATGGCTCGCGTGCTACAGCCTATAGCGAAAAGGATGAGCCGGTGCCGTTGGGCCTGCGTGGTCAGGCGTTATGGCGCATCGAGCAGAGCGTGCGTGCGGCGTGCCCGCAGCATGTGTTGCTGCGCTTTGGCTGGCTGCTGGACGAGAGCATCGACGGTGCCTTGGGCCGCTTCCTGACCCGCGCCGAGCAGCCACAGGAACTGCTGCTGGCCGATGACCGTCGCGGTAACCCGACGCCGGTCGACGATGCCGCACGGGTGATCCTGTCGGTGCTCAAGCAGCTCGATTGCACCGCGCCGCTGTGGGGCACATACCACTACGCCGGTAACGAGGCGACCACGCCGCTGGCGCTGGGCCAGGCGATCCTGGCCGAGGCCGGGCAGCACCGCCAGCTGGCCGTGCAGGCGCCGACCGCGCAGGCCCATGCCGCCCGCCCGGATGCCAGTGAAGAACCACAGAACGCAGTGCTGGCCTGCAAGAAAATCCTTCATACCTTCGGCATCAAGCCGCGTGCCTGGCGCGCCGGCCTGCCGCCTTTACTGGACCGATTCTACCGCCATGGCTGACGCCCCCATCCTGATCACCGGCGGTGCCGGCTTCATTGGCTCCCACCTGTGCGATGCGTTGCTGGCTAAAGGCTACGCGGTGCGTGTGCTCGACGACCTGTCCACTGGCAAGCGCGACAACCTGCAACTGGGCAACCCGCGCCTCGAGCTGGTCGAAGGCGATGTTGCCGATGCCGCACTGGTTCAGCGCGCCGCGACCGGTTGCAGCGCAGTGGTCCACTTGGCTGCGGTGGCTTCGGTGCAGGCCTCGGTCGAAGACCCGGTAAAGACCCACCAGAGCAATTTCATCGGCACCCTGAATATCTGTGAGGCCATGCGCCTGCAGGGTGTGCGCCGGGTGCTGTTCGCCTCCAGCGCGGCCGTGTATGGCAACAACGGCGAAGGCCAGTCGATTGCCGAGGAGACGCCCAAGGCGCCGCTGACCCCCTATGCGGTGGACAAGCTGGCCAGTGAGCAGTACCTGGACTTCTACCGTCGCCAGCATGGGCTGGAGCCGGTGGTGTTCCGCTTCTTCAACATCTTCGGGCCGCGCCAGGACCCATCCTCGCCGTACTCCGGGGTGATCAGCATCTTCAGCGAGCGAGCGAGCCAGGGGTTGCCGATCACCGTGTTTGGCGACGGCGAGCAGACCCGCGATTTCCTTTATGTCGGCGATCTGGTGCAGGTGATGGTGCAAGCGCTGGAAATGGCGCAGGTGGAAGAGGGCGCGGTGAACATCGGTCTGAACCAGGCAACCTCGCTCAACCAGTTGCTCAAGGCACTGGAAACGGTGGTGGGCAGCCTGCCGGCGATCAGCCATGGCCCCGCGCGCTCGGGTGATATCCGCCATTCGCGCGCGGATAACCAGCGCTTGCTGGCCCGGTTCGACTTCCCGCAGCCGACCTCGATGGAAGAAGGCCTGGCTCGTTTGCTCGGCAAGGCCTGACTCTGGGGGCTTTGAGGCCCATCGCCGGCTAGCCGGCTTCCACAGGGCTGGGGCAGTTCTTGTGGCTTGCGCCGTATCTGTGGAAGTTGACTTGCTAGCGCGCTCGGGCGCTGGAGTTCCGGCGTCTGTGCCGGCCCTATCGCCGGCAAGCCGGCTCCCAGGGCTGGCAGTTCTTGAGGCTTGCGCGGTACCGGTGGGAGCCGGCTTGCCGGCGATGGGCTGCGTAGCAGCCCTGATAACGCTAACTGACTGCCATCAAGCCTTGACCGGCTTGCACCGCAGTGGTCAGAACTTGTAGCCAAGGCCGACCATGTAGACCCATGGGTCGACTTCCACGTTGACCTTGGTCTTGCTGTAGCCCAGCGCGCTCGGGCCGTCGACGCTGGCCTTGGTGTCGATATCGACGTACCACACCGAGGCGTTGACCAGCAGGTTGTCCGTGAGCATGTAGTCCATGCCCAGTTGGCCGGCGATACCGACCGAGTCCTGCAGCTCGAGGTTGCTGAAGCCTTGTTGCTTGCGCTCGCTGCTCAGGTCTTCGTCGAAGAACAGGGTGTAGTTGATACCGATGCCAGCGTAGGGCTGGAAGCGCGAGTTGGGCGCCATCGGGTAGTACTGCAGCGACAGGGTCGGTGGCAGCTGCTTGATGTCGGCCAGCTTGCCGTCCAGGCCGCCGCCCAGGCCTTTGACACCAACGGTGTGCTGGAACGGCGTGGCGGCCAGCAGTTCGAGGCCGATGTGGTCGGTGAGCATGTAGGCGAAGGTCAGCCCCAGCTGGGTGTCGCTGTCCAGTGTCGCCTTGGTGCCCGACACCTTGTTGCCGTCGAACTTCAGGTCGCCGCTGCTTTCGTTCGGCGCGGTGGTGATCGCGCCTGCACGAAGGATCATGTCTCCCGCCTGGTAGGCGTGGGCGGCAGGGGCGGCGAGCGCAAGGGCCACAAGTGAGGCGCCGAGCAAGGACTTGTTCATGGAAGCTCCGAAAGGACGTGAGTAATCGAGTTGTCCAATGGTACGGAGCCGTCTAAACGTAATGTTTGACCCAGCTCAAAGAACTGCATTCATGAATTAGAAACAGTTCTCACTTCAGCTCATAAGCGTATATTTTCTCGGCGTCCATCTGGTAACCGGCGTCGGCCAGCTCGCTGCTGGAGGCTTTGACATGCAGCTTTCCTTCGATCCAGTAAGGCTGGTACAGGTCTTCGACGCGTACCCCCATTTCGCTGAAAATATGCACAATCTGGTTGGAAGGCGGTGGCGGAACATGGATGCAGGCGCCGTAGTAGGGCACTAACAGGAACTCGGTAGTGCGACCTTCTTCGCTGACCTCCAGCGGCACGATATAGCCGGGAAGTTTGATTTGCTGGCCGTCCAGTTCCTGCACCACCGGCGCATCGGGCGCTTGCTGGCGCGCCGCTGGGGCTGATTCCGCGGACAGGGCATTGCTCAGCTGCGACATGTCGTGCAGTGGGGCCAGCTGCGGCGGGATGATCGGCGCGCCTTCGGGGATCAGTGCAGGCCAATCGAGTTCGCGGGGCTCGGCCGCCCAGGTGGGGGCGGCGAGCATCAGTAGGGATAACAACAGCGCGCGAAGCATGGCGTTTTCTCAAAGGTGAATCGACAGGCCATCGGCCAGCGACTGCCGATAGGCGCGCCAGGCCGGCACGCTGCCCATCAGCAGCGCTGCGCCGAGGATGATAGCAAGCAGCGTCCACTCGTGGGTGCTGGGCCAGGCCAGCGGCAGGTACAGGCCGTAATTGGCCTGAACGTAGCCTTGGGCCAGCGCGATGCCGGCATACAGCAGGCCTAGCCCGGCAACGATACCCGCACTGGCCAGCGCCAGCGCTTCAAGCACCAGCAACCCGGCAATGTGCCAAGGCCGGGCGCCCACCGAGCGCAGAATCGCCATCTCCCGGCGACGTTCGTTGAGGCTGGTGAGAATCGCCGTGAGCATGCCGATCAAACCGGTCAGTACGACAAACAGCGAGACCACGAACAAGGCTTGTTCGGCCGTGCCCATCAGGCTCCACAGCTCCTGCAGCGCTACCCCGGGCAAGATCGCCAGCAGCGGCTCGCTGCGGTATTCATTGATCTCGCGCTGCAGGCTGAAGGTGGCGATCTTGCTGTTCAGGCCCAGCATGAACGCGGTGATGGCGGTCGGCTGCAAGTCCATGGTTCGGGCCTGCTCGGCGCTGATGCGCCCGGCGCCACGTGCAGGCACGCCGTTATGCCAGTCGATATGGATCGCTTCCATCCCCGCCAGGCTGATGTGCAGTGTGCGGTCGACCGGCGTGCCGGTGCGTTTCAGCACGCCGACCACGGTGAACGGCTTGTCGTCATGCTTGACCAGGCTTATCGCCGCCACGCCGTGAGCCAGCACCAGCTTGTCGCCAAGCCTGTAGTGCAGGGCCTCGGCCACCTCGGCGCCCAGCACCACCTCGAATGGATCACTGGCAAACTCACGCCCCTGGCTCAGCTCCAGATGCTGCCGGCGACCATACTGGTAATGGCTGAAGTACTCACCGGTGGTGCCCATCACCCGATACCCGCGGTGCGAGTCGCCCAAGGAAATAGGGATCGCCCACTTCACCCGTGGATCCTGGGCGTAATGCTGGTAACTGTCCCAACGGATATTGTTGGTGGCATTGCCAATGCGGAATACGGAATACAGCAGCAGGTTTACCGAGCCCGAGCGGGCGCCAACGATCAGGTCGGTGCCGCTGATGGTGCTGGCGAAACTGGCACGGGCTTCGGTGCGCACGCGCTCGACCGCCAGCAGCAGGCACACCGACAAGGCGATGGCGAAGGCGGTGAGGAACGCGGTGAAACGGCGATTGGCCAGGCTGGCCAGGGCAAGGCGAAGCAGGTACATCAGGCCTCCCGGGGCTTGGCTGCGCGGTTCAGCTCGGCCAGTGACAGATGACGGTCGAACAGCGGTGCAAGGCTCTGGTCATGGCTGACGAACAGCAGGCTGGCGCCGGCAGCACGGCATTCATCGAACAGCAGGCGGATGAACGCTTCCCGGGTGTCGGCATCCAGTGCCGAGGTGGGTTCGTCGGCGATGACCAGCTCGGGTTGGCCGATCAATGCACGGGCCGCGGCGACCCGTTGTTGCTGGCCAATCGATAGGCTGTCGGCGCGGCGGGCAAGCAGTGCGGGCTCGTCCAGGCCGAGGTGGGCCAGCAGTGCGCTGGCCGCCTGGTGGACACTGCCATGACGCTGCTCGGCCCGAGCCTTGCGGCTGCTGGAGAAGCGACATGGCAGTTCGACGTTTTCCCGTACCGAAAGGAATGGCAGCAGGTTGAACTGCTGGAAGATATAGCCGGTGTGATCGACCCGAAAGCGGTCGCGAGCGCTCTGGCCCAAGCCGCCGAGATCCTGGCCGAGCAACTGGATGCGGCCCTGGGCCGGCACGTTCACCCCGCCCAACAGCCCCAGTAGCGTGGTCTTGCCACTGCCGCTGGGGCCCTTGAGGAACAGGGCTTCGCCTGCTTCCAGACGAAACGCGGGGATATCCAGCAATGGCGGCTGCCCTGGCCAGGCAAACACCAGGTCTTGCAGCGCGATCAGCGGCAGGCTCATTCAGAACCGAACCACGGCATTGGCAGGCGAGGTTTCCAGGCCTTTCTGGCCGTTCGGGCCGATCAGCTGCACATTGATTTTTTGCGTAGCAGGGAAGGCCTTGAACAGCGGTGCGAGGTCGAGCTCAGCGATTTTCTCCGGGGCGGAGCATTTGAGCTGATAGTGCGCTTCGATATCGCTGTGCTGGTGGCCATGCTCATGCTCATGCTCATGGTCATCACCGTCGTCATCTTTTGCCGCATCACCGAACAGTGGGCTCTCCAGTTCCTGAGCCTCTTCCGTGCAGCCAGCAGCCGCTGGCAGACCAAACAGCTTCAGGGGTTGCTCGAGCTGTTGGCGCACTGCGGCGACCTTGGCTTTGTCGGCGTCGCTGCTGGCACTGTGTTCAAAGCCCACGAGGTTCATTGCCGGGCTGTCGAGCTCCAGCTCGAGGGTGTTGCCGTCGAGTACCACGTTGAGCTTGGCCACCCCGTGCTCATGCGCGCCGAGCGTGCCGTGGGCGTGATCATGGTCATGGTCGTGTTCGTCGTGGGCATGAGCCACGGCCAGGGGCAGCAGGGCGAAGGGCAGGGCGAGCAGCAGGCGACGCATGGACGACTCCAGAAGTGGGCTGGGAATGAATTGGTGATGTTATAACAGCTTCTATCTGTGCCGCCAGCCTGCGTTCTGCAGGTTTCATGTTGTTGTAGCATGGGGGCATTGGAGCGCTTGAAGGAATGCATCGTGAGAATTCGGGGACAGATTGGGGACTGGCCGGTGGACCTGACCATCGAACTGGAGCCCGCGGAGTGGGCGCAGTTGGGGCGGCAGCTTGAGGTGCCTGTGGCGGCCGACGCCACGCCGCAGGCCATGGCGGCAGCGCCGCGCCAGGATGACGGGCAGTGGACGGCCGCCCGCGAGGTGCTTCGTAAGGCGGGGCAGATGAACGGGCCTGAATTGCTGGACCGGTTGGAAGGGCTGGCGGGCAGTACGGCGGCGGGTAAGCGGCTGTTGGTGCGGTTGCGCCACAGCAGTGAGGTGAAGGTGGAAAGTGGCGCGGATGCGCCGGTGTATCACTGGATCGGTTGAGGCGATTGCCCTGTGCGGCCGCGCAAGCGAGGGCATAGCCCTCGCCTGTTGTGCGAATCAGAACATGGCCGAAGACAGCCTGCGGCGGTAAACCGCGACCAACGGATGGTCGCCACCGAGCAAGTCGAACACCTGCAGCATCGCCTTCTGCGGCAAGCCGTTTTCATAGGCGCGGTTACGCTGGAACAGTTTCAGCAGTCCATCCAGCGCCGCTTCATACTGCTGGCGTGCCAACTGCTGGATGCACAGTTGGTAGGCCGCCTCATCATCCTGGGGGTTCTGCGCCAGGCGGCTTTTCAGGTCGGCGACTTCCGGCAGGCTGGCGGCCTGGCGCAGGAAGGTCAGCTGCGCTTTGGCCCCGGCCAGGGCAGCCTTGTGCTCATCGGTC
The DNA here is from genome assembly GCF_044748705.1 of Pseudomonas sp. NPDC089758. Taxonomy (NCBI): domain Bacteria; kingdom Pseudomonadati; phylum Pseudomonadota; class Gammaproteobacteria; order Pseudomonadales; family Pseudomonadaceae; genus Pseudomonas; species Pseudomonas sp. NPDC089758. Next base: position 181,791 of record NZ_JBIVGN010000004.1, read on the forward strand.
GTGACCGCGTCCAGCACGACCTGCGCTTCGCCCAGCTCGCCGCGCTCGGCCAGGCAGCGGGCATACAGGATCAGCGCCTCGGCATTGCTGTTGTCTTCCCCCAGCAGCGCCTGCAGCAGTGCCTCAGCTTCGGCGAAACGGCTCTCGGCGAACAAGGCTTTGGCCTGTTCCAAGGGGGATGCTGCCGGCGCGGCAGGCATCTGCACATGCGGCTCAAGCATGGCGCGGATCGCTGACTCCGGCTGCGCGCCGGCAAAGCCGTCGACTGGCTGGCCATCCTTGAACAGCACCACCGTGGGCAGGCTGCGAATGCCGAACTGGGCAACGACTTGCTGCTCAACGTCGCAGTTGATCTTGGCCAGCAGCAGCTCGCCCTGATAACCCTCGGCGATCTTCGCCAGCAGTGGCATCAGCGCCTTGCAGGGCGCGCACCACTCTGCCCAGAAGTCCACGAGGACCGGCTTGTGAAAGGAATTCTCGATCACCAGTTGCTGGAAGTTGGCGTCGGTGGCATCGAAGATAAACGGTGTTTCCTGGCTCATCGTGACTCTCGCAAATCCGTGAATGGCACCACTATAAAGGCTCGCGGCTGGCGTGGTACAGGCTGACCCGGCGGAATTCGTGCGGCTCGGCCAGGTCCGGGAGGGTCAGTGCTTCAAGCACGCCCAGCTGCTGGTAAAGCGGGTGGCTGAAGTCGCGTACTCGGGAATCGGCCACCAGGGCCTGACGGCCACGGCCGAGGAAGGCATCCAGCAGCGGCAGATTGGCGCGGTCGTAGAGCACATCCGCAACCAGAATCAGGTCGAAGCGGTCGTCTTCGGCAAAGAAGTCGTTGCTGTAGCTGAGCTCGACCCCGTTCAGCTCGGCGTTGGCGCGGCTGGCATCGAGTGCCAGCGGGTCGAGATCGCAGGCCACCACTTCCGATGCGCCGGCGCGCGCCGCGGCAATGCCGGCGATACCGGAACCGGCGCCGAAGTCCAGCACGCGCTTGCCGGCCACCCACTGCGGGTGCGCTGCCAGGTAACGGGCCATGGCCAGGCCGCTGGCCCAGCAAAAGCTCCAGTACGGAGGGTCTTCGAGAATGCGCCGGGTTTCTTCGCTGCTGAAGGCGCGGTCCATGTTCTGATCGTCGATCAACCAGAGTTTGAGCGCGCACCCCGGCAGTTCAGTGACGACCAGCCGCGCTTCGCCGATCAGGCCGCTGAGGGCCTGTTGCAGGGCAAACGGCGCCACCTAAGGCGCCTTTTTGAAACGCAGCGGGCCAGTGGCCTGAGTCTGGGCCTGGGTGATGCGCACGGGCGGCAGGTGCATGATCAGTTGGCCCGATTGGCTGGCGCGCCCACGCAGCTCGACCCGACCGCCGGCCGGGAAGACCTCGGGGTTGAAGCGCAGGCGGTAGGGCAGCGCCTGGCCGGTGCCGGTCAGGGTACTGCTGGCCAGAAGCTGTTGCGGCCGGTCGCGCTCGTCGATGACCAGCAAGGCCAGTTCCACGTCGGCACCGCGGGGGATTTCCAGCAAGGTACCGCTCAGTTCGCGTTGATAGGCGGGCAGCGGGCCCAGCGGTTCGGCCTTTTTCGCCACCTTGGCGGGCGCAGGTGCCGGGGCTGGCTCGGTCTTCGGCCGGTCGCTGCCACAGGCGGCGAGCAGGGCGGCGCAGCCCAGCACGACGAGCGCTCGATAATGCATGGGGTAATCCTTCAGGGGCAGATTTACCTTGGATGTTAACCCCTTTGGCTTGTCTTGCCAGTGGGATGCGCTACCATGGCCCTCCCTTTTTTTGTTGCCTGCCACCATGCACTGTCCCTTTTGCGGTGCCAACGACACCAAGGTCATCGACTCGCGCCTGGTCGCCGAGGGCGAACAAGTGCGCCGCCGTCGCGAATGCGTGGCCTGCGGCGAGCGTTTCACCACCTTCGAAACCGCCGAGTTGGTATTGCCCCGGCTGATCAAGCAGGACGGCACACGCCAGCCTTTCGACGAAGAAAAGCTGCGTGCCGGCATGCAGCGTGCGTTGGAGAAACGCCCGGTCAGCGTCGAACGCCTCGAGGCGGCCCTGGCGCATATCAAGAGCCGCCTGCGGGCTACGGGTGAGCGCGAGGTCAAGTCGCTGGTGGTGGGTGAGCTGGTGATGGCCGAATTGCGCAAGCTCGATGAAGTGGCCTACATCCGCTTCGCTTCGGTGTACCGGCGCTTCCAGGACCTCGATGAGTTCCGTGAAGAAATCGACCGCCTGGCCCGCGAGCCGGCTAAAGAGTGAGCATGCCGAGCCAGACCGCGATCCTCGACGCCCATTACATGGCCCGTGCCCTGGAGCTTGCCCGCAAGGGTATCTACACCACTCACCCCAACCCGCGTGTGGGTTGTGTGATCGTCCGTGACGGTGAAGTGGTGGGTGAGGGGTGGCATGTGCGTGCCGGTGAACCCCATGCCGAAGTGCATGCCCTGCGCCAGGCCGGTGAGCGTGCCCGCGGTGCCTGTGCATACGTGACGCTGGAGCCGTGCAGCCACCATGGCCGCACCCCACCGTGTGCCGAGGCGCTGGTACAGGCAGGCGTGGCGCGGGTGGTGGCAGCCATGCAGGACCCCAACCCGCAAGTCGCCGGGCAGGGCCTGCGCCGCCTGGCCGAAGCAGGCATCGAAGTCGCCAGCGGCGTGCTCGAAGCCCAGGCCCGTGCCCTGAACCCCGGGTTCCTCAAGCGCATGGAGCACGGCTTGCCGTTCGTGCGGGCCAAGCTGGCCATGAGCCTGGATGGCCGCACCGCCATGGCCAGCGGCGAAAGCCAATGGATCACCGGGCCTGCCGCCCGCTCTGCGGTGCAGCGCCTGCGCGCCCGTGCCAGTGTGGTGCTGACCAGCGCCGCCAGCGTGCTGGCCGACAACGCACGGATGACCGTGCGCGCTGCCGAGCTGGGCCTGGACCCCGACACCACCGCGCTGGCGCTCAGCCGCCCCCCCTTGCGCGTACTGATCGATGGCCGCCTGCGCCTGCCACTGGACGCGCCGTTCTTCCAGGCCGGCCCTGCGCTGGTGGTAACCGCCCTGGGTGACGACCCGCGTTACGCCCAGGCGGGCCATGAGCTGCTCAGCCTGCCGGGCAGCAATGGCCAGGTCGACCTGCTCGCCTTGATGCAAACGCTGGCTGCGCGGGGCGTCAACGACATCCTGCTGGAAGCTGGCCCTGGCCTGGTCGGCGCTTTTGCCCAACGTGGCCTGATCGACGAGTACCAGCTGTTCGTCGCCGGCACTTTCCTTGGCTCCCAGGCCCGCCCGTTGCTGGACTGGCCCCTGTCGAAGATGAGCGAAGCGCCACGGCTGAAAATCACCGAAATGCGTGCAGTGGGCGATGACTGGCGGGTCACGGCCATCCCTCTGCCGGCGCCCGGCGTATAATGTCGGGCTTGCCCCGCGCAACCCGTTTTTGAGGAAGACCCCATGTTCACCGGCATCATCGAATCCATCGGCACCATCCGCAGCCTGACCCCAAAGGGCGGTGACGTGCGCGTCTACGTCGAGACCGGCAAGCTCGACCTGGGTGACGTCAAGCTCGGCGACAGCATCGCCGTCAACGGTGTGTGCCTGACCGCCGTTGAGCTGCCAGGTGATGGTTTCTGGGCCGACGTCAGCGTCGAAACCCTCAAGCGCACCGCTTTCATCGACTTCAAGAGTGGCAGCAAGGTCAACCTGGAGAAGGCCCTGACCCCGACCACCCGCTTGGGCGGCCACCTGGTCAGCGGCCACGTCGACGGTGTCGGTGAAATCATCTCGCGCAGCGATAGCGCTCGCGCCATCCAGTTCCGCGTGCGTGCACCCAAGGAACTGGCCAAGTACATCGCCCACAAGGGTTCGATCACCGTCGACGGCACCAGCCTGACGGTCAACGAGGTCAATGGCGCCGAGTTCGAGCTGACCATCGTCCCGCACACCCTGTCCGAAACCATCATGGCCGACTACCGCGCAGGGCGTCGGGTAAACCTTGAGGTCGATTTGCTGGCCCGTTACCTGGAGCGCTTGCTGCTGGGCGACAAGGCTGCCGAACCGAGCAAGGGCAGTGGCATTACCGAAAGCTTCCTGGCCGCCAACGGCTTCTTGAAATCCTGATTGAGAAGGGGGTGCCGCGTGGCGCTCAACAGCATCGAAGAACTGGTCGAAGACATCCGCCAGGGCAAAATGGTCATCCTCATGGATGACGAAGACCGTGAAAACGAAGGCGACATCATCATGGCGGCCGAGTGCTGCCTGCCTGAGCACATCAACTTCATGGCCAAGCACGCCCGTGGCCTGATCTGCATGCCGATGACCCGCGAACGTTGCGAAACGCTCAAGCTGCCGCTGATGGCACCGCGCAACGGTTCAGGCTTCGGTACCAAGTTCACCGTTTCGATCGAAGCGGCCGAAGGCGTTACCACCGGCATCTCGGCGGCCGACCGCGCGCGCACCGTGCAGGCCGCAGCCGCCAAGGATGCCAAGGCCGAAGACATCGTCAGCCCGGGCCACATTTTCCCGCTGATGGCGCAGCCTGGCGGTACCCTGGCAAGGGCCGGCCACACCGAGGCCGCCTGCGACCTGGCGCGCATGGCCGGTTTCGAGCCTAGCGGCGTGATCTGTGAGGTGATGAACGATGACGGCACCATGTCGCGTCGCGCCGAACTCGAAGTGTTCGCCGCCGAGCATGGCCTGAAGATCGGCACCATCGCTGACCTGATCCACTACCGCATGATCCACGAGCGCACCGTGCAGCGCGTTTCCGAGCAGCTGATCGAAAGTGAGCTGGGTGAGTTCAACCTGGTCACCTACCGCGACGCAGTGGAAGGCGATGTGCACATGGCCCTGACCCTGGGCAAGGTCTGCGCCGAAGAACCGACCCTGGTGCGTGTGCACAACATGGACCCGCTGCGCGACCTGCTGCTGGTCAAGCAGCCTGGCCGCTGGAGCCTTCGCGCCGCCATGGCCGCAGTTGCCGAGGCCGGTAGCGGCGTGGTGCTGTTGCTGGGCCACCCGCTGGATGGCGACGTGCTGCTGGCGCATATCCGCGAAAGCGCAGGCGATGCACCGACCAAGGCACCGACCACCTACAGCACCGTGGGTGCCGGTTCGCAGATCCTGCGTGACCTTGGCGTGCGCAAGATGCGCCTGATGAGTTCGCCGATGAAATTCAATGCGATATCCGGATTCGATCTGGAAGTTGTAGAATACGTGCCCTCCGAGTGACTTGAGGCGGCGCCTGCGCCCTCACGCTCGAGTCCAAACCCTCCCGAGGCCGCCAGTGCGCGGCCTCGCTCTTGAAGATGAGAACATCGGAATGACCCTGAAGACCATCGAAGGTACCTTCATTGCCCCCAAAGGTCGCTATGCTTTGGTGGTTGGCCGCTTCAACAGCTTCGTCGTAGAAAGCCTGGTAAGCGGTGCCGTTGATGCCCTGGTACGCCACGGTGTCAGCGAAAGCGACATCACCATCATTCGTGCCCCTGGCGCGTTCGAAATCCCGCTGGTTGCCCAGAAGGTCGCCCAGCAAGGTGAATACGACGCGATCATCGCCCTGGGTGCAGTGATCCGTGGCGGTACCCCGCACTTCGAATACGTGGCGGGCGAATGCACCAAGGGCCTGGCCCAGGTGTCCATGGAGTTCGGTGTGCCGGTGGCCTTCGGTGTCCTGACCGTCGACTCCATCGAGCAAGCCATCGAGCGTTCCGGCACCAAGGCCGGTAACAAAGGTGCTGAAGCTGCCCTGTCCGCTCTGGAAATGGTCAGCCTGCTGGCGCAGTTGGAGGCCAAGTGATTAGCGACGAAAGCGATCGTTTCAACCCGCGCGATCCCAAACCTGCGGATGCCGGCAAGCCATCGAAGAGCGCCAAGCGCCGCGAAGCCCGCAAGCTCGCGACCCAGGCCCTGTACCAATGGCACATGGCTCAACATTCGCTGAACGAGATCGAAGCGCAGTTCCGGGTCGATAACGATTTTACCGATGTCGATGGCGCCTATTTCCGCGAGATCCTGCATGGGGTCCCGGCAATCAAGAACGAAATCGACAGCGCGCTGAAACCGTGCATGGACATCGCCCTGGAAGAGCTCGACCCGGTCGAACTGGCCGTATTGCGCCTGTCCACCTGGGAGTTCATCAAGCGCGTCGATGTACCGTATCGCGTGGTGATCAACGAAGGCGTAGAGCTGGCCAAGGTCTTCGGCGCCACTGACGGCCACAAGTTCGTCAACGGCGTGCTGGACAAGCTGGCACCTTCGCTGCGCGAAGCAGAAGTCAAGGCGAACAAGCGCTGATCCTGGCGCTGTCGAGCCATGGGTGAGTTCGAGCTGATCAACCATTACTTCGCCGCCGCGCCCTGTGCGCAGGGCGGTGAGGGCGTGGCACTGGGCATTGGCGACGACTGCGCCTTGCTCGAGCTTGCCCCGGGCGAGCAGTTGGCGGTGTCTACCGACACCCTGGTTGCCGGGGTGCACTTCCCGACGGTCTGTGACCCGCGTCTGCTCGGGCAGCGCTCACTGGCCGTGGCGGCCAGCGACCTTGCAGCCATGGGCGCCAATGCCATCGGCTTCACCCTTGCCCTCACCCTGCCCGACGTTGGCCCCGACTGGCTTGCCGCCTTTGCCGACGGGCTCAGCCGCATGGCCCAGCGTTGCCGCATGAGCCTGATCGGTGGCGACACCACGCGCGGCCCTTTGAGCATCACTGTCACGGTTTTCGGCAGCGTCCCGGCTGGGCAGGCCCTGTGCCGCAGCGGTGCCCGGCCGGGTGACCTGCTGTGTGTGGGTGGCGTGTTGGGCAAGGCAGCCGGTGCGCTACCGTTGGTGCTGGGCGAGCGAGAGGCACCTGCCGAGCAGAGCGAGCCCCTGCTGGCCCACTACTGGTCGCCGCTGCCTCAATTGGGGCTGGGCCGTCGCTTGCGCGGGCGAGCGACGGCGGCGCTGGATATTTCCGACGGCCTGCTCGCCGATTGCGGGCATATCGCCAAGGCCTCCGGCGTCGCCCTTGAGGTGAACCTGGCGCAGGTGCCAGTGTCTCCTGCACTAGAGGCCTTTCTCGGGCACGATGCGGCGGTGCACGCGGCGCTCACCGGTGGCGACGACTACGTATTGGCGTTCACCCTGCCGCCTGAGGCGCTTTCATCCCTGGCGGACGCCGGCATACATGTCATCGGCCGGGTGCTCCAAGGGCAGGGTGTGACCCTGCGTGACCGCCAAGGCCAGGACATCACCCCCGTACAGCGGGGCTATCAACACTTTAGGGAGACACCGTGACCGACCACCCCAACCAGGTGCCTGCGGAGTTCGTTCCGCCCTCGGTCTGGCGCAACCCATGGCACTTCATCGCGTTCGGCTTCGGTTCGGGCACGCTGCCCAAGGCGCCCGGTACCTGGGGCTCGATGGTGGCCATTCCGTTCATCCCTCTGTGGCAGATGCTGCCCGATTGGGGGTACTGGCTGCTGCTGGGCATCACCATGCTGTTCGGTTTCTGGCTGTGCGGTAAAGTCGCCAATGACTTGCGCGTGCACGACCATGAAGGCATTGTCTGGGATGAAATGGTCGGCATGTGGATCACCCTCTGGCTGGTGCCGGAAGGGTGGCAGTGGATTCTGGCGGGGTTCCTGATGTTCCGCTTCTTCGACATCCTCAAGCCATGGCCGATTCGCTGGATCGACCGTCATGTGCACGGCGGTGTCGGTATCATGCTCGATGATGTCCTGGCTGGGGCGTTCGCCTGGTTGGGTATGCAGGTTCTGGTGTGGGCGGTTGGCTGAGACAGGGAGCGCTTTGATGGCCATTCGGACTGTGCTGCTGGCAATACTGCTCTGCTGTGCCCATGGGGCGCTGGCAGCCGAAGGCGTACCGAAACAGGTCCATCTGGTCAGTGAAGAGTGGCTGGATTACACCAATGCCGATGGTACCGGCGTGGCCTGGGATGTCTTGCGCAAGGTGTTCGAGCCTGCCGGCGTCAAGGTCGTGGCAAAAAGTGCCCCTTACAGCCGGGCCGTCGGGCTGGTCAAACGCGGCGAGGCCGATGCCTGGGTCGGTTCCTACAAGGATGAGAACGAGGACAACCTCTACCCGCGCTGGCACTTCGACATGGACCACATCTATGCGCTGGGGCTTGCCAGCAAGCCGGTGCCGACCTTGGACACCGTGGGTCAGTATCGCCTGGCCTGGGTGCGTGGCTACGACTACGGCAGCTACCTGCCGAACGTGAAGGCGGCGCGTGAGATCCAGCGGCGCGAAGGCATCCTGCCAATGCTTGAACATGATCGCGTGGACTTCTACATCGATGCGCTGACCGAGGTTGACTACGTTCTTGGCCAAACCTCCCAGCCAGAGCGGTTCCGTCGCACCCATGTCGCCGAACTGCCGTTGTACCTGGCCTTTGCCCGCAACGAACACGGCAAGGCCCTGAGTGAGCTGTTCGACCGACGCATGGCTGAACTGGTACGCAGCGGCGAGTTGAAGCCTATCTTCCAGCACTGGAAGCAGCCGTATCCCTTTACTGCCGACAGCAAGCCCCAATAGCACCCAGGGCTGTCACAGGCTAACCGAATATCGAACTTTTCGATCTTAACCCACGGTATTCAGCCAGCGCACAGGCGCTGACCTGCTGATACAATCGCTGCACGAGAATTTTCCTACTTATCCAGGAGCACAACGTGCCCGTCGTCTTTGTTGCCGCCTCTAAACTCCCGACTCCCTTCGCGACTTTCACCATGCATGGTTTCCTCGACGAAGCCACCGGCCGTGAGCACGTGGTGCTCAGCCTGGGTGACATCGCCGACGGTGAGCCGGTGTTGGGGCGCCTGCATTCCGAGTGCCTGACTGGCGATGCCCTGTTCAGCCAGCGTTGCGACTGTGGCTCGCAGCTGGAAGCGGCCCTGCAGGCCATTGCCCGTGAAGGCCGTGGCGTGCTGCTGTACCTGCGTCAGGAGGGCCGTGGCATTGGCCTGCTGAACAAGATCCGCGCCTATGAGCTGCAGGACGGCGGTGCCGACACTGTAGAGGCCAACGAGCGCTTGGGCTTCGCTGCCGACCAGCGTGATTACGCGATCTGCCTGCCGATGCTCGAGCACCTGGGCGTGAAATCGCTGCGCCTGATGACCAACAACCCGCGCAAGGTCAAGGCGCTGACCGATATGAGCATCAAGGTTGCCGAGCGTGTGCCACTGCATACCGGGCATAACCCGCACAACCGCTACTACCTGGCGACCAAGGCCGACAAGCTTGGCCACATGCTGGGTAACGAACACCAGGGTGAGGTTCCCCAGGCGTGACCCGCAGCGAGGTGAAGCGGCGCCTGGCGCTGGCCTGGTGGCAATACCTGGCGGTCGGCCTGGTGCCGCTGCCGGTGATGGCCTGGGCCTTTGGCGGTGGCGATGCGCTGATCCCGGTGCTGGCCATGCCGCTGTTCATCGCCGGTGCGGCAACCATGTTCCTCAGCCTGCCGCGTTTTGGCGCCTACAAGCGTGCCTTGATCGCCACTTCCAAGTCACTTGGCACGGCTGAAGAGCCGGCCGCCTGGATCGAGCTGGCTCGGGTGCGGCGCATGGCCATGCTGTTCGCCTGCTTCCCTGCCTGGGTCGCCGCACTGTCGGTGCTGGTAGGGCTCGAAGCAGTGCCGCAAATCCTTCTGGCGTTATCCACCGTGGTGGTGCTTTACCTCTACCGCATCCCGCGTCAGCTGGGGTGATGCGGGGCCTGCTCTGCCTGCTGGCGCTGCTGGCCTGCACTGTCCAGGCTGGCGAGCCCCTGCGCGTGGTGAGCCTTGCCCCATCGATGAGCGAAATCATGCTCGAGCTGCAGGCCGACGACCTGCTGGTGGGCGTGCTCGACGGCGGCGAGCGCCCGGCGGCGCTGCGTAACCTGCCTTCGGTGGGGCGCCAGGGGCAACTGGACATGGAACGCCTGCTCAGCCTCAGGCCCGACCTGCTGTTGCTCTGGCCCGGCAGCGTGGCAGCGGCCCAGCGCGACCAGCTCACGCGCCTGGGTATCGCCACCTTCAGTGCTGAACCTCACGACCTTGAGCAACTGCTCGAACAGATCGAGGCCATTGCCGTGCGTGTAGGGCGGGCAGAACAGGGGCGGCAGTATGTGGGCGGCCTGCGTGAACGCTTGCAGCACCTGCGTCAGCACTATCGGCGTGAACAGCCGCTACGGGTGTTCTATCAGGTCTGGGACCGGCCCCTGTACACCTTGGGTGGGCGACAGGTGGTGAGTGATGCCTTGGCGGTGTGTGGGGCGCGCAATATCTTTGCCGACCTGAGCCAGCCGGCACCGCAAGTGAATGTGGAATCAGTGCTGCTGCGCGATCCGCAGGTGATCCTGGCTGGCGACCAGGGGCAGTTGGCGAGCTGGAAGGCTTGGCCAGGTTTGAGCGCTGTGGCCGATGGCCGTCTGCTGGTGGTGCCAGACAAGGGCCTGGAGCGGCCCAGCGGGCAGATGATCGAAGCCACCGCCCGCTTGTGTGCGCTGCTCGAAGCTAAAGCGCCGGCGTCCAGGTGACGCTGAACAGTGCCGTGCGGCCCTCTTCGCGGTAGCCGTAGCTGGCGCCGTCGTAGCTATACAGCGCACGGCTGTAGCCCTTGTCCAGCACGTTATCCAGCTTGATTTCCAGCTTGAGCTCGTCGGTCGCTGCCCAGCTGCCGCGCAGGCCCAGCAGGCCATAGCCGCCGAGGCGGTTGCGGTTGGCCTCATCGTCGTAACTGGCGCTGACAGCCTGCCAGCTGCCCCCTACCGTGAAGCGCTCGAATTGACGGTCCAGGTCCAGGCTCAAGGTGCGCCGTGCGCGGCGGGCGAGGGTGTGGCCGCTGTCGCGATCACGCGGATCGATCAATGCCAGGCCCAGCTGGCTGCGCCATTCGCCCCACTGTTGCTCCAACGCCATTTCCACGCCGTTGATGCGCGCCGAGGCGACATTACGCGGGATCGAGTCCTGGCCAAAGATAATCGCATCACGCAGGTCAGTACGGTACAGCGACGTTTCCAGGCGGCTGTCGCGGCTGAGCTGGCTGCGCCATTGCAGCTCGTAGCTTCTGGAGTGCTCCGGGTCCAGCTGCGGGTTGCTGTACTGTGGGTAGTACAGGTCGTTGAAGGTCGGGGCCCGAAAGCCTTCGCTGTAAGACAGCAGCACATCGTTGTGGGTATTCAGCGGCACGGTAAGGCTACCGCTCCACGTGGTCTGGCCGCCAAACTGCTGGTTCTGGTCGCGGCGCACGCCCAGTTCGGTAGACAGGTGCTCGCCGTGGAAGCGATGCTGGATGAAGGCGGCGCGGTTCCAGCGGCTGTCTTCACTGAAATCGGTGCTGGCGTGCACGCGGTCTTCGTACCAGTCGCCACCGATCAACAGGTTCTGCCGCTCGCTCAGGGACAGGTCGTTCTGCCAAGTGACCTGATCGCGATAGGTGTTGAACACCGAGCGCTCATCACTGAGTTTGTCGCGCTTGTCGTCGCGATTTTCGCTATGGCCCAGCTCCAGGCGCGAATGCCACAGGTCATTGAGCTGAGCGTCGAAGTACGTGCCCAAGCTGCTGACGCTGAATTCGGTGTAGGGCTTTTGCCCGAAGCTTTCGAAGGTGACCGGGTCGAAGCCGCCGAATGGATTGTCGTACTCGCTGCGGCCTCGGCTGTCGAGCAGGTTCAAGCCGGCTTCGAAACGTTCGCCAAACGTGTGGCTCAGGCTCAGGTTGAACGACGTGTTGCGGTAGGCGTCATGATCGCCGTCGCTGGCGAAGGATGGGCCGGTCGAGTCGATGCCTGCCGTTTCGTCCAGGCTGGCGCCCAGGTTGAACCGGGTCGCGCCGTCGCCGCCGGACAGGCCCAGGCTGCGTTGCCAGGTCTGGTCGGTGCCTGCCGCCATGCGCAGGCGCGGCTGCAGGCCCTGGCCGTTGCTGCGGCGGGTGAAGATCTGAATCACGCCGCCGATGGCATCGCTGCCGTAGATCGCCGAGCGTGAGCCGCGCAGTACTTCGACACGTTCGATCTGGTCGACGTCGATAAACTGCAGGCCGCTGTCGCCGGAGGTGGCATTGGCGATACGCACACCGTCGACCAGTACCAGGCTCTGCGCGGTTTTGGTGCCGCGGATGAAAATACCCGGCAGGCTGCCACGGCCACCGGTGGGCGCGACTTGCACGCCGGGCACGCGGGCGAGCAGGTCGGTGACACTGGTCGGTTGCAGGCGGTCGATGTCGCTGCGGGTGAAGACGGTATTGGCTGCGCTGGTGGCGGTGCGTGATTCGGCCTGGCGGTTGGCGCTGATCAGCATGTCGGGGAGCTTCAGGGCGTCGTCGCGTTCGGCGGCCAGCAGCTGGACCGGAAGACAGAGCAGGGTAGCGGTAAGGGTTGGGATTTTCATTGGCATTACCATAGCAATCGCCGGCAAGCCGGCTGCCACGCGTACCCCGCTGTTCTTCGGTTCAGCGCAATACCTGTGGAGCTGGCTTGCCGGCGATGGGCCGCAAGGCGGCCGCGGGAATTACAGGCCGAGCCTGGCCATGCGCGCCTTCACAGACGCCTCGATGCCGGCTGCATCCAGCCCACATTCAGCCAGCATCTGCGCAGGCTTGGCGTGCTCGACATAGATATCCGGCAGGCCCAGGTGCAGCAGCGGCTTTACCACCCCCTGGCTGGCCAGGAACTCACCCACGGCAGCCCCGGCGCCGCCCATGATGGCGTTCTCTTCGAGGGTTACCAGCAGGTCATGACTGCCTGCCATCTCCAGCACCAGCGCTTCGTCCAGCGGCTTGACGAAGCGCATGTCGACCACGGTGGCGTTGATTTGCTCGGCGACCTGCAGGGCTTCGGCCAATTGCACGCCAAACACCAGCAAAGCGACCTTCTCGCCCTGACGACGGACGACACCCTTGCCGATTTCCAGCGGGTCCAGGTCGCCACTGATCGGCGAGTTGGGGCCGGTGCCGCGTGGGTAGCGTACGGCGGCCGGGCCGTTGTACAGGTGGCCGGTGCTGAGCATCTTGCGCAGTTCGTTTTCGTCGCTGGGGGTCATTACCAGCATGCCCGGGATGCAGCGCAGGTACGACAGGTCGTAGCTGCCTGCGTGGGTCGGGCCGTCTTCGCCGACCAGGCCGGCGCGGTCGATGGCGAACAGCACGTCGAGGTTCTGTACCGCCACGTCGTGGATCAACTGGTCGTAGGCGCGCTGCAGGAAGGTCGAGTAGATCGCGACCACCGGCTTGCTGCCTTCGCAGGCCATGCCCGCCGCCAGCGTGACGGCGTGCTGCTCGGCGATGGCCACATCGAAGTAGCGCTCGGGATACCGTTCACTGAAGGCCACCAGGTCCGAGCCTTCCTTCATTGCCGGGGTGATGCCCACCAGGCGGTTGTCGGCAGCGGCCATGTCGCACAGCCATTGGCCGAACACCGCCGAGTACTTCGGCCCGCTGGCCTTCTTCGGTGCGGCCGGCTTGTCGGCAGGCTCGAGCTTGGTGATGGCGTGGTAGCCGATCGGGTCGATCTCGGCCGGCGCGAAGCCTTTGCCTTTTTTGGTCACCACGTGCAGGAACTGCGGGCCTTTGAGGTCACGCATGTTACGCAGGGTGGCGATCATGGTCGGCAGGTCGTGGCCATCGATCGGGCCGATGTAGTTCCAGCCCAGCTCTTCGAACAGGGTGCCGGGCACCAGCATGCCTTTGGCGTATTCCTCGGTGCGACGGGCAATCTCCCAGGCACCCGGCAGGCGCGACAGCACCTTCTTGCTGCCCTCGCGCATGCTTGCGTAGGTGCGGCTGGAAAGAATCTTGGCCAGGTAGTTGGACAGCCCGCCAACGTTGCGCGAGATCGACATGTCGTTGTCGTTGAGGATGACCAGCATGTCGGCGTCGACTTCCTGGGCATGGTTCAACGCCTCGAACGCCATACCGGCCGTCAGGGCACCGTCGCCGATCACGGCAATCGACTTGCGCGCGCTGTTCTGCAGGCGGGCGGCAATGGCCATGCCCAGTGCGGCGCTGATCGAGGTGCTGGAGTGGCCGACGCCAAAGGTGTCGTACTCACTCTCGCTGCGGCGCGGGAAGGCGGCGATACCGTCCTTCTGGCGCAGGCTCAGCATGCGGTTACGCCGGCCGGTGAGGATCTTGTGCGGGTAGGCTTGATGGCCGACGTCCCACACCAGCCGGTCATCCGGGGTGTCGAAGACGTAGTGCAGGGCGATCGTCAGTTCGATCACGCCCAGGCCGGCGCCAAAATGCCCACCGGTCTGACCCACGGTGTAGAGCAGCTCCTGGCGCAACTCGTCGGCCAGGTGCTCGAGGTCGGCTTCGGCCAGCCGGCGCAGGCCGGCAGGCGTGTCAGCGCGGTCGAGCAACGGCGTGACCGGGCGTTCGCGGGGGATCTCTTGAAACGTCGTGGGCATCAGGCGAGTCGTTATAGATGTTAAGACGCGGCAGTTTACCCCATTGTGGGTAAAGTGCCCATTCAACCAGAGGTGGCGCGCCCCCTGTGTGCGGGTTCGAAGCCGTGCTTAATGGCGGCGTTCGACGATGTAGCGCGCCAACGCTCGCAGGGGTTCTGCGTTTTCACCAAACCCTTCAAGTGCGACCAGCGCCTGGTCGCGCAGTTCGATCGCATAGGCCTTGGCCGCTTCCAGGCCAAGCAGGGCCGGGTAGGTCGGTTTGTCACGGGCGATGTCGGCACCCTGGCGCTTGCCGAGGGTGGCGGTGTCGCTTTCCACGTCGAGGATGTCGTCCTGCACCTGGAATGCCAGGCCAATGGCCTGTGCATAAACCTGCAAGGCGTCCAGTTGCGCCTGCTCGGCGCGGCCGCTGGCCAAGGCACCCAGGCGCACGCTGGCTTCGATCAGTGCGCCGGTCTTGTGCCGATGCATGAACTCGAGGGCCTGCTGGTCCAGCTTCACGCCTACGGAGCCAAGGTCGATGGCCTGGCCTCCGACCATGCCGGCAGGGCCTGCAGCCTTGGCCAGGGCCTGGACCATGGCCAGGCGGATGGCGTCGGGCTGCGGGCTCAGCCGTGGGTCGAGCAGTGCACTGAAGGCCAGGCTCTGCAGGCCGTCGCCGGCGAGGATCGCGCAGGCTTCATCGAATGCTTTATGGGTGGTCGGCTGGCCGCGGCGCAGGTCGTCATCGTCCATGGCGGGCAGGTCGTCATGCACCAGCGAATAAGCGTGTATCAGCTCCACTGCGCAGGCGGCGCCGTTGGCCTGCTCGGCCGCTGCCCCCAGCGCTTGGCAGGCGGCATAGGCGAGCAGCGGGCGCACGCGCTTGCCGCCGTTCATCACGCTGTAGCGCATCGCGGCGTATAGCCGCTCAAGCTCCTTGGTGGGCGCGATGAACAGGGGTTCGAGGGCCGCATCGACGCGCGCCTGGCTACTGGCCTGGTAGGCACCGATCATGCCTCAGGCTCCGCATCGAAGGGCTGAGCGGCGAGCTCGCCGTCTCGTTCGAGCAGTATCTGTACTTTCTGCTCGGCCTGGGCCAGGGCGCCCTGGCAATCGCGGGTCAGGGCGATACCTTGCTCGAAGGCGGCCAGCGAGTCTTCCAGCGACAGCTCGCCGTTCTCCAAGCGTTCGACCAGGGTTTGCAGGTCGGCGAGGGATTGCTCGAAATCGATGGAGGCTTTTTTGCGGGCCATGGCGACGGGTCTCGGAGGCTGTACAGAACGGCGCGACACTAGCAGAGCGGGGCGGGGGGAGCAAACTTGAGGGTGAATTTCCCGGCCCAATCGCCGGCAAGCCGGCTCCCACAAATACGGCGCAAGCCTCAAGAACTGCCGCGGCCCAGTGGGAGCCGGCTTGCCGGCGATTGGGCCGCGAAGCGGCCCCGTCGATCGATCAGGCTGGCACAGCTTCCCGCTCCAGCATCGCCTCGCGGCAACGGGCCAGCTCTGCGATGGTCAGCACTGGCAGGTTGTACTGGCGGGCATACACCGCCACCTGCTCGCCGCGGGCCATGCTGCCGTCGGGGTTCATCAGCTCGCACAGCACCGCTGCCGGGCGCAGGCCCGCCAGGCGAGCCAGGTCCACCGAGCCCTCGGTATGGCCGCGACGGGTCAGCACCCCGCCATCACGCGCCCGCAGCGGGAATACATGGCCGGGGCTGACGATATGCCGTTGCTCGGCCGTCGAGCGCAAGGCTGCTTCGATGGTGGTGATACGGTCCTGCGCGCTAACGCCGGTGCTCACACCCTCAGCCGCTTCGATGGTCACGGTGAAGCCAGTACCGTGGCGAGCCTGGTTGTTCGGCACCATCGGTGCCAGTTGCAGGGCATCGACGGTGGCTTCGTCCAGGCACAGGCAGACGATGCCGCTGCAATCGCGAATCATCATGGCCATGGTCTGCAGCGACAGGTTTTCGGCGGCGGCAACGATGTCCGCTTCGTCCTCGCGGTCGTCATCGTCGAGCAGCAGTACGGGACGGCCGGCCTGGAAGGCGGCGACGGCAGCGGACACATTGGGGAATTGCTGGTGATGCTTGGGGGACATGAAACGCTCCTCGTGAATGATCGATGAACGTCTCGGGGCGAACAAAATGCGCGCGCAAGGGCGCCCTGATGGCCCTTGCCTGACGCCTTCTTTCATCCGGACTATGACCGTCGGCTCTGGAGTTGCACCAGATCTGCTGACCCCCGGCATGGCCGGGGCGCTCGCGGGCTCATCTTTCGATTTACCGCCGGTGGGGACTTTCACCCCGCCCTGAAGACCGGGCAAGCATACCGCACAGTGCCACCCTGCTGACAAGCCGATGATCTGCGACCTTCGGCGTATCAGGGGTGATCGGCTCATGCAACGGCTTCGAGGATATGCCCCAGATTGCCGGCGGCAAGCCCGCCATTACTGATGCGGCGAAGCTTAGCGAGACATATCCTCGATTACGCGTTGCAATGAAGCCGGCAGCATCGGCCCATGCCCAACCCCCGTCAATCGCTCGAAACGCACCTGCAACCCCGGCACCTTGGCCAGGTCCGCCGCCAGCTCTCGCATCGGCCGCTCCACATCGCCTTGCAGCGGTGCCCGCGGGCTCACCGGCTCCTCGCTGCCGCGCATCAGCAAGAGCGTCGGGTGGTTATCACCCATGCGCTCCTGCAATGTCTGCGCTTGGCGAACGATCGCCCCGTCGTGCCACCATAACGATGGGCTGGCTGCCACATAGTGGCTGAACGCTCCAGGCCGGGTGAACACTGCATGCAACACTGCCAGGCCGCCATACGAGTGCCCCCACAGGGTCTGCCGTTGCAGGTCGATGGGCGCCACGCCGGCCACCATCGGGCGCATGCGTTCGGTAAGCAAATCCAGGAATGCATCCGCGCCACCGCTGGGCAGGTGGGTCAGCGGGTCGCGCTGTTCTGCAAGCCCGGGGATTGCCGGTGTGTAGTCGTAGGTGCGGCCTGTTCGCTCGATGCGCTGCTCGGTCTGGTACCCAACCGCCACCAGTAGCGGTGCCTGGCCCGCTGCGAGTCTGCCCAGTAACGCACTGTCCAGCGCACCGAGTGCGGCATTGCCGTCGAGCATCCACAACACCGGGTAACCTGCGGCGGGTGCCGGGCGCTGCGGCTTGCCGATCCATAAGCGGTAATGGCGCTGGCCATCGGCCGAGTCCAGGTCCAGGTGGCTGAAGCGGTAGGCCAGGTCTTGGCGCTGCAGCAGTGAAGTGTCCATCTGCTGCTCGCGTTGCGGCTGTGCCAGGGCAACCGGGGCGGTAAGGGCCAGCGCCAATGCCAGGGACAGGGTGATCTTGCTCATCAGGCGCCTCATCAATGCTTTGCAAGGAGCGCAAGGCGGAAGGGCTCAGATGATAATCAGTCCTGATTGAGCGTAAAGCGCATTAACTTTCTAAACATTGCGAAGCAGCCGGCAGCAACAGGTGCAGGCAAAGCCCGGGGTGACCATTGCTGGCCCACAGCCTGCCGCCTTGCAGTTCGACCGCGCGGCGGGCGATGGCAAGCCCCAGGCCGAACCCTGCGCCGCTGTCGGGCAAGCGCTGGTAAGGCTTGAAGATGCGTTCGAGTTCAGCGTGAGGCACGCCCGGGCCTTGGTCACTCAGGCGCAGGTGCCAGCAGTCGCCCTCACGCCAGCCATCGAGGCTGACCCGGCCATCGGCAGGCGAATGGCGGATGGCATTGCGCATGAGGTTTTCCAGTGCCTGGGCCAGGCTGTCCAGATGGGCCTGCACCACGCATTCGACGCCGAGCGAGCAGGGTAGCCGAGCACGGTCCCAGCCGCTCTCGAAGCAGGCGTCCTGGCATAAGGCTTCCCACACGGAAAGCATCAGTACCGGTTCGGTGCGTAACTGTGGTTGCTCAGTGTCCATCCAGGCGAGGTCCAGGGTGTCCTCGAGCAGCTTCTGCATGTCGTTGACCTCGTGCCCCAGGCGCGCCCGCAACTGCGCGGGTGACAGATCGCTGTCGTGGGCGATGCGCAGCCGCGCCAGGGGCGTACGGAGTTCGTGCGACAGGGTACGCAGCAGCAAGCGTTGCTGCTCCAGGCTTTGGCGCAGGCGCCCGGCCATGTGTTCAAAGGCCTGCGCCAGTTCGCCTAATTCATCGCGGCGATCCTGCAGGGGCAGGCCAGGGCTGTCCAGGTCGTCTGCGCGCAAGGCGTCGGCGCGGTCGCGCAAGCGGTTGAGCGGTGCCACCAGATGCCGATAGATCGCCAGGCCCAGTAACAGCGCCAGCAGTGTGGGTGCTACGCCGTGAGTGATGACGTGGGTCCAGGGGGTCAGGCCGGTGGGTAACAGGCGCTCGGGCAGTTGCATTACCAGGCGGCCGCGCTCTGGATGCAGCGGGAACTCGATGCTGACGTAGGGCAGCTCATCCTGCAGGCGCCGGCTCATCGGCCAGTCAGGCTTGCGCATGAAGGTCAGGCGGCTGGCCTCGTCGGCATTCAACGGCGTGGTGCCGAGGCTTTGCAGGTGCGGCCCGATCAGTGCTGCCCAGGTGTTCTCGGCGTGCTGCAGGTGTTTGCGAAAGGCCTCGGCCCCGCTCGCCCCCCCTTGCTGCCAGGCCTGTTCAGCCTGCTGCGCATAGCGCGCCAGATAATCCTGGTCGGCCTGGGACAGAAAATAACTGCTGCGCTCCACCGACAGGCCCCAGGTCCAGATAAGCCAGGTCAGTAACAGGCAGAAGCTGACTTGCAGCGCGGCCAGTTTCCACAGCAAGGGGTGGCGGCGCATCACAGGCGTTCCGTGTCGACCAGGATGTACCCTTGGCCACGTACGGCCTGTATCTGGACATGCTGGGCACCGATATCTGCCAGCTTGCGGCGCAGGTTGCATACATGCACGTCCAGCCCGCGGTCCAGGCGGGTGTAGGCGCGGTGCAGTACGGTCTGGTAGAGAAAGGCTTTGCTCAACGCCTCGCCGGGGTGGGCGCTCAAGGTGGCCAGCAAGCGAAACTCAGAGCCCGTGAGCCCGGCAGCCTTGCCGTGGTGAACGACATCCTGATGGTCATGGTCGAGCATCACCTCGCCGGCGTCGGTTGCTGCTACCGGCCTGCGGTCAAAGGCCACCCGGCGCATCAGGGCATCGACCCGCGCGTCCAGTTCCGCCAGGCTGAAGGGCTTGGGCAGGTAGTCGTCCGCGCCCCGGGTAAAGCCACTGATGCGGTCCTGCTCGGCCCCCAGTGCCGACATCAGCATCACCGGCACTGCCTGCTGGCGGCGCAATTCGTCGAGCAGGCTAAGGCCGTCGAGGCCAGGCAGCATGATGTCCAGCAATACCAGATCGAAGCCATCGTGTTGCACCGCGTTCAACGCCTGCGGGCCCGTGGCGCAGGCGTTGACCAGAAAGCCCCGCTTCAGGAAGTGGCGCTGGAGGTCCTCACGCAGGCGTGGGTCATCTTCGACGAGCAGGAGTGAGGTTGGCATGGGCGGTCTTTAATGAGAATTCGTATCAGTTGGCGATCATCCCATTGCATGCAGGCTAAGGGCAATCACCCCGTGGCGGGCGCATGTGTTAAGAAGGTTAATCCTGCTGCACCCCCCGTTTTCGTCCGGTATCGTTCGCAAAAAGCAACGTATGTCGTTTGCGATTCAATATCATTTGGGCGAAGGTGTGCCATGAGCAGTTTCAAAGGTGTGGGGAGCCCGCGACGGGCGCGGGGCTGGCTGATGCTGGGGTTGTTGGCGCCGTTTTCATTCTCGGCATTGGCCGAAACGGTAGCCAATGAGGTCGCTGCGGTCAGCTCGCTCGACCTGCCGGCGTTGACTATCGAAGGCAACCGCCTGTACGACATGCTGCCTTCGGAAGAAACCGGCGGTTACAGCGTCGACGCTGCCACCGTCGGCACCAAGACCCCCGCGTCACTCAAGGAAATACCGCAGTCGGTCACCGTCTACACCCAGGACTACGTCAAAGACCGCCAGTTCGTGCACCTCGATGACTTGGCCAAGTACACCGCTGGGCTGCGCACCCTGACAAACGACAGCGGGCGCTCGTCGATCTATGCCCGTGGCTACGAGTACAGCGAGTTCAACATCGATGGCCTGCCGGCGCCCATGGCCAGTATTTTCGGCACCGTGCCGTCGCTGGCGGCCTTCGATCGTGTGGAGATCATGCGCGGCCCGGCGGGGTTGTTCAGCAGCACCAGCGAGCTTGGCGGTATCGTCAACATGGTGCGCAAGCGCCCGACCGCCGAATTCCAGGGCCACGTCGAGGCCAGCTACGGCACCTGGGACACCAACCACGAAGAAATCGACCTGGGCGGGCCGCTGGATGATGCAGGCCGGGTGCGTGGGCGCTTCGTGGCCTCGCGGGATGACACCAATGGCGAGGTGGACTACAACGCCAACACCAGCAACAGCTACTACGGCGCGCTGGATATCGACCTTGATGACGACACCCAGCTGTCATTCGGCCTGATTCACGAAGTGAAGAACATCACCCCGCACAACGGCTACCCGGCAACCCTGGCTGGTGAGGTGCCGGACTTCAGCCATTCGAAGTTCCTCGGCGCTGATTGGAACTACTTCGACGGCAAGACCACCGACCTGGTTGCCGAGTTGACGCACCGCTTCGACAACGGTGGTTATGGCCGTATCGCCGCCCGTGGCTCGCACCGCGACACCGACTACCTCTATGCCTTTACCGCCACCAATGCCACCACCGGTGCCAACTCCGAGCGTGCCAGTGCCCGGGACTTCACCCAAGACACCTACTCGCTGGACGCCAGCTACAGCCAGCCGTTCGAAACCTTCGGCCAGGTCAGCGAATTCGTGGTGGGTACCGACTACAAGAACTACGACACCGAGTACCTCAACGGCACCACCAACCTGGGGGGCATCAACGTCGGCAGCTACTCGCCGACCCAGTTCGCCAAACCGTCGCCGAACTACAGCACCGAAACCGGCATGCAGGAGGAAGAGTACGGGCTGTACTCCAAGGTTACCTTCCGCCCGGTCGAGCGTTTGGCGCTGATTGCTGGTGGCCGCTTCAGCTGGTATCGCGGTGATTTCTACACCACCGCCCTGAGCACGGGTTCGACTGTCGATGACAACAAGCGCGTGGATGGGCGCTTCACGCCATACGGTGGCGTCGTCTACGACCTGACCGATACCCATGCGCTGTATGCCAGCTATTCGCAGGTATTCAAGCCGCAGTCAGACACCGACAGCAATGGCCGGGTGCTCAAGCCGCGTGAAGGCGAGCAGTATGAGTTTGGCCTCAAGAGCAGTTACTTTGGCGGCGACCTCAATACCCGTGTCTCGGTATTCCGTTTGACCGACGAGAACCGCGCCAGCACCGACTATGACGAGGATGGCGTAGACACCGGGTTTTCTGTTGCATCGGGCAAGACGCGCGTGAAGGGTGCCGAAGTGGAAGTCAGCGGCAAGCTGACGCCGAACTGGGAGCTGCTGGCGGGCTACACCTGGATGGAAACCGAAACCCTCGACGGTGATGCCGAAACCACCTTCTTCATCATGCCGCGCAACCAGGCGTCGCTGTGGAGCAAGTACACCATCAGCCAAGGGCCGTTGACCGGGCTGGCCATTGGTGGTGGCGTCTCGGCGATGAGCAACTTCCATTCCGAGAACGGCGGCGTGCGCATCGATGCGCCGGGGTACGCCACGGTGGATGCGATGCTGTCGTACCCGGTTACCTCGCAGCTGACGGCCACTTTTAACGTCAACAACCTGTTGGACCGTGATTACCTGTCGCGGGTGGGGTCGACGTCGACGTTCAACTTCTATGGGCCTTCGCGCAGCATGATGGTTGGCGCGCGTTATGATTTCTGACGTACTTTCCAGGAAATTGTCAGATTTTTACCGTTGCTTGTAGTCCATTTCTGAAATAGCTTGTTCCCGCCTTTTCGGCATTGCGGTGCTTTTCTCTGCGGCCTAGTCTGGGCCCGTCGTTGCCAAATCAGCGACCGGGCCTGCAAGCCCGCAGACGAATTCAGCGCTATCCGGAGTGCCGCGTGTCGGCAGCTTCGGCCAATGGTGGCTGCGTGCTGGAGATCTTCGGATCTGCCGGTTTTCGTCTGTCCGGTCTTGCAGCCTGCACGCAGCCACCACCCATCAAATGCAAGTGATGTCGTGGTGGTCCATGAGGACACAGACGAGATTACATCATGCTAAAAATTGTCCCCGATCCGCCCCGCGATTCCCATTCCCTTGAAGACACCCTGATCCAGGCCACGGACTATGCGCTGTGCGCCACGACCGTTGTGCACCAGGCACTGCTGCTGCATCCCAAGTCACCGGCATCGGTTTTGATGATGACCTCGCTGCATGAAATGGAGGCGTTACGGGTTTTGCTCGAGTCGGCGCTGATCCAGGTGCAGATGCCTACAGGCCCTCGGACCTTGCATTAGGGCTTGGAAGATTTGCCGCTTGCACCGGCCTCATCGCCGGCTTGCCGGCGATGAGGCCGGGCCGGCCAGCGCAAATTTTAAGGAGATTGAAGAATGACCACTGACACAACCAGGTTCGACCATAAACGGCCTGATGGATGAAAAACCCATGATGATCTGGGCTTCGCATTACCTCAGTGCCATGGCCAAGGCGCTGATGGATGGTGCCGAGCTGGGCATGAAGCATTAAGAGCAGGCATTAAAAAGCCGGCTTGTGGCCGGCTTCTTGGGGACGCTTCCGGCTAATTTATGGTAAGCCGCAACCGCCTTAACTGGATGGCCATCAAAGGCCTGAAAAAGATGGCGAACGTTCGTGTGAAACGTTGCCGAGCCCTCTGGCCTGCGGCTTGCGCCGGTCGGGGCTGAATGTGGCGCGTAGCATACAAGGGCCTGCTCAGGATGCCCAGCAAAAAATGGCACAGGGTGTTTCATTCAGGGCGTTGCCGGCAAAAATGCGACCAGTGGAACACCCAGCCGAGTATCTCCAAGTGCTGTGCCTGGCGCTGGGCCGGGGTGAAGCGTTCCACGGTGTAGTTGCGCCTGTCGTGGCTGTGCAGGCACAAGGTGCCGTTGTGGCCGAGGCTGAGGCTGTTCACCCGGAGGGTGCCATTGTGCAGCAGGGCATAGGTTTCACCGTCCTTGACCCGGGTCTGGCTGACGTCAATGGCCACTATCGCGTCGGATGGAACCCACGGCGCCATGTTTTGGCTTGGCATGGCCAGGCAAACGACACTATCCATTCCAACGCCCAAGGCCTGCAGCGCTTCAAGCGGCAGTTGCAGGTACTTGCCCTCCAGCGCGACGAGCTTGCCGTCGTGCACTTGCTGAAATGGCACCTGCAAGAGCCGGGTAGCCTGGGTCGACAGCAAGGAGAGCGCATTACCAGTATCAGAGGCGGGCTGCAGGGCGCGGCTGCGCAGGATCGAACTGGGGTGTTTGGGGCCTTCGCCACAGCGCAGCCAGCGCCGATGTACGCAGAACAGGTCGGCAAGTTCGTCCAGGCGAGCCAGGGGAATGCCGCGCTTGAACCAGTTGTTCACGTGCTGGGCCGTCAAACCACGCTGGGCGGCGAGATCGGCAGGGGTCAAGCCACACTCGTGGAGGAGGGCCTTGAGGCGGTCACCGGAGGTTTTCATGCACCGGAGTGTACCGGCGGTGTGCCAGTAGGGATACGAACCAGGTGTTGACGTGACGTGTACGAAAAGCGCCTAGGTGTAGGACCCTGGATTAGGACCTTGTAGGATTTTTTGCCACTGCGGCACGCACAAAAAACCCCGCCGAAGCGGGGCTTGATGCAAACGGTATCAGCCCTTGTAGGCAGCAACCGATTTGGTGATCGCGGCGCGGGCGGCGTCGGCGCCTTCCCAGCCCTCGATCTTGACCCACTTGCCCTTCTCGAGATCTTTGTAGTTCGCGAAGAAGTGCTCGATCTGCTGGATCAGCAGCGCTGGCAGGTCGGTGTATTCCTTGACGTCGACATACAGCTGCGACAGCTTGTCGTGCGGCACAGCGATGACCTTGGCGTCGCCGCCGCCGTCGTCGGTCATGTTCAGAACGCCGACCGGGCGGGCACGGATGACCGAACCAGGGGCGACCGGGTAAGGGGTAACCACCAGCACGTCCAGCGGATCACCGTCGTCGGCCAGGGTGTTTGGAATGAAGCCGTAGTTGGCCGGGTAGAACATCGGGGTCGCCATGAAGCGATCGACGAACAGGGTATCGCTGTCCTTGTCGATTTCGTACTTGATCGGCGCGTGGTTGGCCGGGATCTCGATGGCGACGTAGATGTCGTTCGGCAGGTCTTTGCCAGCCGGAATCTTGCTGTAGCTCATTGGGCAGTGCCCCCGTGTTTGATCAAAAAAGTGGCGGCGATTATAGGCACATTCGGCCAGGGCATGCCACGCCCCACCTGATGCGCGGGCGCATCAGGTGGGGCTTTGGCGGTAGTCAGGGTGTTCGTCCTGCAACCGCGTCAGGCGCGCCAGAGGGTCCTGGCGGTAGAACAGCGACAGTTGCCGGTACACCTGTGGATAAGCTTGCTGCAAGAGGTCGGGCGCGCTGAAGAAGTACTCGCTGGTGACGGCGAAGAACTCTGCCGGGTTTTCGGCCGCATAAGGGTCGATGGCCGTTTGCGCTTCAGGGTCGGCGTCCAGCTGGCGGTTGAGGTCGTCATACGCCTGCTGCATGGCCGTGGCCCAGGCTTCGACCTGCATGTCGCTGTGCAGCGGTGGCAGGCCATTGGCATCGCCATTGAGCATGTCGAGCTTGTGCGCCAGCTCGTGGATCACCAGGTTGTAGGCTTCCCAGCCGCCGCTGGCCAGCACCCCGGCCCAGGCCATGATCACCGGGCCCTGCTGCCACGCCTCGCCGCTGTGTTCACCATCCCAGACATGCTCCACGCCACTGGCGTCGCGGTGGCGCTGGGGGCTTTTGAAGTCGTCCGGGTAGAGGATGATCTCGTGAAAGCCCTGGTACCAGTTGAGGTCCCCCAGGTGCAACAGCGGTAGTTGAGCCTGGGCAGCCAGGAACAGGCGTTGCTGATCATCCAGCTCGACGCCGGGCAGGGTGGTCAGGTGCTTGTCGAGCAGGAACAGGATGCACGCATCACGGAGCCGACGGTCTTCGTCGTCGCTGATGCCATCGAGCATCGGCAGGCGTTCACGGATCGCCTGCCATTGCTGTGGGTCGACCGGGTAGCGCGCCAGGGTTCGCTTGCGCCGCCAGGCGCTGAAGGACCACATGGCGTTGGTCAGTGTGCCTTGGCGGTGCGGCCCAGGCGGCCGCGCAGCAGGCCCAGGACCATCGGCACCAGCGACAGGAAGATGATGCCGACCACCATCAGCGAGAGGTGCTGCTTGATGAACGGCACGTTGCCGAAGAAGTAGCCGAGGGTCACCAGGCCGCCGACCCACAGCAGCGAGCCTGCAACGCTGAAGGCCAGGAAACGCGGGTAGTGCATGTGGGCGATGCCAGCGACGAACGGTGCGAAGGTACGCAGGATTGGCAAGAAGCGTGCGAGGGTCACGGTCTTGCCACCATGGCGTTCATAGAACTCATGGGTGCGCTGCAGGTAGTCGCGGCGGAAGATTTTCGAATTGGGTTTGTTGAACAGCCGTTCACCTGCCGTTCGCCCGATCACGTAGTTGGTACTGTCACCCATGATTGCCGCGGCCATCAGCAGGCCGGCCAGCAGTACCGGGTCCATGCCGCCACCGGCGGCCACGGCGCCGGCGATGAACAGCAGGGAATCACCCGGCAGGAAGGGCATCACCACCAGCCCGGTCTCGCAGAAAATCACGGTGAACAGGATCGCGTAGATCCAGGGGCCGTAATTGGTGACCAGCAGATCAAGGTAGGCATCGAGATGCAGGATGAGGTCCAGCGGGTTGAAATCCATGTACAGCACCTGTGTTCTTGACCCGCAGCGACGGGCGAGCGGACTAGCGGTAGGGTAAATTTTCAGACATGCCAGGAGCGGGCATTATACGGCCAAGTGGCGAGGATGCCCGGAGAGTTTGTAGCGGGGGGTTACTGAGGCGGCCTTTACTGGCCCGATCGCCGGCCAGCCGGCGCTCGGGCCAGCACGGGTCAGTCTTGGCTGATCGGCAAAATGTAGCTTTCGAACTCGGTATCTTTGCGAAAACCGATGGATTCATAGGTCCTCTGCGCTACCTCGTTGTTGGCGCTGGTCGAAACCCGCATGCGCACGGCCTGGGTGTCCTTGGCCATCTTCTTGGCCTCACGGATCAGATGGTCGGCCACCAGCATGCGCCGTGAGTCTTCGGCCACATAGATGTCGTTGAGAATCCACACCCGCTTGAGCGACAGCGACGAGAAGCTCGGGTACAACTGGCAGAAGCCCAGCAGTTTGGCATCGTCATCGTCCGGCAGTGCCAGATAGATGACCGATTCGTCGCGTTTGAGGCGCGTTTCCAGGAATTTGCGCGAGCTGTCCGGGTAGGGCAGTTGCCCATAGAACTCACGGTATCGGACGAACAGCGGGGTGAGCAGGTCGAGGTGTTCCAGGGTTGCCTTGATGATGCGCATGTGCGGCCCTCAGAGTCCATTTGGGAAACAGCGAAATGCCAGCAGCTTTCAATAGCATGCTGCCCAATGCAGGCTAGAAGCGCAATCCGCCGTCCGTGACATGTTTTTTACCCTTCACCGAGTAGGAAATTACCTTTTTGGCCAGGGGTGTTTTCACTGTCGAGGGTATGGACCTGCGCTTCGTCCTTTAAATTCACACCAGACAGCTGTCGGCGGCAGGCCTCGCGCATCAGGTATAGCAGGCGGTGGGCGGCCATGCCGTAGCTCAGGCCTTCGAGGCGAACGTTGGAGATGCAGTTGCGGTAAGCGTCGGTCAGGCCCACCTTTGGCGCGTAGGTGAAATACAAGCCCAGGCTGTCGGGTGAACTGAGCCCGGGGCGCTCACCGATCAGCACCACGGTCATGCGCGCCCCCAGCAGTTGGCCCACTTCGTCGGCCACGGCCACCCGGCCTTGCTCCACCAGCACCACCGGTGCGCTGGTCCAGCCATCGGCGGCGGCCTGTTCCTCGAAACGGGCCAGGAACGGCAAGGTATGGCGATGCACGGCCAGTGCCGAGAGGCCGTCGGCCACCACGATGGCAAGGTCGCAGCCGCCAGGGTTGGCCTGGGCGTGCTGGCGCAGCTGCTCCACCGAGTGCTCGTTCAGGCGCCGCCCCAGGTCGGGGCGTTGCAGGTACTGGTGGCGGTCGCTGGCAGCGCTGTGCAGAACCAGGCTGTCACGGCCGCGCTGCTTCAATTGTTCGGCCAGGGAACAGTGGTCGAACGCCAGGTGCACGGCATCGCGGGCCTGGGCGTGGGCGAACTGGAAGTCCAGCTGGGCGCCGGTTGGCAGGCTGATGCCGCTGCGGCCCAGGGCGATACGCGCCGGGGTCAGGTTGCGCAGGGCCAGCCAAGGGTTTTCGGGGGTGGGTGTCTGATCCATGGTCACCTCTATGACAGTTGCGCCAAGGCCTGGCGGAACGCCGGTGGCAGGTTGTCACCAAAGCGCACTCGGCCATCGGCCTGGGTGAAGATGCCGGTGCGCTGCAACCATGCCTCGAACTCAGGCCCAGGTTTGAGGCCCAGGGTCTGGCGCGCATACAGCGCGTCATGGAACGAGGTGGTCTGGTAGTTGAGCATGATGTCGTCGGAACCGGGGATGCCCATGATGAAGTTGATCCCGGCCACACCCAGCAGGGTCAGCAGGGTGTCCATGTCGTCCTGATCGGCCTCGGCATGGTTGGTGTAGCAGATGTCGCACCCCATCGGCACGCCCAGCAGTTTGCCGCAGAAGTGGTCCTCCAGGCCGGCACGGATGATCTGCTTGCCGTTGTACAGGTACTCGGGGCCGATGAAACCGACCACGGTGTTGACCAGAAACGGCTTGAAGTGACGGGCCACGGCATAGGCGCGGGTTTCACAGGTTTGCTGATCGACGCCGTGGTGAGCGTTGGCCGACAGGGCGCTGCCCTGGCCGGTTTCGAAATACATGAGGTTCTGCCCGAGGGTGCCGCGCTTGAGCGACAGCCCGGCTTCGTAACCTTCCTGAAGCACGTTGAGGTTGATGCCAAAGCCGGCGTTAGCTGCCTCGGTGCCGGCAATCGACTGGAACACCAGGTCCAGCGGCACGCCGCGGTTGATTGCCTCTATGGAGGTGGTGACGTGGGTCAGTACACAGGCCTGGGTGGGAATGTCATAGCGCTGGATGATGGCGTCGAGCATTTCCAGCATCGCGCAGATCGAGGCGGTGCTGTCGGTGGCCGGGTTGATGCCGATCATGGCGTCGCCGTTGCCGTACAGCAAGCCATCGAGAATGCTGGCGGCAATCCCGGCCGGCTCGTCGGTAGGGTGGTTGGGCTGCAAGCGGGTCGACAGGCGCCCGCGCAAGCCCATGGTGCCGCGAAAACGGGTGACCACACGGATTTTCTGCGCCACCAGCACCAGGTCCTGTACGCGCATGATCTTCGAGACTGCAGCGGCCATTTCCGGGGTCAGGCCTGGCGCCAGGGCGCGCAGGCTGTCTTCGTTGGCTTCGTCGCTGAGCAGCCAGTCACGCAGGCCACCGACGGTGAGGTGGCTGACCGGGGCGAAGGCCTGGGCGTCGTGAGTGTCGATGATCAGACGGGTCACTTCATCCTGCTCGTAAGGGATCAGCGCTTCGCTGAGGAAGTGGCTGAGTGGGATATTGGCCAGTGCCATCTGCGCCGCCACCCGCTCGCCGTCGTTGGTGGCGGCAACGCCAGCCAGGTAATCCCCGGAGCGTGCGGGGCTGGCTTTGGCCATCACGTCCTTGAGGCTGTCGAAACGGTAGACCAGGTGGCCTACCGTGTGTACGAAACTTGCCATACAGAATCTCCAGAGTGCCGCGGGCGTGCCCGCGGCAGGTGTCGGCGATCAGTGCAGGGCCTCTTCGGCCTTCTGGATCGCGGCGAATTCCTCTTCCGGTGTGCCCGCCACCAGGTGGTGGCGGCTGTAGAACGCAAAGTAGGCAATCAATACTGCATAGATCACTGCAGCGCCAATCACCACCCGTGGGTCGACCAGGAACCCTGCAACCACGGCGATACAGGCCAGCACCAGGGCTACGCCTGAGGTGAAGATGCCACCCGGGGTGCGATAGGGGCGTTCCATCTTGGGCCGGCGGATGCGCAGGGTGATGTGCGCGGCCATCATCAGTACATAAGACAGCGTCGCGCCGAACACCGCAACCAGGATCAGCAGGTCGCCCTGGCCGGTCAGTGACAGGGCGAAGCCAATGATGCCGGGGATGATCAGGGCCAGTACCGGTGCCTTGCTCTTGTTGGTTTCAGACAGTTTGCGCGGCAGGTAGCCCGCGCGGGAAAGGGCGAAGATCTGCCGCGAATAGGCATAGATAATCGAGAAGAAGCTGGCAATCAGGCCGGCCAGGCCAACCAGGTTGACGAAGCCGCCCATCCAGGTGGAGCCGCCATACGCCTTGGACAGCGCTTCTACCAGTGGGTTACCGGAGGCTTTGAGCGCTTCGGAGCCCGCACCGCCCGGGCCGACCACGAGGATCAGCAGGGCAAAGGCCAGCAACACCAGCATGGCGCCAATCAGGCCACGGGGCAGGTCACGTTTCGGGTTCTTGGTTTCCTCGGCTGCCAGCGGCACGCCTTCTACCGCCAGGAAGAACCAGATCGCGTAAGGGATTGCCGCCCACACGCCGACATAACCGAACGGCAGGAAGCTGCTGGCGCCGACCGCGTCGGTCTGGGCGATGTCGAACAGGTTGGCTGCATCAAAATGGGGCACCATGCCCACAAGGAAGACAGCCAGGGCGATGGCGGCGATGGCGGTGATGATGAACATCAGTTTCAGCGCTTCACCCACACCGAAGATGTGGATGCCGATAAAGACGATGTAGAACGCCAGGTAGATCATCCAGCCGCCAATGCCGAACAGGGACTGGCAGTAGGCGCCGATGAACACCGCGATGGCTGCCGGCGCGATGGCGTACTCGATGAGGATCGCCGTGCCTGTCAGAAAGCCGCCCCACGGGCCGAAGGCGCTACGGGCAAAGCCGTAGCCGCCTCCGGCGGTTGGGATCATCGAGGACAGTTCGGCGAGCGAGAAGCACATGCACAAGTACATGGTGGCCATCAGCAGGGTGGCCAGGAACATGCCGCCCCAGCCGCCTTGGGCCAGGCCGAAGTTCCAGCCGGCATAGTCGCCGGAGATCACGTAAGCGACGCCCAGGCCCACCAGCAGGACCCAGCCGGCAGCCCCTTTTTTCAGTTCACGCTGCTGGAAGTAGTCCGAACCGACTTTTTCAAAATCGACGGAAGCACCTGCCGGTGTGCCGGAAGATTGATCGCTTGGCATAGTTTCACCTGTTCTTTTTCTTGGTGGCCGGAAGGGTTCCGGCCCTTGGTGATGGGTACTGCAGGAAGCGAGCCATGGGGCTGCAAGCTGCTTCAAGCAGCTTCAAGCTTCAAGCTGCAAGCCTCAAGAAAAAGCAGGTCGGCGGTGTACTCGCTTTTTCTTGCAGCTTGCAGCTTGCAGCTTGCCGCTTGCCGCTTAGAAGAAGCCCAGCGGGTTGATGTCGTAGCTCACCAGCAGGTTCTTGGTTTGCTGGTAGTGGTCGAGCATCATTTTGTGGGTTTCACGGCCTACGCCGGACTTCTTGTACCCGCCGAACGCGGCGTGTGCCGGGTACAGGTGGTAGCAATTGGTCCATACGCGGCCCGCCTTGATGCCGCGGCCCATGCGGTAGGCGCGGTTGATGTCGCGGGTCCATACACCGGCGCCAAGGCCGAACTCGGTGTCGTTGGCGATGGCCAGTGCTTCAGCTTCGTCCTTGAAAGTGGTGACGCTCACCACCGGGCCGAAGATTTCTTCCTGGAACACCCGCATCTTGTTGGTACCTTTGAGCAGTGTCGGCTGGATGTAGTAACCCGTGGCCAGCGCCCCCTCCAGCTTCTCCACCTTGCCGCCGGTCAGCAGCTCGGCGCCCTCGTCCTGGGCAATCTGCAGGTACGACAGGATTTTTTCGAACTGCTGTTGCGACGCCTGGGCGCCGACCATGGTGTCGGTGTCGAGCGGGTCGCCGCGTTTGATCTGCAGCACCTTCTTCATCACCACTTCCATGAACTGCGGGTAAATCGACTCTTGCACCAGTGCGCGTGACGGGCAGGTGCAGACCTCGCCCTGGTTGAAGAACGCCAGCACCATGCCTTCGGCGGCCTTGTCGATGAAGCTCGGCTCAGCCTGCATGATGTCTTCGAAGTACACGTTCGGCGATTTGCCGCCCAGCTCGACAGTAGACGGAATGATGTTCTCGGCGGCGCATTTCATGATGTGCGAGCCAACCGGGGTAGAGCCGGTGAAGGCGATCTTGGCGATGCGCTTGCTGGTGGCCAGCGCCTCGCCGGCCTCGCGGCCATAGCCCTGGACTACGTTGAGCACGCCGGGCGGCAGCAGGTCGCCAATCAGCTCGACCAGCACGGTGATGCCCAGCGGCGTCTGTTCGGCTGGTTTGAGCACCACGCAGTTGCCAGCGGCCAGGGCCGGTGCCAGTTTCCAGGCGGCCATCAGGATCGGGAAGTTCCACGGGATGATCTGCCCGACCACGCCCAGTGGCTCATGAATGTGATAGGCCACGGTGTTTTCGTTGATCTCGGCGGCACCGCCCTCCTGGGCGCGTATGCAGCCGGCGAAATAGCGGAAATGATCGACCGCCAGCGGGATGTCGGCGTTGAGGGTTTCGCGGACCGGCTTGCCGTTGTCCCAGGTTTCGGTGATGGCCAGCACTTCAAGGTTTTGCTCGATGCGGTCGGCGATCTTCAGCAGAATGTTGGAGCGGTCCTGTACCGACGTGCGGCCCCAGGCATCGGCGGCAGCGTGGGCGGCGTCGAGGGCCTTGTCGATGTCTTCGGCAGTGGAGCGGGGGAATTCAGCGATCAGCTTGCCATTGACCGGGGAGGTGTTGTCGAAATACTGCCCCTTGACCGGAGCTACGAATTCACCACCGATGTAGTTGCCGTAGCGGCTCTTGAAGGAAACCTTCGCGCCCTCGGTACCGGGATGTGCATAACGCATGGTGTGTCTCCTGGTTAATTGTGTTTGTTGAGGAGTTGGAAAGCGTAGAGCAAAGGTTGGGCCAGCGTGGGGAGGGCTAGTTGAATCAATGGCTTGCGCGATTTCTTGAGGGGCCTGCAGCGGGCGCTGTACCGGGAACGGCACGCGCTGGGTGACACTTTGTACCGTTTGCGACACGCTTGATTGCGGCACATTGCAAAGCCCGGGCGGGTGGAGGATGCTGGCAGGACGCTCTATCTGCGGAGAACAAAAACCAATGCAGAGCCACCACCTCAGTCGTCATGCCCAGCAAGTGCATACCGTTGCCCACGGCGAAGCCGGGGGGGCCGGCAGCGATCCGTCCATTGCCCGCTCCTGGCTGCGATGCCTGGAGGACTACCATCTGGATCCCGAGGTGCTTGCCGCGCCGGTTGTGCTGGAGCACGGCCGCTTGCTCGAAAGCCGTGAGCGCCTGAACCAGGTGCTGAAAATCGCCGACAGTGAAATGAACAGCCTGCACCAGCAGTTATCCGGTGCCGGGCATGCGGTGCTGCTGACCGATGCGCGCGGTGTCATCCTCAACTGTGTCACTGCACCCAGCGAGCGGCGCATCTTCGAACGTGCAGGGTTGTGGTTGGGCGCTGACTGGAGCGAAGCGCGCGAGGGCACCAACGGCATCGGCACCTGCCTGGTGGAGCGCCAAGCCCTGACCATCCATCAGAACGAACATTTTCGCGGCCGGCACACCGGGCTGACCTGTTCGGCCAGCCCGGTGTTCGACCCTCACGGCGAACTGCTGGCAGTGCTCGATGTGTCCTCGGCGAGGCCGGATGTTTCGCGCCAAAGCCAGTTTCATACCATGGCGCTGGTCAACCTTTCGGCAAAGATGATCGAGAGCTGTTACTTCCTGCGCCACTTCGAGCAGCAATGGCTGCTGCGCTTTCACCTGCAGGCCGAGTCGGTGGGGTTGTTCAGCGAAGGGCTGCTGGCGTTCGGCGCCGATGGCCGTATCTGCGCGGCCAACCAGAGCGCCCTCAACCTGTTGGGCACTGTCCGGGGCGGGGTACTGGGCAAGCCGTTGGACATGTTCTTTGCCTGTAACCCTGATGAGCTCTTCAGCCGCGCCATGCCCACGGGCAGCCCGGCCTGGCCGCTGTATACACGAGATGGTCGTCAGGTATTTGCCAGCTTGCGCGGGCAGGCTAAGGCGCCGGTGTGGGCGGTGCCGGCTGGTTTGCCCGAAGCCCGGCCTGAGGCGGCCCCGGGCATTTGCCTGATGGACCCGGCGCTGCAGGGTGATTTCCAGCGGGCGCTGCGGGTGTTCGAGCGTGATGTGCCACTGCTGGTGTCGGGCGAAACCGGTTGTGGCAAGGAAGCCTTTGCCCAGGCCGTGCACCAGGCTAGCCAACGGCGCGGCAAACCGTTCGTGGCAGTCAACTGCGCATCGATTCCCGAAAGCCTGATAGAGAGTGAGCTGTTCGGTTACCGCGGCGGCAGTTTTACCGGAGCGCGCAAGGAAGGCATGCGCGGCAAGCTGCTGCAGGCCGATGGCGGCACCTTGTTGCTCGACGAGATCGGTGACATGCCGCTGGCGCTGCAGACCCGTCTGCTACGGGTGCTGGAAGAACGTCAGGTGGTGCCGATCGGTGGTGAGCCGCAAGCGGTCGATGTGCGCATCGTCAGTGCTACCCACCGAGATTTGCTGGAGCGGGTGGAGCAAGGCACCTTCCGCGAGGACTTGTATTACCGGCTCAACGGACTGGAAGTGGCAATGCCGGCGGTGCGTGAGCGCAGTGACAAGGCTCAGTTGCTGGATTTCCTGTTGCGCCAGGAAGCGCAAGGCCAGGCCATCGAAATCGACCCAAGCGCCCGCCAGGCGCTGCTGGATTATGCTTGGCCGGGCAATGTGCGCCAGATGCGCAATGTGCTGCGTACGCTGGTGGCATTGTGTGAGCACGGGCGTATCGAGTGTGGCGAGCTTCCCGCCGTCATCCTCAAAAAAGCAGGCAAAAGCTGCAGCGCCCCCCAAGAGTCTGGCACCACCCACAAGGTTGGCACCCCCCAAGAGGCTGGCACCACCCAAGAGGCTTGCACTCCCCCTGTGGGAGCCGGCTTGCCGGCGATGAGGCCGGGACGGTTGGAGGATGCCGAACGCCAAGCCCTGTTATCCACACTGGAGGCAAACCGCTGGCACCTGACCCGTGTCGCCGAGCAATTGAATATCAGCCGCAATACCTTGTATCGAAAACTGCGCAAACACGGCATCGCCAGGGGCGTCTGAGCGAAACAGCGGGTGCGATTTCCCGCGCCCTGGGCTACCCTGCCTCGAAGTTTTGCGAGGTCGACCATGCACATTCATATTCTCGGTATTTGCGGCACTTTCATGGGTTCGCTGGCGGTGCTGGCCAAGGAGCTTGGCCACCGTGTGACCGGTTCGGACGCCAACGTCTATCCACCGATGAGTACCCAGCTCCAGGCCCAGGGCATCGAGCTGACTCAGGGCTACGACCCGGCCCAGCTGGACCCGGCACCTGACCTGGTAGTGATCGGCAACGCCATGTCGCGGGGCAACCCTGCAGTGGAGTATGTGCTCAACAAAGGCCTGCCTTACGTCTCTGGCCCCCAGTGGCTGGCCGACCATGTGCTGCAGGGGCGTTGGGTGCTGGCCGTGGCCGGTACTCACGGCAAGACCACCACCAGCAGCATGCTGGCCTGGGTCCTGGAGCATGCCGGCATGAGCCCTGGCTTCCTGATCGGCGGCGTGCCGCAGAACTTCTCGGTCTCGGCACGTTTGGGCGATACGCCGTTCTTCGTGGTGGAAGCCGACGAATACGACAGCGCCTTCTTCGACAAACGCTCGAAATTCGTGCACTACCATCCGCGCACAGCCATTCTCAACAACCTAGAGTTCGACCACGCGGACATTTTCCCGGACCTGGCCTCCATCGAGCGGCAGTTCCATCACCTGGTGCGCACCATCCCGAGCGAAGGCTTGGTGATCCACCCGACCACAGAGCAGGCGCTGGAGCGGGTAATCGGCATGGGCTGCTGGACGCCAGTGCAGACCACCGGCGAGGGTGGCCAATGGCAGGCGCGCCTGCTCAGTGCCGACGGCTCGCGCTTCGAAGTGCTGTTCGAGGGCCAGGCGCAAGGCATCGTGGACTGGGCCCTGACTGGCCAGCACAACGTTGCCAACGCGTTGGCAACCTTGGCCGCTGCCCGTCATGTGGGGGTCGTGCCGGCCATGGGCATCGATGGCCTGAGCGCGTTCAAGAGCGTCAAGCGGCGCATGGAGAAGGTCGCAGAAGTGCAGGGCGTGACCATCTACGACGACTTCGCTCATCATCCGACGGCCATCGCCACTACCCTGGACGGGCTGCGCAAGCGGGTGGGCGAGGCGCCGGTAATCGCCATCATCGAGCCTCGTTCCAACTCCATGAAGCTCGGCGCGCACCGTGACGGCCTGCCAGAAAGCGTCAATGATGCCGACCAGGTAGTCTGGTATGCGCCCGCCAACCTGGGCTGGGACCTGGCAGCGACCGCAGCGCAGTGCAAGGTGCCAAGCGTGGTCGCCGACAGCCTCGAGGCGATCATCGAGCGGGTCAAGGGCCAGGCGCGGCCGGGCACACATGTGGTGATCATGAGCAACGGCGGCTTTGGCGGCCTGCACGGCAAGCTGGCCGAGGCCCTGAAATGAGCGGGCCGGAACGCATCACCCTGGCCATGACCGGCGCCTCCGGTGCGCAGTATGGCTTGCGCCTGCTCGATTGCCTGGTGCGCGAAGACCGTGAGGTGCATTTTCTCATCTCCAAGGCCGCGCAATTGGTGATGTCCACCGAGACCGACGTACTGCTGCCACCCAAGCCGCAGGCCATGCAGGCCTTTCTCACCGAGTACACCGGCGCTGCCGATGGGCAGATCCGCGTGTATGGCAAGGAGGACTGGATGTCGCCGGTGGCCTCGGGCTCCGGCGCACCGGCGGCCATGGTAGTGGTGCCGTGCTCGACCGGCACCCTGTCGGCCATCGCCACCGGGGCCTGCAACAACCTGATCGAACGTGCCGCCGACGTAACCCTCAAGGAACGTCGCCAACTGATCCTGGTGCCGCGGGAGGCGCCATTTTCGACCATCCATCTGGAGAACATGCTCAAACTCTCGCAGATGGGGGCAGTGATCTTGCCGGCGGCGCCGGGCTTCTATCACCAGCCACAAACCATCGATGACCTGGTCGACTTCGTCGTGGCGCGCATTCTCAACCTGCTGAACATCCCACAGGACATGTTGCCGCGCTGGGGCGAACATCATCTTGGGGCGGATGATTGAGGCGGGCTTTGCCTGCCGTGCTGGCCGTCCTGCTGCTCGACGGCTGTGCCACGGTGCGGACGCTGGATGCCAACAAGCCGGGCGCCCCAGTGGTGTATGCCGGCACCCGGCTGGACTTGTACGTGATCAATGGCGGGTGCTGCCCAGAGGACCATTTCGGGGCTCAGGCGCCGGCGTATCCACGGTTGGACCTGCCAGGCAGCATGCTGCTCGATACCCTGCTCCTGCCATTATCGTTGCTGACGGCTGCCGGGATCGGTTTCCAGGCCACTGGCGGTCTGTAATGGCCCCATTGCCGGCTTGCCGGTGACAGGGCCTTACAGGCGGGCGCTATTTCTTGCCCAATCTACGCAGCTCATCCGACTCGACAACCCGAATCCCGTCCTCTTCTTCCAGCGCCAGGCGCCACAGCGCTCGCGCCAATGTGCAGGCTTCGATCCCCCGATACTTGCCCGGCATCAACCGCGCAAACGGCGACGCCAGGCGCTCTCCCAGGCGCGGTGCGATACGCTCGCCCAGCAACAGCGAAGGCCTGACAATCGTCAGTTGTGGCCAATCCTGCGCTTTGAGTGCCTCTTCCATCTCGCCTTTGACCCGGTTGTAGAAGATCGACGATTTGGGGTCGGCGCCGATC
Source organism: Pseudomonas sp. NPDC089758 (assembly GCF_044748705.1). Lineage (NCBI taxonomy): Bacteria > Pseudomonadati > Pseudomonadota > Gammaproteobacteria > Pseudomonadales > Pseudomonadaceae > Pseudomonas > Pseudomonas sp. NPDC089758. The sequence continues at coordinate 219,119 of NZ_JBIVGN010000004.1, forward strand.
GCGCTGACCACCAGCAGGTGGCGCGCCCCCATCTCCCGGGCCCGCTTGCTGAAGGCCACCACCATGTCCAGGTCGACGGCGCGAAACGCCTGTTCGGAGCCGGCCTGCTTGAGGGTAGTCCCCAGGCAGCAGTAAGCGATGTCCACGCGCCCGGCCAACTGCGGTAAAAACACCGCAGGGTCGCCGACCGGGTTTTCCAGGTGTGGATGTTCGGCCAAGGGGCGGCGGGTGGGTGCCAGAACGCGGCTGATGGTGGGCTCGTTGAGCAGGCGGTCAAGCAGGTGTTCACCCGTCAGGCCCGTGGCTCCGGCAAGCAGGACATGCTGAGGCGTCAAGTACATGATGTCTCTCCTGTGTTACACACAAGTCTAGTGCGGGGTGGGCCTTTTTTCCTGCCCCTGCGAAGTCGCTTGTGCGGCATTGCGTAAGGCTTTTTCAGCTTGCTGCTGGCGCAGGCGTTGCCAATGTGCCAGTACGGTTGGCGGTGCCCAGATCTGTGGCTCGGAGGCTTCGAAACCTTCCCGCTTCTCCCGTTCGGCAACACTGCTGCGCGCCAGTTCAAACGCTTGTTCGAGATCGTCGGTCTGGTTCAGCGCCTGGGCGAACAGAGCCTCGCCGAAATAGGTGAAATCAGCCTCTTCCGAGCAGCCGAATGACACCCTGTCGGCCCGAGCGGCCGTCATGATGATTGTCCGCTCATCTTTGAGCGGGGCGATGTAACCCCCGGAATAGCAGGCGGAGATGACGATTACCTTGTCGCGTTCCTTGAGCGGCGCCAGGGCGCTGGCCAGTTCGTCGGCGGACAGGTCGGCAAGCTGCAGGCGTGGCTGGTCGAATACCAACTGGTGGTCCTGGCTGCCATGGCTGGTCAGGTAGATGAACACCAGGTCCTGCGGGCCGGTGCGCTCGGCCAGTGTGCGGGCGGCGCGGGTAAGGTTCTCGCGGGTTGCCATGGGCCTTGAGGACATCTGGTCGCGGTGGTTGACCAGGGTGATCTGGCCATGGGCGCCGAACCGCACCTTCAACAGATTGCTGACGTAATCGGCCTCGCGCAGAAACACACTCTGTTGGCCGTCACCCGCGACCACCAGGCTATACAGCTCAATCGGCGGCGTGGAGCGCGGTACGCGGGCCAGCGCCTGCTCCAGCAGCTTGCCCTGATTGAGCAGCGCCAGTTCCAGCGGGTCGGGAAGCAATTTGCCGTTGTGGTCGCGAACACGCACACCATTGACCCAGTAACCGCTTTGCACCTTGCCACTGGCCAGGGTCAGTTTGCCCCGGCCCTGGTAGGCATCGTTTTCGAAGCCGCCGACATAGTGGCTGCCATCGGGCAGTTGCAGGCTGCCCTGGCCGGCCAGGCGCCAGTCGACGAAGCTGCCCTTGTAGTGGCTGCCATCGCTGCCGAGCATTTCCCCTTCGCCAAGCAGCGAGCCGTCCTTGAACTCGCCAATCCACACATCGCCTTCGGCGTTTTCATAGCGGCCACGACCTTCCAGGCGATTGTCCTTGAACTCGCCGATATATTGCTCGCCATCGACGCTTTCGTAGGTGCCGCTGCCCTGCAACAGACCGTCGACGAAGCGGCCGCTGAACTGATTGCCGCTGGCATCGCTGCGTACGCCGGCACCGTTGGGCTTGCCTCTGGCGAACTCGCCCTGATAACGGCTGCCATCGGCGAGTTCGAGTTCGCCCGCGCCATGGTACTGATCGTCCTTGAATTGGCCGCGGTAGGTCTGGTCGGCCTGCTTGAGCGTGCCTTCGCCGTCGCGTCGGCCGTGGCTGAAGGTGCCGGCGTAATGGCTGCCGGGGGTGGTCAGATCGCCCATGCCCTGGAACAGGCCGGCAGCGAACTGGCCACGATAGATTTCGCCATTGCTGCCATGCCACTCGCCTTGACCCTGCCACTGGCCATCCTTGAAGCCGCCGGCGTACCAGCTGCCGTTGGGGTAGTCGATGCGCCCTTCGCCTTGCAGCAGGCCGTCGACCACCTGGCCCCTGTAGCGACCGCCGTCGGGCAGGCGCGCGTCCGGTGGCAACAGCGATTCGCCATCGCCACAGGCAGCGAGCATCAGGGTAAGGGTGAGAGGTAACAGAGCACGCATGGCCGAATCCGGGCAAAAGTTATGCCGAGTATGCCGCACAATGGGGCGGATGAGACAGCCATGGCAGGGGCCGCGTGGCGGCCCCGAAAACGATCAGACGAAGCAGAGCGAAAGCGGCTCGGCGATATAGGCCGGCTTGTCCTCACCTTCGATCTCCAGTGTCGCGGTGGCCTTGAGCAACCACTGCCCAGGTTTCTTCTCGATCACCTCACCCAGGTCCACCTTCAGGCGCACCTTGCTGTCGACTTTCACCGGCTGAATGAACCGCACGCTGTCGAGCCCGTAGTTGACCACCATCTTCAGGCCTTCAGGCAGCACCAGAATGTCTTCCATCAGCTTCGGGATCAGCGACAAGGTCAGGAAACCGTGGGCAATGGTGCAGCCGAACGGTGTCTTGGCCGCTTTGTCAGGGTCGACATGGATGAATTGAAAATCGCCCGTGGCTTCGGCGAACAGGTTGATGCGTTGCTGGTCGATCTTCAGCCAGTCGGAACGTCCCAGTTCCTTTCCAACGTACTGCGAAAGCTCGGTAACCGGTACATAGGGCATCGCGACTCTCCAGGTTGTCATTTGGTACGAGAGTGCAAGATCAGCACGGTGCGCAATGACAGTCAAGTTGCCAGCATCGTGGCGAATGCCTGCCCATAGGCTTGCGCGTGCTTATAATGGCCGGCATGCCCAAAGGAGATCCTTATGCTGCTGCGTGGTTTGACCTGGCTGGTGCTGTTCCAGCTGCTGGGTACGGCGCTCAATCATCTGTTGGTGCCGATACTGCCCGGGCCGATCATTGGTCTGTTGCTCTTGTTGTTGTTCCTCATGGCCCGCGGTGAGGTCGGCAAACCCTTGAACGAGGCGGCGAGCAGCCTGTTGCGCTACCTGCCGCTACTGTTGGTACCGCCAGCAGTCGGTGTGATGGTGTATGCCAAGGCTATCGCTGCAGACTTCTGGGCCATCGCCGGCGCTCTTCTGATCTCCTGCCTGGCCACCTTGGTGTTTGTTGGTGTATTGATGCAGAAACTCATGCATCGCCAGGGCAAGCGCGGGGAGCAGCCATGATCCTCGACTGGCAGGGCGCGCTCGATGCGGTTGTCCACCATCCGCTGTTTGGCATTGGTATCACGCTGGGGGCCTACCAGCTCGTACTGGCCGCCTACGAGAAAACACGCTGGATTTTCCTGCAGCCGGTACTCGTGTCGATGGTCTTGGTGATCGGTGTGTTGCTGGTCTGTGGTATCGACTACCGCGAGTACCGCAAGAGCACCGAGATCATGAACATCCTGCTGGGGCCGGCCACGGTGGCGTTGGCCGTGCCGCTCTACCTCAACCTGCGGCGTATCCGTCAGCTGTTCTGGCCGACATTTACTACGCTGGTAATCGGAGGCCTGTTCGCTACGCTCTGCTGCCTGTTGCTGGGCTGGTGGTTCGGCGCTGAACATATGATCCTGATGACCATGGCGCCGAAATCGGTGACCTCACCGATTGCCATGCTCGTGGCCGAGCAAATTGGTGGTGTGGCGGCGCTGGCGGCGGTGTTCGTGTTGATCACCGGGGTGATCGGGGCCATCTTCGGCCCGGCGTTGTTGAGCCGTTTTGGCGTGCATAGCCCCGAGGCGCGTGGCATGTCCCTGGGCGTGACCGCGCATGCCGTGGGTACCTCGGTGGCCTTGCAGGAAAGTGACGAGTGTGGCGCGTTTGCCGCACTGGCGATGAGCCTGATGGGGGTGGCCACGGCGGTGTTCCTGCCGTTGGCGGTCAGCCTGGTGGCTTGAGGAGTTGTGATGACGCTACCGCTGTTTCCCCTCAATACTGTGTTGTTTCCCGGTTGCCTGCTGGATTTGCAGATATTCGAAGCCCGCTACCTGGACATGATTGGCCGCTGCATGAAGCAGGGCACAGGCTTTGGTGTGGTGTGCATCGTCGAAGGCGAGCAGGTCGGCAAGGCGCCACCTGTGGTGGCATCGATCGGGTGCGAGGCGCTGATCCGTGATTTTGTTCAGCAGGACAATGGTCTGCTGGGTATTCGGGTCGAAGGTGTGCGGCGCTTCGAACTGAGCCAGACCGAAGTGCAGAAAGACCAGCTGTTGCTGGGCGAGGTGAATTGGCTGGCGGAGCAGGCGGATAGCCCGCTGACCGATCAGGACGATGACCTGCTGGCCCTGCTGGTGGCGTTGGGTGAGCACCCGATGGTCGAGGCACTGGACATGCCTCGTGATGTCGCGGGGCGCCAGGCACTGGCCAATCAGCTGGCTTATCTGCTGCCGTTCATGGAGGAGGACAAGCTGGACTTGCTGGCGATCGACTCGCCGTCGGAGCGGCTGGCGGAAATCCAGAGGCTGCTGGAGCGGATTCAGGGGGAGTTGTTTGCCTGATCGAGGCGGGTTGCTTTCATGGCCCTATCGCCGGCAAGCCGGCTCCCACCACGACCGCGCTGCTCTTGGGGCCTGCGCTTTACCTGTGGCAGCGACTGGCTTGCTCAACTTCCAAGAGCTGGCGCGATCCCGGTGGGAGCCGGCTTGCCGGCGATAGGGCCGTCCAGCCAATGTCAGTATTGATAACGCTCCAGGGCCAGCGGCAACGCGTGTAGGGCAAAAAAAGCCAACAGCGCGATACACGCCGGTAATACCAGCCACCATACCCGCTGTGGCAATGCATTGAGCGGCTGGCGATGTTGCACCAGCGTCAGGCTGAGCGCGCAGACGCAGCAGGCCAGCAAGGCCCCGGCCAGAATGTCGGTCGGCCAATGCGCTCCCAGGTACACGCGCGACAGGGCAATCGCCAGCGCCGGAATGCACCCAAGCATCACCCAGGTCAGGCGCAAGCGTGGCGGCTGGCCCCGCCCGGCCAGCACGGCCATTACCAGAAAGAACGCAAACGAGGCCGAGCTGTGCCCGCTGGGCATGCTGTAACTGGTCAAGGGATCGGTCAGTACCTCCGGTCGCGCCCGCGCGAACAGCCATTTCAGCGAGCCATTGGCAATGGCCGTACCCATCAAGGCGCCCCCGGCGAACAGTGCGTGCCGCCACTGCCGGGCGAGCAGCAGCAGGCCGGTGAGCAGCCCGCCCAGGAAAAATTGGGTGCGGAAATCGCCCAAGCGGGTCACCAGCACCACGGTGCCGTCCACCGCTTGGCTGCGATGCTCCTGCACCAGGGTCATCACGCCCTGGTCGAACTCGTGAAAATACGGCCACCCCAGAAACACGCCGGCCAACGCCAAAAAGCTCAAGCCGGCGATCAGCCGCGTCCCGTGGCGCTGGTCGCGCACGCTGCTGTTCAGGCTCAGCCCGATCAGCACTGCCAACGAGCCTGCGATGATGCCTGCATCCAGCCAGAACCCTTCCGGCAATGGCAGGCGCATGGCCGCCCCGGTAGCCCAGCCCGGCAACAGGTAGGCGACCGACCAGCCGGCACCGGCCAGCACGCTGACCGCGATGAAACGCGGCAACGGCATGTCGAACATGCCCGCGACCATCGGCAGCATCGGCCGCAGCGGGCCGATGAAACGGCCAACCAGCAAGCTGGCGATGCCGTAGCGCTGGAAGTAGGTTTCAGCGCTGCCGATCCATTCCGGGTGGTGGCGTAACAGGGGTAGGCGGCGGATGTTCTGGTGGAAGTACTTGCCGATCGTGTACGACAGGGCGTCACCGAGCAGGCCACCGAGGAACCCCAGCAGCAATGTTTCGCCCAGGCTGAAAGTCCCGCTGCCGGCCAATACTGCGACGGCAAACAGCAGTACCGTACCCGGCACGATGATGCCCGCGATGGCCAGGCATTCGATGCAGGCCACCAGGAAAATTGCCACGCCAAGCCACTGCGGGTTGGCGCTGAGCCAGCCGGTCAGGCTGTCGAGCCATTGGCCCATGGTTCAGCTTCCTTGTTCGAGAATGAAATAGTCTTGCCCTTCGACTTGGCCCCGGCGCAGCGGGTTCCGGGTGCAGAAGCGGGCGTATTCGGCGTCGATGAAACGGTACGGCAGGTGCTCATCGCGGCCATGGGGGATACCCAGGCGCGCGGCCTGGACCACTTTGGGTACGGCGATCGCACAATCCTCCACGTACAGGCGTTCAGGGTCGAAGCGCTGGCCATCCCACTGCGGCACCTTCAGGCCCAAGGCCCGGCACAGCAATGTCTGGCCGGCGCACAGGCGTTCGGCTGGGCGCAGCTTGCCGCTGGCGTCGGGGTTGTTCAACTGCATTTGCGCCAGGCTGTTGGCATCGGAAAGGGCGTCCACCCAGGGGTAGGCCGACTTGATGAGCACTGCATTGCCCGGGCCGTGTGCGCTGAAATTGAGCGAGTCGCCTCCGCGGGCGTAATACATGTAGATATGCCCGCCATCGAGAAACAGCGCCCGGCGTTTCTCTGTGTAGCCAAGCGAGGCATGGCTGCCCTTGTCCGTCAGGTAATAGGCCTCGGTTTCAATGATCCGAGCGGCCAGCCACAGGTCGCCGTGCCGATGGCGGATGACCTTGCCGAGCAGGGCTTTGGCCAAGACCTGGGCGTCCCGGTCGAAGAAGCTGTCGGGCAAGGCGCGGGCAGGGCAGGAGGGCGTGTCTGGCATGCTGGCGATTCGTGGTGGTGTGGGCGCGGATGATAGCAATGATTGGCTTAATCGAGGCTGAACCAAGACAGTTCGATAAGAGCGGTTACATCTTTCCTACAGATTCTTGTCTGCCATTTTCTACCATCCGCCACCCGCCGCTGGGCGTATACCTGCGCGGCAGTTATAATCAGCCGATTTCCCCTTCGCCAAGACACCGAACCCATGACTGAGTCCGTTCTTGACTACATGACCCGTTTGGGTCGCGCCGCTCGCCAGGCCTCCCGGGTGATCGCCCGCGCCAGCACTGCGCAGAAAAACCGCGCCCTGCAGGCTGCTGCCGATGCACTGGACGCTGCGCGTGCCGAGCTTGCCGCAGCCAACGAACAGGACCTGGCCGCCGGCCGTGCCAATGGTCTGGAGCCTGCCCTGCTCGACCGCCTGGCCCTGACCCCTGCGCGTATCGACGGCATGATCACCGGCCTGCGCCAGGTGGCCAGCCTGCCGGACCCGGTCGGCGCCATCCGCGACATGAGCTATCGCCCGTCGGGTATCCAGGTCGGCAAGATGCGCGTGCCACTGGGGGTGATCGGAATCATCTACGAGTCGCGCCCCAATGTGACCATCGACGCCGCCAGCCTGTGCCTGAAGTCTGGCAACGCCACCATCCTGCGCGGCGGCTCCGAGGCCATTCACTCCAACCGCGCCATCGCCACCTGCATTCAGCGTGGCCTGGCAGAGGCCGGCCTGCCGGCCGCAGTGGTGCAGGTGGTCGAGACCACCGACCGTGAGGCGGTTGGCGCGTTGATCAGCATGCCTGAGTTCGTCGATGTCATCGTGCCCCGGGGTGGCCGCGGCCTGATTGAACGCATCAGCCACGATGCCCGCGTGCCCGTGATCAAGCACCTGGACGGTATCTGCCACGTCTACGTCGGCGAGCATGCCGACCTGGACAAGGGCTGGCGTGTCGCTTTCAACGCCAAGACGTACCGTTACGGTATTTGCGGTGCGATGGAAACCTTGCTGGTCGACCAGCGTGTGGCTGAAGGTTTCCTGCCGGAAATGGCCCGCCGCTTCCAGGAAAAAGGCGTCGAACTGCGCGGCTGCGCGCGTACCTGTGAGCTGATCGCGGCCAAGCCGGCCAGCGAAGACGACTGGCACACCGAGTACCTTGACGCCGTGTTGTCGATTCGGGTGGTCGACGGGCTGGAGCAGGCGATCGAGCACATCAACCACTATGGCTCGCACCACACAGATTCGATCATTACCGAACACCAGGGCCAGGCCCGCCAGTTCATGGCCGAGGTGGACTCGGCTTCGGTGATGCTCAACACCCCGACCTGCTTTGCCGACGGCTTCGAGTACGGTTTGGGCGCGGAAATCGGCATTTCCACCGACAAGCTGCATGCCCGCGGGCCGGTCGGCCTGGAAGGCCTGACGTGCGAGAAGTACGTAGTGATCGGCGATGGCCAGCTGCGCGGCCAGGAGTCCTGCTGAGTTGAGCAAGGCCCAGGCAGTCCGGCGCATCGGCATTCTTGGCGGTACTTTCGACCCCGTGCACATCGGCCACCTGCGCAGCGCGCTCGAGGTCGCCGAGTTCATGGGGCTGGAAGAACTGCGCCTGTTGCCCAATGCCCGGCCGCCGCACCGCGACACCCCGCAAGTGGCCGCCCAAGACCGCCTGGCGATGGTGCGTGAGGCCGTGCAAGGTGTCGAGCGCCTGAGCGTCGATGCCCGTGAGCTTGAGCGCGACAAACCGTCCTATACCATCGACACGCTGGAGTCGGTCCGCGCCGAACTGGGCGCGGATGACCAGCTGTTTCTGGTGCTGGGCTGGGATGCCTTCTGCGGCTTGCCTGGCTGGCACCGCTGGGAAGAGCTGCTGCAACACTGTCACATCCTGGTACTGCAACGCCCGGATGCTGACGTTGAACCCCCTGACGAGCTGCGCAACCTGTTGGCCGCGCGCTCGGAGAGCGATCCCACCGCCATGTCCGGCCCGGCGGGTAGTATTTCGTTCGTCTGGCAGACACCGCTTGCGGTGTCGGCTACACAGATCCGACAGCTGCTGGCCAGCGGCAGGTCGGTGAGGTTCCTGGTGCCGGACGCCGTACTGGCCTACATCGAGGCGCATGAACTGTATCGTGCGCCTAACTGACGGTGCCCTGTGGGCGCCTCATCCAACGAGTTGAACGAGTTTTATATGAGCAAGCAGAAAATCAACGGCGAAGAACTGGTCAAGCTGACCATCAGCGCGCTGGAAGACGTCAAGGCCCAGGATATCCAGGTCATCGACGTTCGCGACAAACACAGCCTGACCGACTACATGATCATTGCCACGGGTACCTCCAATCGCCAGATCAACGCGATGCTGGAAAAGGTCCGTGAAACGGTCAAGAAAGAAGGTGCACAGCCGCTGGGCGAAGAAGGCAAGGGCGACAGCGACTGGGTACTGCTGGACCTGAACGACGTCATCGTGCATATGATGACCGCCGCTGCCCGCCAGTTCTACGACCTGGAGCGCCTGTGGCTGGGTGCCGAGCAGAGCCGTGCCGCCGATGCCAAGCACCACAGCCCGGAAAACGCCAGCGACTACTTCACCGACAAGCTCAAAGACCGGGAATAAGGAAGCGTCGTGCGTCTGCGCCTGATCGCGGTCGGCTCGCGCATGCCCAAGTGGGTCGAGGAAGGCTGGCATGAATATGCCAAGCGCCTGCCCCAGGAGCTGTCGCTGGAGCTGGTGGAAATTCCGCTCAATACCCGAGGCAAGAATGCCGACGTCGCCCGCCTGATTCGTCAGGAGGGTGAGGCCATGCTGAGCAAGGTGCAGCCGGGGGAGCGCATCGTTACCCTCGAGGTTCACGGCAAGCCCTGGAGTACCGAGCAATTGGCTACCGAGCTGGACCGCTGGCGGCTGGACTCGCGTACGGTGAATTTGATGGTGGGCGGCCCGGAAGGGCTGGCGCCTGAGGTTTGTGCGCGCGCCGAGCAACGCTGGTCGCTGTCGCCGCTGACCTTGCCGCACCCGTTGGTAAGGATACTCATCGGCGAGCAGATCTACCGCGCCTGGACCGTGTTGTCCGGGCACCCTTACCACAAATGAGCCATTAAGCAGTCCGATGTCGCAGCCGATCCGCCTCAAGGACCACGAGAAAGACGCCCGCCTGGTGCGTAACCGCGTCGTGGTCGGCGCCGTGGCGGTCATGCTGCTTGTCTGCGTGTTGATCGCACGCCTGTACTACCTGCAGATCATCCAGTACGACTACCACTCGACGCTGTCGGAAAACAACCGGGTGCACGTGCAACCGATCCCGCCGACTCGCGGGCTGATTTTCGATCGCAACGGGGTGATCATCGCCGATAACAGGCCCAGCTTCAGCTTGTCGATGACCCGCGAACGTGCCGGCAATTGGCAGCAAGTGCTGGATACGATCGTCGAAGTGCTGGAGCTGACAGCCGACGATCGTGCGCTGTTCGAAAAGCGCATGAGGCAGGGGCGACGGCCCTTCGAGCCAGTGCCGATCCTGTTCGAGCTGAACGAAGAGCAGATCGCCCGCGTGGCGGTCAACCAGTTCCGCTTGCCTGGCGTCGAAGTGGTCGCCCAGTTGGTGCGGCATTATCCGCAAGGGGCGCATTTCGCCCATTCGGTAGGGTATGTCGGGCGGATCAACGAGAAAGAGCTCAAAAGCCTTGACCCGGTGAACTACAGCGGCACCCACCATATCGGCAAGACCGGCATCGAGCGCTTTTACGAAGACGACCTGCATGGCCAGGTCGGTTACGAGGAAGTCGAGACCAACGCCCGCGGGCGCGTGCTGCGGGTGCTCAAGCGTACCGACCCGAAACCTGGCAAGGACATCGTCCTGAGCCTGGACATCAAGTTGCAGGAAGCTGCCGAAGCCGCCCTGGGTGGGCGCCGTGGTGCGGTGGTAGCGCTCGACCCGCGTAGCGGCGAAGTGCTGGCAATGGTCAGCCAGCCGAGCTTCGACCCGAACCTGTTCGTCACCGGCATCAGTTTCAAGGCCTACGCCGAGTTGCGCGACTCGATCGACCGGCCGCTGTTCAACCGCGTACTGCGCGGCCTGTACCCGCCTGGCTCGACCATCAAGCCGGCGGTTGCCATCGCCGGCCTGGACAGCGGTGTGGTCAATGCCGGCAGTCGGGTGTTCGACCCGGGCTACTACCAACTGCCCAACTACGACCACAAATACCGTAACTGGAACCGCAGTGGTGATGGCTGGGTCGACCTGGATACCGCAATCATGCGCTCCAATGACACCTATTTCTACGATCTTGCCCACAAGATGGGCATCGATCGGCTCTCTACCTACATGAACAAGTTCGGCATCGGGCAGAAGGTTGCCCTGGACATGTTCGAGGAGTCGGCCGGGCTGATGCCGTCGCGGGAATGGAAGCGCGCCACCCGCCGCCAAGCCTGGTTCCCCGGTGAAACCCTGATTCTGGGCATCGGCCAGGGCTATATGCAGGCAACGCCGCTGCAACTGGCCCAGGCCACCGCGCTGATCGCCAACAAGGGCGTCTGGAACCGTCCGCACCTGGCCAAGACCATCGAAGGTCAGCCGCCCGTGGACCCGAACCCGATGGAAAACATCATCCTGCGTGACAAGTCCGACTGGGCCAAGGTCACCCACGGCATGGAGCAGGTGATGCACAACGCCCGCGGTACTGCGCGCAAGGCTGCGGCCGGTGCCCAGTACCGCATTGCCGGCAAGAGCGGTACCGCGCAGGTGGTCGCGATCAGGCAGGGCGAGAAATACGACCGCAACAAAATTCAGGAGCGCCACCGCGACCACGCGTTGTTCGTCGCCTTCGCCCCGGCCGACGATCCTAAGATCGTGGTTTCGGTGATGGTCGAGAACGGCGAGTCCGGCTCCGGTGTCGCCGCACCCGTGGTGCGGCAGATCATGGACGCCTGGCTGCTCGACGAGAACGGTCGGCTCAAGTCCGAGTTCGCTCCTGCCACTGTCGCCCAGGAAACGGCCCCGTGAAGAACAATTTCGACCGCATGCTCTCCAGCGAGGACGTAATGCGTCGACGCGCCAGCTTCCTGCAGCGCATCCACATCGACGGCCCCTTGCTGGTCATCCTGTTGATCCTCGCCGCGGGCAGCCTGTTCGTGCTCTATTCTGCCAGTGGCAAAAACTGGGACTTGCTGCTCAAACAGGCCACTTCATTCGGTATCGGGCTGGTGTCGATGTTCGTCATCGCCCAGCTTGAACCACGCTTCATGGCGCGCTGGGTGCCTCTTGCCTATCTCACGGGGGTGCTGCTGTTGGTCGTGGTGGACGTCATGGGCCATAACGCCATGGGCGCCACGCGCTGGATCAACATACCCGGGGTAATCCGCTTCCAGCCCTCGGAGTTCATGAAGATCATCATGCCCGCGACCATCGCCTGGTACCTGTCCAAACGCACCCTGCCGCCTCATCTGAAACACGTGGCCATCAGCCTGGTGCTGATTGGCGTACCGTTCATTCTCATCGTCCGCCAGCCCGACCTGGGTACGGCGTTGCTGATCCTTGCCTCCGGCGCCTTCGTGTTGTTCATGGGCGGCCTGCGCTGGCGCTGGATCCTGAGCGTGCTGGCGGCGACCGTGCCTGTGGCGGTGGCCATGTGGTTCTTCGTCATGCACGACTACCAGAAACAGCGCGTGTTGACGTTCCTCGACCCTGAAAGCGACCCGCTGGGCACCGGCTGGAACATCATCCAGTCCAAGGCCGCCATCGGCTCGGGTGGTGTGTTCGGCAAGGGGTGGCTACTGGGCACCCAGTCGCATCTGGACTTCCTTCCAGAGAGCCATACCGACTTCATCATCGCCGTGCTCGGCGAAGAATTCGGGCTGATCGGCATCTGCCTGCTGCTGGTCGTTTACCTCTTGTTGATCGGCCGTGGCCTGATGATCACCGCTCAGGCGCAGACCCTGTTCGGCAAGCTGCTGGCAGGCAGCCTGACCATGACCTTCTTTGTCTATGTGTTCGTCAATATCGGTATGGTCAGCGGCCTTTTGCCCGTGGTGGGCGTGCCGCTGCCCTTTATCAGCTATGGCGGAACTTCGTTGGTGACGCTGCTGTCAGCGTTTGGCGTTTTGATGTCGATCCATACGCACCGTAAATGGATCGCACAGGTTTGAAAAAGGTGAAGAATTTGATGCAAGCAGTGCGTAACTGGGCTGCCCGTTTTGCGCCGTGGGTCGGCGCGGTGGGCCTGTTCGCCGCTGTCCAGCAGGCCCATGCCGGCGATTACGACGGCTCGCCTGAGGTGGCCGAATTCGTCGGCCAGATGAGCCGCGACTACGGCTTTGCCAGCGAGCAGTTGATGGGCGTGTTCCGCGAGGTGCAGCGCAAGCAATCGATCCTCGACGCCATATCGCGGCCGGCCGAGCGGGTAAAGCCGTGGAAGGATTACCGGCCGATGTTCATCACCGACGCGCGCATCGCCCGCGGTGTGGACTTCTGGCGCCAGCATGAAGCGGTGCTGGCCCGGGCGGAGCAGGTGTACGGCGTGCCGGCGCAGTACATCGTCGCGATCATCGGCGTGGAAACCTTTTTTGGCCGCAACACTGGTAACTACCGTGTGATCGATGCCTTGTCGACCCTGGGCTTCGATTACCCGCCGCGCGCCGAGTTCTTCCGCAAGGAGCTGCGTGAATACCTGCTGCTGGCGCGCGAAGAGCAGCTCGACCCGCTGACTCTCAAAGGTTCGTACGCCGGTGCCATGGGCTTGCCGCAGTTCATGCCGAGCAGCTTTCGCAACTACGCGGTGGACTTCGATGGCGATGGCCACATCAATATCTGGAACAACCCCGACGATGCCATCGGCAGTGTCGCCAGCTACTTCAAAGAGCACGGCTGGGTGGCCGGGCAGGGCGTGGTCAGCCGGGCCCAGGTCAGTGGCGCGCGTGCAGACGAAGGCCTGACCACGGGCATCGAGCCAGTGAAGACCGTCGCACAGTTGCAGGCGCTTGGCTGGTCGAGTCATGATGCGTTGCGCGGTGATCTGCCAGTGACCGCCTTCCGGCTGGAAGGCGCAAACGGGCCTGAATACTGGATGGGCCTGAAGAATTTCTACGCGATCACTCGCTACAACCGCAGCGTGATGTATGCCATGGCGGTGCATCAGCTTTCGGAACAGCTGGTCCAAGCACGGGGCGTCAAGTAATGCGCGCAATGAAATCTGCCAATACCTTCAAGTTGCTGGCCTGCATGGCCGTCGGCATGCTGCTGGTCAGTTGTTCCTCCAGCCGGCCGACCCCACAGAAAAGCGGCAATGTGGTTCGTGCGCAGCCCGGCCTGGATATCAACCGTGCTCACAAGGACGGTGCGCCGTGGTGGGACGTGGATGTGAACAAGATCCCGGACGCGACGCCGACCGTGCACACCGGCAACTACAAGGCTAACCCTTACACGGTGCTGGGCAAGACCTACTACCCGATGCAGGACTTCCGCAACTACCGTGCCGAAGGTACCGCCTCGTGGTACGGCACCAAGTTCCACGGGCAGAACACCGCCAACGGTGAGCTTTATGACCTGTATGGCATGAGCGCAGCCCACAAGACCCTGCCGCTGCCTGCCTATGTACGGGTGACCAACCTTGCCAACGGGCGCAGCGTGATCTTGCGGGTCAATGACCGTGGCCCGTTCTACTCCGACCGCATCATCGACCTGTCCTATGCCGCTGCCAAGAAGCTCGGCTATGCCGAGAACGGCACCGCGCACGTGCGGGTCGAAGGCATCGATCCCCAGAAATGGTGGGCCGAGCGTGGCCAGCAGCCGCCCTTGATGCTCAAAGAGCCTCAGGTAGCCCAGACTCAGGCGATTGCGGCCAGCACCGGGCGTGTCGAGCAATGGTCGCCGCCGGCGCAGCAACACGCGGCGCCGGTAGTGCCTGTGCAGGTGGGTGGCAACAATGTGCCGGCAGGCAACGGTGGCAGCTTCTTGCAGGTGGGCGCTTTCGCCAACCCGGATGCGGCCGAGCTGTTGCGTGCGAAGCTGAGCACCATGGTCAGCGCACCGGTGTTTATCAGCTCCATCGTGCGTAACCAGCAGACCCTGCACCGCGTGCGCCTTGGGCCGATCAGCAGCCAGGGCGAAATCCAACAGGCGCAGGACAGCATTCGCCTGGCGAACCTTGGCCAGGCCAAGCTGGTCACAGACTGACCGCGGGTGCGAGCTGCAAGCTTCGAGCTGCAAGCTTCAAGCTTCAAGCTGCAAGAAGAAGCCCGGTGCGCGTCGCCTTGGCTTACAGCTTACAGCTTACAGCTTGCAGCTTGCAGCTCGAGCTGTCTGTTTTGTCATGAATTGCCGCGCGCGGCCATGTACAATGTCGGCTTTTGCCCGCAGCGACACAAAGCCGCACTTCGTGGGCTCGGCCCCGAGCCGCAAAAACTAGACTGACTGGCGCTGGGCACACGACGTGGCCCAGGGAACATCTCAGACCATTAGCGATTTTCGAGAGACGGATGAACATCACCAACCTTGCCAAACGACTTTGCCTGCCCGTACTGCTGATGATCACGCCTGTTGCCTTTGCGGCAGAGCAGATGATGCCGGCACCACCGCAACTGGCAGCCAAGTCCTATGTACTCATGGACGCGTCCAGCGGCAATGTGCTGGTCGAAAACAACGGCGACGAGCGCCTGCCGCCGGCCAGCCTGACCAAGCTGATGACCGCCTACATCGCCACCCTGGACATCCGCCGTGGCCAGATCGGCGAGAACGACCCGGTCACCGTCAGCGAGAACGCCTGGCGTACCGGTGGTTCGCGCATGTTCATCAAGGTCGGTAGCCAGGTCACCGTCAGTGACCTGCTGCATGGCATCATCATCCAGTCGGGCAACGACGCATCGGTCGCCTTGGCCGAGCACATCGCGGGCAGCGAAGATGCCTTCGCCGACATGATGAACAAGACTGGCGCCGAGTTGGGCATGTCCAACAGCCACTTCATGAACCCGACCGGCCTGCCGCACCCGGACCACTACTCCTCGGCCCACGACATGGCCATCCTGGCGCGCGCGATCATCAACGTCGACCCGGCTCACTACGCCATCTATTCGCAGAAAGAGTTCCTCTGGAACAACATCAAGCAGCCAAACCGCAACCTGCTGCTGTGGCGTGACAAGACGGTCGATGGCCTGAAGACTGGCCACACCGAAGAAGCCGGCTACTGCATGGTGGCTTCGGCTGTACGCGACGGTCAGCGTTTGATTGCGGTCGTGTTCGGCACCAACAGCGAGCAGTCCCGTGCTGCCGAAACCCAGAAGCTGCTGACTTACGGCTTCCGCTTCTTCGAAACCCAGACCTTCTATCAGAAAGGCACCGAACTGACCCAGGCCCCGGTCTGGAAAGGCGCCACCAGCATCGTCAAAGCCGGGCTGGCCGACGACCTGACTCTGACCATGCCTAAAGGCCAGATGAAGCGTCTGCAGGCTTCGATGACCATGAACCCACAACTCACTGCACCGATCGCCAAAGGTGACGTGATCGGCAAAGTGGAAGTCAAACTGGACGATAACGTGGTTCACAGCGCCGACCTGATCGCCCTCGATGGCGTCGAGGAAGGTGGTTTCATCCGTCGTATGTGGGATAGCATCCGTCTATTCTTCTACGGGTTGTTCAACTGATACGTGACCTGCACGCCCCTGTAATCCAGCGGGGGCGTTGTTGTTGCCACGGCTTACGAGGCCGTTTCCGCCATGAGCGAACCTGACGTCAAGTCGCACAAGATCGAATTCCCCTGCGCCGATTACCCGATCAAGGTCATCGGCGACACCGTTGTCGGCTTCAAGGACATGGTGATCGAGGTACTGAGCAAGCATGCCAAAGTCGACCTTGCCACGCTGGCCGAGCGCCAGAGCAAGGAAGGCAAGTACACCACGGTGCAGTTGCATATCGTTGCCGAGAGCGAAAATCAGCTGCACGATATAAACAGCGCCCTGCGTGCGACCGGCATTGTGAAAATGGTGCTCTGATGTCCCTTCGCCTCGGTTTTCGCGAGCTTGGCCTGCAGCCCTATGAACCGGTGCTGCAAGCCATGCGTCGCTTCACCGAGCAGCGTAGCCCAGACAGCCAGGACGAAGTCTGGCTGGTAGAGCACCCCGCTGTTTTCACCCAGGGCCAGGCCGGCAAGGCCGAGCACCTGCTGGTACCGGGCGATATTCCGGTGGTGCAGACCGATCGAGGGGGCCAGGTGACTTACCATGGCCCCGGGCAATTGGTTGCCTA
The DNA here is from genome assembly GCF_044748705.1 of Pseudomonas sp. NPDC089758. Classification (NCBI taxonomy): domain Bacteria; kingdom Pseudomonadati; phylum Pseudomonadota; class Gammaproteobacteria; order Pseudomonadales; family Pseudomonadaceae; genus Pseudomonas; species Pseudomonas sp. NPDC089758. Next base: position 235,996 of record NZ_JBIVGN010000004.1, read on the forward strand.
CCTGCTGCTTGATGTGCGCCGCCTGGGCTTTGGTGTACGCGAACTGGTCAGCCGTATAGAGCAGACGCTGATCGAGCTGCTTGCCAGTTACGGTGTCAACGCGGCGGCAAAGCCCGATGCGCCGGGTGTCTATGTCGACGGAGCGAAAATCGCCTCCCTCGGCCTGCGAATCCGCAATGGCCGTTCTTTTCACGGCCTTGCTCTGAACGTGGACATGGACCTTGCGCCATTCCGCCGAATCAACCCCTGCGGGTATGCGGGGCTGGCCATGACCCAGCTGCGTGACCTGGCAGGCCCGATCGAACTCGACGAGGTCAGGACAAGGCTGCGCGGACAGCTGGTCAAGCACCTCGACTATGCTGAGCAGACGACCCTGACGGGCGGAATCGACTGAATATGACAACTGTGCAAGAAGCCGTGCCGAACCTGATACCTACCCAGGATGCCACCCCGCGCCCCGCGCCGAAGAAGGTGGAAGCTGGGGTCAAGCTGCGTGGTGCCGACAAGGTGGCGCGCATCCCGGTGAAGATCATCCCTACCGATGAGCTGCCGAAGAAACCCGACTGGATCCGCGTGCGCATCCCGGTTTCCCCCGAGGTAGACCGCATCAAGCAACTGCTGCGCAAGCACAAGCTGCACAGCGTCTGCGAAGAGGCCTCCTGCCCGAACCTGGGTGAGTGCTTCTCCGGTGGTACTGCCACCTTCATGATCATGGGCGACATCTGCACCCGGCGCTGCCCGTTCTGCGATGTCGGCCATGGCCGGCCGAAACCGCTGGACCTCGACGAGCCGAAAAACCTGGCTGTTGCCATCGCCGACCTGCGCCTGAAGTACGTCGTGATCACCTCGGTGGACCGCGATGACCTGCGTGACGGTGGTGCTCAGCATTTCGCCGACTGCATCCGCGAGATCCGCGCGCTGTCGCCGGGCGTACAGCTGGAAACCCTGGTGCCGGATTACCGTGGCCGGATGGATGTGGCGCTGGAGATCACCGCGCAAGAGCCGCCTGATGTGTTCAACCACAACCTTGAAACCGTTCCGCGCCTGTACAAGGCCGCACGCCCTGGTTCGGACTACGACTGGTCGCTGGACCTGCTGCAGAAGTTCAAGCAGATGGTGCCGCACGTACCGACCAAGTCGGGGCTGATGCTCGGCCTGGGCGAGACAGACGAAGAAGTGATCGAAGTGATGCACCGCATGCGTGAGCATGACATCGACATGCTCACCCTCGGCCAGTACCTGCAGCCGTCGCGCAGCCACCTGCCAGTGCAGCGTTTCGTGCACCCAGACGCCTTTGCCTGGTTTGCCGAGGAAGGCTACAAGATGGGCTTCAAGAACGTTGCATCGGGCCCGTTGGTGCGTTCGTCCTACCATGCCGACCAGCAGGCTCACGAAGCCAAGATCAAGCTCTGATCCTGGTTTGAGCCGTACATGCCGATGCACGCTGAAAGGCGGCATCGGCATTTTTGTTTTTGTGCCCAGCGCTGCAAGGAGTTGCGATGAATTGCGCCGAAACGTCTGAACACCGCCTGCCCGCCGCATTGCCGGGCAACGCCTGCTTTGCCATTGTCGCTCCGGCCGGGCCGGCAAGGCTGGATGCGCAAAAGGCTGGCCAGTGGTTTGCCGAGCGCGGCTATCGCTGCCGTATCTACCCTGGAGTGGGGCAGGCCGAGGGCTATCTGGCGGGCACTGATCAGCAGCGGTTACAGGATCTGCACGATGCCTTCGCTGACCCGAACATCGACGCGGTCCTGTGCATGCGCGGTGGCTATGGCAGCATGCGCCTGCTCGATCAGCTCGACTTCGATCTGATCCGGCGCAACCCCAAGCCGCTGATCGGCTACAGCGATATCACCGCGCTGCACACAGCTATCTACCGCCATAGCGGCTTGATCAGCTTTCATGGGGCGATGCTCAACGCTGACCTGCTCGGCGCGAAGCTGGCGCCGACCGAGTCGTCGCTGATCGCGCAACTGAGTGGCGCGTTAGGGGAGGGCGACGCCATCGTGCACCCGGCCGAATTTGCCTTGAGTTGCGTGGTACCTGGTGTTGCCAGTGGGCGTCTGCTGGGCGGCAACCTGTCGATTCTGGGCGCGACCCTGGGAACGCTGGCGCAGATCGATACGAACGGCTGCATCCTGTTCATCGAGGATGTCAACGAGCCACTTTACCGGGTGGACCGCCTGCTGACCCAATTGCGCCTGGCAGGCAAGCTGGATGGGGTCAAAGGGGTGCTGGTAGGGGATTTCGCCGGGATCACCGTGGCGGCGCTGACGCCCCTGTTGCAAGATATTTTCCGGCCATTGGGCGTGCCGGTGCTGGCAGGGTGGCGCAGCGGGCATTGTGATCCGAATGTGTGCTTACCGCTGGGGGCAGAGGTGGTGCTGGACAGCGAGGCGCAGCGCCTGGTATTGGCGCAGGACCTGTTCAAAGCGTGAGGTTGCAGGGGCGCAAAGCGCCCCCTGGTTTATCAGCGTTGACGCAGGCTATCGAGCAACTTATGCGTCGGGTACCCATCCGCTGGCCAGCCAAAACCCTGCTGCGCATTGCGAATGGCCTTGCGGGTATTGGCGCCGATGATGCCATCGGGGTTGCCCGCATCATGCCCGTTGGCGTTCAGCAGGTTCTGCAATTCCATGCGCTCGCTACGGCTCAGCGGCAGATCATCCTTCGGCCAGCTGCCAGCGATGAAGCCCCAGCCCGAGAAGCGATCGCCCAGCAAGCTCACGGCCAACGCATAGGACGATGAGTTGTTGTACTTGAGAATGGCGCGGAAGTTATCCAGCACCAGGAAGGCCGGGCCACGGGCGCCGGCCGGCAGCAGCAGGGCCGCGGAAAGGTCGTTGCTGCCCATCGGCAGTTTTGTGCCCGCCGGCAGTTTCACACCCAATTGCAACCACTCACTGACGGGTTTGCGCAACGCGCCATCGGCTAACCAGAAGTCGAAGCCTGCCGGTACCTGAACCTCGAAGCCCCATGGCTGACCGCGTTTCCAGCCGGAGCTCTGCAGGTAATGCGCAGTCGATGCCAAGGCATCCGGAGTGCTGTTCCAGATATCGCGGCGGCCGTCACCGTCGAAGTCCACCGCATGGGTGTTGTAGGTGGTGGGGATGAACTGGGTCTGGCCCATGGCGCCGGCCCAGGAGCCACGCATGGCCTCCGGCTGGATGTCGCCGTGCTGGATGATCTGCAGCGCGGCAATCAGCTGATCCTGGGCAAATTGCGGGCGACGGCCTTCATACGCCAGGGTAGCCAGCGAGCGGATGACCGACTTGCTGCCCTGGAACTGGCCAAAGTTGCTCTCCATGCCCCAGACCGAGACCAGGACCTGACGGTCTACGCCATAGCGCTGTTCGAGGCTGGCCAGTAGTTCGGCATTCTGCTCAAGCAGTTTCTTGCCATTGCGTACTCGCAGTGGCGACAGCGCACCTTCCAGGTATTCCCACACTGGGCGGGTGAATTCGGGCTGGCTGCGGTCTGCCTTGATCACATCCATGTCAGGCGTCACGCCAAGAAACGCACGATCGAAGGTGCTTGCCGAGATGCCAGCCTGCAGGGCTTGCTGGCGGAAGCCGGCCTGCCACTGGGCAAATGTTTGCAGCGGCTGAATTTCAGTGCTGACGTCGGGCGTAGCGCTGGGCAAAGTCACTACCGGCGCAGGCTGGGCGGGGGCCAGCGGCAGGGCGTCGGCGGCGGTGGGTTTTTCCGCGCAGGCGACGAGCAGGATCAAGCTGGAGGCCGCGAGCAGTTGGCGGGATTTCCGGCGGGGGGTAAGACTGAAGGGCATGCACAGATCCAGAATTTCAGGTCAGGTGTCGACCATATCATGCCTGCGCTTTCGATGCTTTCATGCGGCCAAAAAGTAAGAAGCCTCCCAATCTTTCGACTGGAAGGCTTCGCGGCGGTAGCTGCCTTTACCCTTGTCTGGTCGTTCCTGGCGGCAGCGGAACAAGGGTTGGGCAACGATGGATTTGGCCTTGTTGTGGCCTTGTTTCTTCGGCTTTTTGCTCATGGCGGGGTTCCCGGGCCGGTTGGGTTTCGGGCGGACTCTAGGCCTGTGCAGCAGCCGGGGCCAATTGATTGTGTCAATGGTTTGAGATTCGGGCCTGCAAAGCAGCCCCAACCCTGGCGTCACTCAGGCGGTAGAGCCAATCGCTGCCCGGCCATGAGCAATGACAAGCGTGACAGCCCGGTCCAGGGTGAACCCTCGGCTTGGCCCTTGATCTGCGCATCGATGCGCTGGGCATCTTGCAGCAGCTGCGCCCAGCGCTGCGCCGACAGGCGCTGCAGGGCTTTGCTGACCAGTGGCCGGCGTTTGTCCCACACAGGTGGGCGGGCTTGGCTGAAGGCCTTGTCCAAGGGCACGCCTTGGCTGAACTGCTGCGAAAGCCCTACCAGCAGACGCAGTTCGCGCGCCAGCGCCCAGAGAATCACGGGTGGCTCTACCCCTTCGCCGCGCAGGCCTTCGAGCATCCGCAGGGCATGCACAGCGTCGCCATTGAGAATGGCATCGACCAGGCCGAACACGTCGAAACGCGCGCTGTCGGCAACGGCTGCCTGCACCGTCTCGACGGTGACCTGGCTGCCGTCGGCGAGCAATTTGAGCTTTTCGATTTCTTGAGCGGCAGCCAGCAGGTTGCCCTCGACACGTGCCGCGATAAGGTCGACCGCATCACGCTGGGCCGAAAGGCCGGCCTGTGCCAAACGCTGGTTGATCCATTGCGGCAACTGCTGGGCATCCACCGGCCAGATCTGGATGAACTGGCAATGGTTGCCCTCGATCAGGGCCTTGCCCCACTTGGTCTTCTGCGCACTGCCATCGAGTTTGGGCAGGCTGACCAGCAGCAGCGTGTCCTCGGCAGGGTTGGCGCAGTATTCCATCAACGCCGCAGCGCCTTTGTCACCAGGCTTGCCCGAGGGCAGGCGCAGCTCCAGCAGCCGGCGTTGGGCGAACAGGGACAGGCTGGCACCGGCCTGAAGCAAGGTGCCCCAGTCGAAACTGGCGTCGGCGCTGAACACCTGGCGCTCGTCAAAACCCTGCTGACGCGCGGCATTGCGTATGGCGTCGGCAGCTTCCTGACACAGCAGCGGATCATCGCCACTGACGACATAGACCGGGGCCAGTGCGCCTTGCAGGTGCTTGTTGAGTTGGGCGGGGGCGAGTTTCATCGGAAACAGGCGGGGCACCGGGGTGCCCCGCACGGGCTTAGTTGCCCGGAATTTCCAGAGGCGATTGCTGCGGCGTTTCTGCCTGCTGGCTGCGCGCGGCCTCCAGCGCAGCGGCTTCGGCCTTGGCACGTTCGTCGGCATCGCGCTGCAACTGGTCCAGCTGCGTCGGCGTCAGCATTTGCAGGCGCACGACCATGGCGTTGACCAGCTCGCGGCGCATTTCTTCGCGGGCAATGGAGGCTTCCTGGTCGGAGCCGGTGATGTTGCCGCCGTCGCGCACATAAATTTTGCGCACTTCCAGCTTGTCGCTCATCAGCTCCAGGTTGTTCAGGCCCAGGATGCTGTAGCTGAGCACGGTGGTCAGTTCGTACTCGGCAGATTGGTTGCTGCTGGCGTAGGACGCTGCGCGCTGGGTCTGCTGTTCGTTGGTCAGTACCAGGCGATACGGCGCGCCGGTGTGCAGGTTGACGCCGCTGCGCTCCAGAACGTCGCGCAGTTGCGTCACGGTCGGGCCGTAGGCATCACGTGCGCTGACGTCCATTTCCTTGACGCTGAGCTCGGAGGTGCCGGTGCCGCGCAGCTGGAAACCGCAGGCGCTGAGCATGATGGCCAGGCCCAATACCAGCAGATTGCGTTTGATCATGTTGTTGCTCCCTTGTGGGCTGATACCGCCCACCCGCACTGGCTGCAGGTGAGCGTTGCCATCAGTTGGCGACGATGTTGACCAGCTTGCCTGGCACTACGATGACCTTGCGGATGGTCAGGCCATCGATGAAGCGCAGGACATTTTCGTTGTTGCGGGCGGCGGTTTCGATTTCTTCGCGGCTGGCGGCCGCAGGCATTTCTACCTGGCCACGCAGTTTGCCGTTGACCTGGACCACCAGGGTTACGGTGTCCTGTACCAGAGCGCTTTCATCGACAACCGGCCAGCCAGCATCGATCACGGCTTGCTCATGGCCCAGCGCGTTCCACAGCGCGTGGGAAATGTGCGGAGTGATCGGGGCCAGCAGCAAGGTGACGGCCTCCAGGCCTTCCTGCAGCAGCGCACGGTCTTGCTCGGTGCCCTGGGGGGCCTTCTCCAGAACGTTCATCACGGTCATCACCTGGGCGATGGCGGTGTTGAACTTGTGGTACTGGCCCACATCGGTGCTGGCCTGCTTGATCGCGGCGTGGATGGCACGGCGGATGACCTTCTGCTCGTCGTTCAGCGCAGCGAGGTCCAGTTTACCCGGCAGGCCCTGGTTGACGTGGCCCTGGGCCAGGCGCCAGACACGGCGCAGGAAGCGGCTTGCACCTTCGACGCCGGAGTCCGACCATTCCAGGCTCATGTCAGGCGGCGAGGCGAACATCATGAACAGGCGGCAGGTGTCGGCGCCGTAGGCGTCGATCATCGATTGCGGGTCGACGCCGTTGTTCTTCGACTTCGACATCTTCTCGGTGCCGCCGATTTCTACCGGCAGGCCGTCGGTCTTCAGGCGTGCGCCAATGATCTTGGCCTTGGCATCGCGCTCGATTTCGACGTCGGCCGGGTTGAACCAGTCTTTGCCACCGTTGCTGGCCACGCGGTAGTAGGTCTCGGCGACCACCATGCCCTGGGTCAGCAGGTTCTTGAACGGTTCATTGGAGGTGACCAGGCCTTCGTCACGCATCAGCTTGTGGAAGAAGCGCGCATAAAGCAGGTGCAGGATGGCGTGTTCGATACCACCAATGTACTGGTCGACCGGCAACCAGTGGTTGGCGGCTTTCGGATCGACCATGCCCTTGTCGTAGTTCGGCGAGGCGTAGCGGGCGAAGTACCAGGACGACTCGACGAAAGTGTCCATGGTGTCGGTTTCACGCTTTGCCGCGGTACCGCATTTCGGGCAGCTACACTCGTAGAACTCAGGCATGCGCGCCAGCGGCGAGCCAGCGCCGTCCGGTACCACGTTCTCTGGCAGGGTGACCGGCAACTGGTCTTCCGGCACCGGCACATCGCCGCAGGACGGGCAGTGGATGATCGGGATCGGGCAGCCCCAGTAACGCTGGCGGCTGATGCCCCAGTCGCGCAGGCGGAACTGGGTGCGGGATTTGCCCAGTTCCTTGCGGATCAGGGCCGCCTCGATGGCGTCGAAGGCACCGGCGAAGTCCAGGCCGTCGAACTCGCCGGAGTTGATCAGTTGCCCGTGCTCGCCGTAGGCAGCCTGCCATTCGCTGCCGACTTCATCGCCGGCGCTGGTGCGCACCACCGCCTTGACCGGCAGGTTGTACTTGTGGGCGAACTCGAAGTCGCGCTCGTCGTGGGCCGGCACGGCCATCACGGCACCGTCGCCGTAATGCATCAGCACGTAGTTGGCGACCCAAACCGGCAGTTTTTCACCGGTCAGGGGGTGCTCGACCAGCAGGGAAGTGGGCATGCCCTTCTTCTCCTGGGTGGCCATGTCGGCCTCGGCAACGCTGCCGCTCTTGCACTCGTCGATGAATGCCTGCAGCGCCGGGTTGCCCTGGGCGGCCTGGGTAGCCAGCGGGTGCTCGGCGGCAACGGCGACGTAAGTGGCGCCCATCAGGGTGTCCGGACGGGTGGTGAAGACCTTCAGCGCACCTTCGTGGCCGATGCTGGCCTGATCGTAGGGGAACTGTACCTCCATGCCGCGCGACTTGCCGATCCAGTTGCGCTGCATGGTCTTGACCTGTTCAGGCCAGCCCGGCAGTTCGTCGAGGCTTTCGAGCAACTCGTCGGCGTAGTCGGTGATGCGGAAGTAGTACATGGGGATTTCGCGCTTTTCGATCAGCGCGCCCGAACGCCAGCCGCGGCCGTCGATGACCTGCTCGTTAGCGAGCACGGTCTGGTCGGCCGGGTCCCAGTTCACGGTGCCGTTCTTGCGGTAGATGATGCCTTTTTCGAACAGGCGGGTGAACAGCCACTGTTCCCAGCGGTAGTAGTCCGGCTTGCAGGTGGTGACTTCACGTGCCCAGTCGATGGCAAGGCCCAGGCTTTTGAGCTGGGTCTTCATGTAGTCGATGTTTTCGTATGTCCACTTGGCCGGGGCGACATTGTTTTTCATCGCCGCGTTTTCCGCGGGCATGCCGAAAGCGTCCCAGCCCATTGGCTGCAGGACGTTCTTGCCCAGCATGCGCTGGTAGCGGGCAATCACGTCGCCGATGGTGTAGTTGCGCACGTGGCCCATGTGTAGCTTGCCGCTCGGGTACGGGAACATCGATAGGCAATAGTAGGTGTCTTTGCCTGGCTGTTCGGTAACAGCGAACGACTGTTGCTCGTCCCAGAAATGTTGGGCGGCGGCTTCGATATCACGGGGCGTGTATTGTTCGTGCATGGCTACTTTTGGCTGAGAGAGAAGAGACCTTGTTCCAGGCAGCGGAACCTCGCTGCGTCCGGCACTCCGGTGTCGTGAGAGTGAACGCCGTAGCATACAGTAGCGCCGCGCATCGTGGGAAACCCTGATTGAGAATGGCCGCTGGTCGCTGCACCCGGCTGCTTTTGGAAGCAGCGCTAAGCTCAGGTGTGGGGGGAGATATTCTTACCTTCAATGAGGTGAACGGATGGGAGAAACGCAGCTACCCGCAACCAAACCGGAGCTTTACGAACGCCTGATCGACCGTCTTGGCCTGGCCCTGGAAGTGGCCAGAACATCGGTACGATTGCGCGACGAGATGCCAGCCGAACTGGAGTTGCGTGGCCTGAGCCATGCAGAGTTCGAAGTGATCAAGGCTTACCTGGACTCAGTCCCGGGACGCCGTAATGCCTGCGCCGGTAGTTACCCGCAGGCGGAGCCGACATCGGCGAAGATCATCTGGCTCAAGGACAAGAAACGCCCCGCCAAGACGGCGACACCCCGGACGCTGCCACATCGCTAGCCGTTCAGGACGCCCGGCGCAGGCCATCGCGCCCCGGTAATTCAATAAACACTCCACCTGATCGACGCCGGCAGCGCACTTGTTGACCGGCGCCGATCCTCATAGGCTGCACGCCTGCCAAGGAGGTGTAGCCAATGCCGATTCGATTTTTCATCAAACAATGGTTGATGCCGCCGGGCGTCCTGTTCCTGCTGTTGCTCGCCGCCTGGTGGCTGCGCGCCAGGCGCCCGCGGTTGGCCGCGCTGTGCTTCGTGCTGGGGCTGGGTGGGTTGTGGCTGATGAGCCTGCCACTGGTGGTGCAGCAAGGTGCGCGCCTGCTGGAAACCGAGCCTGCGCTGGCACCCGGCGATTGGGCCCGCCTGGCGCAGCGGGCCGATGCCATCGTCGTGCTGGGCGCGGGGCGTGAACGTGGCGATCCGGCGTGGGGCGGTGAGGACCAGCCCTCGGCAACGGCGCTCGAGCGCATGCGTTTTGCCGCGCGGCTGGCCAAGGCGTCGGGACTGCCGGTGCTGACCAGCGGCGGTTTGCACTACGGTACGCCGCCGAGTGAGGCGCGGTTGATGGCAGATCGGCTACGTGAAGATTTTGCTGTCGAGGTCAAATGGAAGGAAGAGGCCAGCCGGACCACCTGGGAAAATGCCCAATTCAGCGCGCAATTACTCAAGCCTCTGGGTATTGAGCGTGTGGTGCTGGTGACCCAGGCGTGGCACATGCAGCGTTCGCGCTGGAGCTTCGAGCAGGCGGGGTTCGAGGTGGTGCCGGCACCGGTGGGGTTCCTGGGGCGGGACCATGCGCGGCCGTTCGCCGGGTTGCTGCCGGAAAGCCGGGCAATGTGGCAGAGCGGGCAGTTGCTCAATGAAGTGGCAGGCTTGGCGGGGTACCGGTTGTTCTATTGAATCAAGGCGCTCCCGGCCATTTCCGGGAGCGGCCTTGTATCAGCTGATCAGACGGTTTTGGCTATGCGCCCGGCCAGCAGTGCCCAACCCAGCAGCAAGGCGCAGACAATCGCCAGCGGCCACGAACGCCACTGCAGATATGGCGTCAGTTGCTGCATCGGCACCACTTCGCCATACAGCACAGCCCGTTGGAACTGCGGAACCTGGGCCGTGATTCTGCCAAACGGGTCGATCAGGGCGGTGACGCCGTTGTTGGTGGCGCGGATCATCCAGCGGCCTGCTTCCAGCGCGCGCATCTGCGCCATCTGCAGGTGCTGCAGCGGGCCGATCGAGGTGCCGAACCAGGTGTCGTTACTGATGGTCAGCAACAGGTCACTGCGCGCGGCCAAGCCCGCCGCGAATTCGGGGTAGACCACCTCGTAGCAGATGTACGGGGCAATCTGGTAACCCTTGGCCTGGAGCAGTGGCTGGTCTTCTGGGCCGCGGGCGAAGTCCGACATGGGCAGGTTGAAGAACTCGATCAGCCCGCGCAGCATGTCCTGCAGTGGCACGTACTCGCCGAAAGGCACCAGCTTCTGCTTGAGGTAGGTGCCGTCGCCTTCGCCCGTCACGGTCACGCCGTTGTAGTAGCGGCGCTGCTGATGCACCACCTCGCGCACAGGCACGCCGGTGATGAGCGCCGAATGCCGGTCGGCTGCAAAACGCCCCATCACGTCGATGTAGCCTTGGGCCTGGTCCTTGAGGATCGGCACCGCTGTCTCTGGCCAAACCAGCAGATCCACCGGCTTGGAGCTGAAGCTCATGTCGCGGTACAGCGCCAGCTGGGCGTCGATGTGGGCCGGGTCCCATTTCAGCTCTTGTTCGACGTTGCCCTGCAAGGCCGCGACCTTGAGTGGGTCACCCGCAGGCTTGGTCCACGCGTGGCCTTTGAGGGCCATGCCGACGACCCAAGGCGCCAGCAGCAACACGACGCCGACAGCGAGGAACGAAGGGCGCGCCCGCAGACGTGGCAGGTTGCACAGCAGCGCCGCGCTCAGGGCCAGGGCGAACGAAATCAGCCACACGCCGCCCAGCGGCGCCAGGCCGGCCAACGGCCCGTCCAGTTGGCTGTAACCGGCATACAGCCAAGGGAAGCCGGTCAGGAACCAGCCACGGAAGGCCTCTTGCAGCAGCCATAGGGCGGCAAAGCACAGCGCATCGGCCAAGGGGGCTTCATTGCGGCGCAGCCAGCGGGCCCACAGCCAGGTGGGCAGGGCAAAGAACCAGGCGAGGGCGGCGAAGAACGCCAGCAGCAGCACGATCGCCAGCAGCGGCGAGGCACCGCCGTAGGTGTTCATGCTGACGTAGATCCACCAGGTGCCGGCGCCGTACAGGCCGAACCCGAACCACCAGCCGCGCCACATGGCCTGGCGCGGAGTCAACTCGCGCAGGCCGAGGTAGAGCACCGCGATGGACAGCAGCGCCAGCGGCCAGATGTCGAATGGCGCCAGGGCCAGAAGGGTAGAGGCGCCGGCCGCCAAGGCCAGCAGGTTACCGGGCCAGCCGGGGCGGGTGATCCAACGCATGTTTGTCCTTAGCGGGTGATCGGGGTCAGGCGCAGCAAGTGTATCCGCCGGCTGTCGGCATTGAGAATACGGAACTTGTAGGTACCGATCTCGGTGGTCTCGTTGCGCTTGGGCAGGTGGCCGAAAGCGCTCATCACCAGGCCGCCAACCGTGTCGAACTCATCATCGGAGAACTCGCTGTCGAAGAACTCGTTGAAGTTCTCGATCGGGGTCAGCGCCTTGACCAGGAAGTCGCCGCTGGGCAGGGGCTTGATGTAGCTGTCTTCTTCGACGTCATGCTCGTCTTCGATGTCGCCGACGATCTGTTCGAGCACGTCCTCGATGGTGACCAGGCCCGCCACGCCGCCGTATTCGTCGATGACGACGGCCATGTGGTTGTGGTTGGCGCGGAACTCGCGCAGCAGTACGTTCAGGCGCTTGGACTCGGGCACGAACGTGGCCGGGCGCAGCAGGTCCTTGATGTTGAAGCTGTCGCCGTTCTCCTTGAGGATCAGCGGCAGCAGGTCCTTGGCCAGCAGGATCCCGAGCACATCGTCATGGCTTTCGCCGATCACCGGGTAACGCGAGTGCGCGGCGTCGATGACGGCGGGCAGGAATTCGCGAGGCGACTGGGTAGCCTTGATGCTGATCATCTGCGAACGCGGCACCATGATGTCGCGTACCTGCAGGTCGGCGACCTGAATGGCGCCTTCGACGATGGTCAGCGCTTCGCTGTCGAGCAGCTTGTTCTGATGGGCTTCGCGCAGCAGCTCAAGGAGCTCCTGGCGGTTTTTCGGCTCATGGGCAAAAGCCTGGGTCAGTTTACCCAGCCAGGACTTCTGCCCGTTGCTCGATCGATCTTCGCTCATGGCGGTTCTCGTGATCCTTGCAGTATCAGTGTGTGATTGAATCGTTTTCATCGTCGGCATACGGGTCGGGGTGACCCAGATCTGCCAGCAATTCCCGTTCCAGCGCTTCCATTTCCTCGGCTTCATCGTCTTCGATGTGGTCGTAGCCCAGCAGATGCAGGCAGCCGTGGATGACCAGGTGCGCCCAATGCGCTTGCAGCGACTTGCCCTGTTCGGCAGCCTCACGCTCGACCACTGGCACGCAGATCACCAGGTCGCCCAAAAGCGGGATATCGAGCAGTTCATCGGGCACATCGGCCGGGAACGACAGCACGTTGGTCGCGTAGTCTTTGTGCCGGTAGGTATGGTTGAGCTCGCGGCCTTCGGCTTCGTCGACCAGACGGATGGTCATTTCCGAGTCGGCGCTGCGCTGGCGCAAGGCCAGTTCGCACCAGGCGCGCAAAGCGGCATCGTCAGGCGTGGCGGCATCCGTGGCGCGTTGCAGGTCAAGTTCAAGCATCTTTGCCGGGCGCCTCGGGCTTGGCCTGGCGGGCATCGAAGCGGTCATAGGCCTCGACAATGCGCTGCACCAGTGGGTGACGAACCACATCTTTGGGTTGGAAGTGGGTAAAGCTGATACCCGGAACGTCCTTGAGCACCTCGATCACATGCGCCAGGCCCGACTTGGTGCCACGTGGCAGGTCGACCTGAGTGATGTCGCCGGTGATCACCGCAGTGGAGCCGAAGCCGATGCGGGTCAGGAACATTTTCATCTGTTCGAGCGTGGTGTTCTGGCTCTCGTCGAGGATGATGAAACTGTTGTTCAGGGTACGGCCGCGCATGTAGGCCAGCGGGGCGATCTCGATCACCTGGCGCTCGATCAGCTTGGCCACGTGCTCGAAGCCGAGCATTTCGTACAGGGCGTCGTACAGCGGGCGCAGGTACGGGTCGATCTTCTGGGCCAGGTCGCCAGGCAGGAAGCCGAGCTTTTCGCCGGCCTCGACCGCCGGGCGCACCAGCAGGATGCGGCGCACCTGCTCGCGCTCCAGCGCATCGACGGCGCAGGCCACGGCCAGGTAGGTCTTGCCGGTACCGGCCGGGCCTACGCCGAAGTTGATGTCGTTGCCCAGGATTTCCTTGACGTAACGCTGCTGGTTGACGCCGCGCGGGCGAATGTTGCCCTTGCGCGTGCGCAGGGAAACGCTGACCTCGTTGACTGCCGGGTTTTCGATGTTCTCGACGGTCGATTCCTGCAGGTACAGGTGCACGGTTTCCGGCGACAGCTCGGTGGCCTTGGCCTCGCGATAGAGGCGGCGCAGCAGTTGCTCGGCAGCAGAGGTGGTCTTGGGTTCGCCGATCAGCTCGAATTGATTGCCGCGGTTACGGATCTCGATGGCCAGGCGTTGTTCGATCAGGCGCAAGTGCTCGTCGAACTGGCCGCACAGGTTGGCGAAACGGTGGGCCTCGAAGGGTTCGAGGATGAAGCGATGAGGTTGTATGGGTGCGTTCAAGGTCGTTTTTGGCCGCTCGACGGCAATGATGGTGAACCCAAGAATAACCCTTGAAGGGCAGGGGCGAAAGCACTGAAACGTTCAACGGTATCGGCAGCACAGATCAACGGGCCTGTCTGTTATGATGCGCGCCTTTTCTTACGCATGTGTTATCCCGGCAAACATGAGCAAACGCGAACCCGCCATCTATAAAGTGATCTTCCTCAACCAGGGGCAGGTCTTCGAGATGTATGCCAAACAGATCTATCAGAGCGACCTGTGGGGCTTCCTGGAAATCGAGGAATTCGTTTTTGGTGAGCGCACCCAGATCGTCGTCGACCCGAGTGAAGAAAAGCTCAAGAACCAGTTCGAAGGTGTGATCCGCAGCTTCGTGCCGATGCACTCGATCGTGCGCATCGACGAGGTGGAGCGCCTGGGCACGGCCAAGATCAGCGAAGCCAAAGGAACTGGCAATGTGATGCCGTTCCCTGTGCCGATGCCAGAGAAGTAACGCGGATCAGGGGAGTGGCGAGAACGGCGTGCGCCCTTCGGCGCTTTGCAGTTCCAGCAGGTATTTGCGGAAGATCTGGCCGAGTACCTGGGTGGCATGCTCCAGTTCATCGCGGGGCATCTGCTCGGTGACTTCGTCGGCCATGTCCAGCGCATCCTCTGCACCGTTGACCGCCGCCATTTTCAGCAGGATGTAGGCCTGTACGTTGTTAGCCTCGACCCCTTCGCCATGAAAGAACATGCCGCCAAGGCGGTACTGGGCCTGTGCATGGCCTTGCAGCGAGGCTTTTTCGAACCAGTCCAGGGCCAGTTTCAGGTCTTTGGGGGTTTGCGTGTAGTAGTACTCACCCAGTTCGTACTGCGCCTGGGCGTCCCCGGTCGCCGCCATCTGCTCGCAAGCCTTGAGGGCGTTTTGCTGGTCCTCTGGCTGGACATTGAGCGTGCAGCGCCCCGTTGCAGGAATCAGCAACGAGTTACCGCCCTCCGCCAGTGCCAGCAGGGGCTGAAGAAGCAACAGGCAGCCCAGGGCAAGGGCGCGGCCGGTGCGGTTCATGGGGATCGACATACCTCTGCAAAGCTACGGCCAATGTCTCTGGTGGCACATTATGGGATAAGCAGCGCCAACCTTACAAAGTTTTACTCGAATTTATGTGCCGGTGGGGAAAGTTGCGGGTGTGGCCGGGCATTTATTGCCAGAGCGCTTCGCCCGATTGCCCGGCGAAGCGCTCTGGCCGCGCTTTACTTCAGTGCGGCAAATGCCCGCTCAGCCGCGTCCAGGGTGATCTGCAGCTCCTTGTCACCGTGTGCGATGGAGGTGAAGCCGGCCTCGAAGGCGCTAGGTGCCAGGTAGACGCCACCGTCGAGCATCAGGTGGAAGAAGCGCTTGAAGCGCTCGGCATCGCTGGCCATCACGTCATCGAAGGTGACGATGTCGTCGGCGCCGCTGAAGTACAGGCCGAACATGGCACCTGCCTGGGTCGTCACGAACGGCACGCCAGCGGCATCTGCACGCTGCTGCAGGCCGTCGAGCATGCGGCTGGTGAAGTCGCTCAGCTCGTCGTGGAAGCCTGGGCGGCTGATCAGTTTCAGCGTGGTCAGGCCTGCGGCCATGGCCAGCGGGTTACCCGACAGGGTACCGGCCTGATACACGGGGCCCAGCGGGGCGATGCAGCCCATGATCTCGCGCTTGCCGCCGAAGCAGCCGACCGGCATGCCACCGCCGACGATCTTGCCGAAGGTCGACAGGTCCGGGGTGATGCCGTAGTAGCCTTGGGCGCCGCCCAGCGAGACCCGGAAGCCCGTCATCACTTCGTCGAAGATCAACACCACGCCGTGCTTGTCGCACTGCTCGCGCAGGCCTTCGAGGAAGCCAGGCGCTGGCGGTACGCAATTCATGTTGCCGGCCACGGGCTCGACGATGATGCAGGCTACGGTCTGGCCGACCTCGGCCAGGGTCTTCTCGACAGCAGCGATGTCGTTGAACGGCAGGGTCAGGGTGTGCTTGGCGAAGTCCGCTGGCACGCCTGCCGAGCTTGGCACGCCCTGGGTCAGCAAGCCGGAGCCGGCCTTGACCAGCAAGCTGTCGGAGTGGCCGTGGTAGCAGCCTTCGAACTTGATGATGGCGTCGCGGCCGGTGTAACCACGGGCCAGGCGGATCGCGCTCATGGTGGCTTCGGTGCCGGAGCTGACCATGCGCACCATTTCCATGGAGGGCACCAGCGAGCAGACAAGGTCTGCCATCTCGGTTTCCATGGCGGTCGGCGCGCCGTAGGACAAGCCGTGCTGCAACTGGTTGCGCACCGCGTCGAGCACCTGTGGGTGGCCGTGGCCGAGGATCATCGGCCCCCACGAACCCACGTAGTCAACATAGCGCTTGTCGTCTTCGTCGACGACATAGGCGCCTTCGGCATGCTTGAAGAACAGCGGGGTGCCGCCGACGCTCTTGAAGGCGCGGACCGGCGAATTGACGCCACCTGGGATGTGCTTCTGGGCTTGGGCGAACAGGGATTCGGAACGGGACATGGGATCTTCTCTTGAAATCAGGAAGCGAACAGGGCGTTGAAGGCGCGGGCGCGGCGAGTGACTTCCTGCGCGCTGTCGGCACCGAACAGGCCATGGATCACCGCCAGCAGGTCGGCACCGTGGGCGACCAGAGGGGCGGCGTTGTCGAGGGTGATGCCGCCGATCACGGCGATCGGCAGTTTGACCTGGGCCCGGGCCTGCGCCAGCAGGCCAACATCGGCGGCGGGTGCACCGGGCTTGGTCACGGAATTGAAGAAACGGCCAAAGGCAACGTAACTGGCGCCTTCGCTGGCGGCCTGGGTGGCCAGGTCGAGGCTGGCGTGGCAGGTCGAGCCAATGATGGCCTGGCGGCCCAGCAGGGCACGGGCCGGGGTCAAGGGGCCGTCAGTCTGCCCCAGGTGCACACCGACGCCCAGGCGCGCCGCCAGTTCGGCATCGTCGTTGATGACCAGCTCGGTGCCGTAGCGTTCGCAGAGCTTGAGCAATGCTTGGGCTTCGCGCAGTCGGCGGCCGTCATCATCGCTTTTATCGCGGTACTGCAGCAGGCGCACGCCGCCTTCCAGTGCCGCCTCGACATGGGACAGGAAACGGCCGGCGAGCAGCTGGCTGTCGGTGATTGCATACAGACCGCGTAGCTTCATCAGAAAGCCTCGTATCAGGAGCAGAAATCCAGGGGCAGGCGGCGCGGGACGAACTGGCCCTTGCCCAGCTGCTCGGCGTCACGCAGGGTGCGCCAGGTGTAGTCGAGGGCACTGCGCACTGCGCTTTGCAGGTGTTCGCCCAAGGCCAGGCGGCCGGCCAACGTGCTGGCCAGGGTACAGCCCGAGCCGTGGTAGCTGCCAGGCAGGCGCTGGCAGGTCCAGGTATGACGCTGGCCATCGCGGCTGTACAGGCGGTTGTGGATTTCTTCTTCGTCGCCGTGGCCACCGGTGATCAGCAGGTGTTTACAGAACGGCAGCAATTTTTCGGCGCACTCGTCTGCGCTACCGTCAGGCAGCTCGGCAAGGATGCGTGCCTCGGGCAGGTTCGGTGTGGCAATGGCGGCCAGCGGCAACAGGCGCTCGCGCACGGCATAGCCGACCTCGTCCTTGCCCAGCCGGCCACCGCCACCGGCGCGCAGCACCGGGTCGCAGACCACCGGCAGGTGTGGGTGGGCAATGAGCAGTTCGGCGACGGTATCGACCATTTCGATCGAGCCGAGCATGCCCAGCTTGACCGCGGCGACCGTGGAGTCGGCCAGTACGGCATTGGCCTGGGCCAGCACCCACTCACGGTCGAGCACGCGGAAGTCGGAAACGTTGACGGTATCCTGTACGGTCAGGGCGGTCACCGCGGGTGCGGCATGACAGCCTTGGGCGATCAGGGCTTCGATATCTGCCTGCAAGCCGGCACCGCCACTTGGGTCGTGGCCGGAGAGACAGAGGACAACGGGGCGGGAGCTGTAGGTATTCATGGTCGGCGAGCTTACCACCAAACCCATTTGTACGGATCGTCCTACAAACGGTTTTTGTTGATCGATTGGTCAGCTTTTGGCTTCTTCATGGCCTGAAAGTATCGATCTAGAGCCTTTTTAGCCTAAATCAAGATGGCCCGTTGCCAGCCTTCAAAGCTATGCTAGAGTGCTCGGATAACTCGATAAACGGGCTTTGCCGGAATTCGTCGTCTCATAGGGATAGGGGGCCATTGCGACGTGTCCGCACACGCCATGCTGGGGCCGTATGCGCTATTTGCTGATTTTGCTTCTGGGCTGCTTGCCCGTGATGGCCACTGCGGTCGATTTCGACGACTCCACCCGGTACCTGTCGCTGGGCAGCACCATGCAGGTCTATGAAGACCGCAATGGCAGCGCCAGCATCGCTCAGGTTACCGCGCCCACCTTCGCCAACCGTTTTCGCCCACACCATGAACACGTGCTGAACGCCGGCTATTCGACTTCGGTGTTCTGGCTCAAGGTCGATTTGCGTTACCTGGCCTCGGCGAACGCCGCACCGCGCCAATGGTTGCTGGAGCTGGCGTACCCGCCGCTGGATCACCTCGAGCTCTATCTGCCGGGTGCCGATGGTACCTACCGCCTGGCACAGCGTACCGGCGATGCCTTGCCCTACGCCAGCCGTCAGATCCTCCAGAACAACTACCTGTTCGAACTGCCGCTGCAGCCCAACCAGGCGACCATCGTGTACCTGCGCCTGCACAGCCAGGGCTCGGTACAGGCGCCATTGGCGTTGTGGTCTGCCGAGGCCTACATGGAAGAGCAGCCCACTCGCCTGTATATGCTGGGGATGATCTACGGGGTCTTGCTGGTGATGCTGGTGTACAACCTGTTCATCTTCCTCAGCGTGCGGGACGTCAGCTACCTCTATTACATCCTCTATATTGCCTCGTTCGGCCTCTACCAGGTGTCGGTCAACGGCGCAGGGGTGGCGTACTTCTGGCCGGACAGCCCCTGGTGGGCGAATGCCGCCACGCCGCTGTTCATCGGTGCGGCCGGCTTGTTCGGTTGCCAGTTCGCCCGCCACTTCCTGCGCCTGGGCACGATCAGCCGAGGGTTCGACCGCCTGCTGCAGTTATTGATGCTCGGGGCAGTGCTGGTGATGCTGCTGGCGGTGAGCATGCCCTATGGCATCGCCTTGCGTATGGCCACGGTACTGGCCCTGCTGTTCACCGTCAGCATTTTCGCCGCTGGGCTCTATGCCTGGGTGCGCGGCCTGCGGGTGGCGCGCTGGTTCATCATTGCCTGGACGGCGTTCCTGCTGGGCGGGCTGGTCAATACCCTGATGGTGCTGGGTTACCTGCCCAATGTGTTCCTGACCATGTATGCCAGCCAGCTCGGTGCGGCGCTGGAAGTGGCGTTGCTGTCCCTGGCGCTGGCCGATCGTATCAACAGCATGCGCGAGCAGCAGGCACAGACCCTGCGTGATACCGGGCGCACGCTGGAACAATTGAACCAGCAGTTGGCCAGGAGCAACCATCTGAAGGATGAGTTCCTCGCCACGATCACCCACGAACTGCGCACCCCGATGAACGGTGTGATCGGCTCGCTGGAGCTGATGCACACCTTGCCGCTGAGCGCCGAGATGGCCCAGTACCACCGCACGGCGGTGGGCTCTGCGCAGAACATGATGGACATGGTCGACGATATTCTCACCCTCACCGAGTTGCAGGCCGGCCGCCTGCGCGTGCAGGCGGCGCCGTTCAGCTTGCGGCGCATGCTCCAGGAGCTGCGGGCCGGCTATGCCGGAACGGCGCTGGGCAAGGGGCTGTACCTGAGCCTGGACATCCCCGCCGAGCTGCCGGACGAACTGCTGGGCGATGCGCACAAACTGTCGCGTTGCCTGGGGTGCCTGGTGGACAACGGCCTCAAGTTCACCCACCAGGGTGGGGTGATGATCCAGGTGCGTGGCCGTCGTCTTGGGCCAGGCAGCCTAGCGCTGACCTTCACCGTCAGTGACAGCGGCATCGGCTTCGATGACCTGGACCAGGCGATCCTGTATCAGCGCTTCTTCCAGGTCGATGGCTCGATGACCCGTCGATATGGCGGGTTGGGCATTGGCCTGTCGATCTGCCGGCAGATGGGCGAGGTGCTGGGCGGCCAGCTGGTGCATGAGTCTACGCGGGGGCTGGGTAGCCGGTTCGAGTTGAGCCTGGAAGTGGCGATAGCGCAGGTGCAGATCCCGGCGGGGAGGGCGGTGTCGGGCAGTTCAAGGCTCTGATGGCACAACGGTGTAGCCCCTGCCAGGGGTTGCACTGCGCCCTCTGCTCGGCCCGCCCACAGTTGACCGGGTGACCCCTCCGGGCAATTCAAATCACACGTTTAGTCACTATTGTCACTTTGTCTGCCCAGCAGTGAGTGCTTCACTGGACTTCTCAGCCCTACACGGCCTCCAGGAGCTCCCCATGAACCTGCACCAGTACGCTGAAACCCACGAAGTCACCAACCAGCCGCCATCGCTCGACGGTGCCAACCTGTACCGCCTGGACCTGCCCCTGCAGGAGTGGTCGCGGCGTTTCGGGGCCGGCTGGGCCGAATCGCGGATCGATGCCTATGGTGCCTTGGCCGGTGGGCCGCTGATGGCCGCGGGCTTTCTGGCCAACGCGAACAAACCGGTGTTCAGCAGCCATGACCGCTATGGTCACCGCATCGACCTGGTGGAGTTCCACCCCGCCTACCACGAGCTGATGCGCACGGCCGTCGAGCACGGCCTGCCCGCGTTACCCTGGGCCGAGCCGCGCCCCGGTGCCCATGTAGCCCGGGCATCGATGACTTACCTGCACAGCCAGGCAGAAGCCGGTACCGGTTGCCCGCTGACCATGACCTTTGCCGCTGTGCCGGCGCTCAGGCTGCAGCCTGAGCTGGCCGAGTACTGGTTGCCGAAGGTTCTCGCCCGCGAATACGACCCGCGCAACGTCGGCGATCGCCACAAGGCGGGCGTGACCATCGGCATGGCCATGACAGAAAAGCAGGGCGGTACCGATGTGCGCGCCAACACCACCCGCGCCTATCCTGTCGGCAGCCCGGGGCCGGGTCAGGCCTACGAGCTGGTTGGGCATAAATGGTTCTGCTCGGCGCCAATGTGCGACGCCTTCCTGACACTGGCGCAGACCGACAAAGGCTTGAGCTGTTTCCTGTTGCCACGCCATCGCCCGGATGACAGCCGCAACCAGTTCTACATCCAGCGCCTGAAGAACAAGCTTGGCAACAGCTCCAATGCTTCCAGCGAAGTGGAGTTCCGTGGCGCGCTGGCCTGGATGGTCGGTGAGGAGGGGCGGGGCGTGCCGACCATCATCGAGATGGTGGCCATGACCCGCTTCGACTGCATGGTCGGCTCAAGCGCCCTGATGCGCCAGGCCTTGACCCAGGCCACCCACCACTGCGCACACCGCAAGGTCGGCGGCCGGGTGCTGAGCGAGCAGCCGCTGATGCAGAACGTGCTTGCCGACCTGGCGCTGGAAAGCGAAGCGGCCCTGGCCCTGAGCCTGCGCATGGGGCAAGCGCTGGAGCAACTCGATGACCCGCAGCAGGCGCACTTCGCCCGGTTGGTCACGGCGGTGGGCAAGTACTGGATCTGCAAGCGCGCGCCGGCGATGATCAACGAAGCTGCCGAGTGCCTGGGCGGTGCCGGTTATGTCGAGGACAGCATCCTGCCGCGCCTGTACCGCGAAGCACCGGTCAATTCCACCTGGGAGGGCTCAGGCAACGTCCAGTGCCTGGATGTGCTGCGGGCACTGTCCAAGGAGCCGGGTGTGCTCGATGCGCTGTTCGCTGAACTGGGCGATGGCCATGGCGATCCACGGCTGGCCGCGCACATCGGCAACCTCAAGGGTGCGTTCACCGATACGAGTGACATCCAGTATCGTGCCCGGCAGCTGACCGAGGACATCGCCCTGGCGCTGCAGGCCAAGCTGTTGCTGGAGGCGGGCAACAGCTCTGTCAGCGATGCCTTCATCGGCAGCCGGCTGGCCGGCGGCGGCCGCGTTTACGGGGCGTTGCCGCGGGGCGCCGATGTTCAGGCACTGGTTGCACGGGCCACGCCTGGCTGGCCCGGCTGACAGGGGATGTTTTTACTGGCGAAGGCAGGCAAGATGGCTGACATGCATGTCCAGACAGGAAGCACAGTGTGAGCCAAGCCTTTGTAGTCGTTGATACCCCCGAACAGGCCGTCGACCGTCTGGCGGCCTTGCATGAACAGGCCACCGGGGCCCTCAGCCAGGCCCTCAAGCGTTACCTGAAAGACCGCACCGAGCCGGACGCCGACGAGCGCGCCGTCTACCGCTACCCGGCGTTGCGCCTGACCTACTACAGCCACGGCGAAGTCGCCGCCACCACCCGTGCCTATGCCAAGGTGCAGGTGGCGGGCACCTACAGCGTCACGGTCACCCAGCCTGCGGCATTTCGGGGCTATCTGCTCGAGCAGCTGCGCCCCTTGATGCAGGACTACACCGTCACCGTCGAGGTCGGTGTCAGCGAACAGAACATCCCGTACCCCTATGTGGTCGACCAGGGCGATGAGCTGGCGGGCAGCGGCATCACTGCCGCCGAGCTGGCGCGGGTATTCCCCAGCACCGACCTGTCTGCCGCCACTGACGACATCGCCGACGGCCTGTGCGACTGGGGCAGTGCCGAAACCCTGCCGCTGGCGCTGTTCGACGCTGCCCGCGTGGACTTCTCGCTGCGCCGCCTGGTGCACTACACCGGCAGCGACTGGCGCCATGTGCAGCCTTGGATCCTGCTGACCAACTACCACCGCTATGTCGACCAGTTCATCAGTCACGGCCTTGAACAGCTGCGTGACGACCCGCGCTTCGTGCGCATGGTGCTGCCGGGCAATGTGTCGATCGAAAAAGGCATGGACCACGGTGAGGCGCAGGCCCTGGTGGCCAGCGTGGTCTGGCACCGCTATCAGATGCCGGCGTATCACCTGATCGCCGCTGACGGTGACGGCGTCACCCTGGTCAACATCGGTGTCGGCCCGTCCAACGCCAAGAACATCACCGACCACCTGGCCGTGCTGCGTCCGCACTGCTGGCTGATGATCGGCCACTGCGGGGGCCTGCGCCAGTCGCAGACCATCGGTGACTATGTGCTGGCGCACGCTTACATGCGCCGCGACGGTATTCTTGACCGGGTGGTGCCGCCGAACATCCCCATCCCGGCCCTGGCCGAGGTGCAGCTGGCGCTGCAGGAGGCGGCAGCCCAGGTGACCGGCGAGCGTGGCGAGGAGTTGAAGAAGCGCCTGCGCACCGGCACCGTACTGACCTACGACGATCGCAACTGGGAGCTGCGCTGGGCCCAGGAACGGCCACTGATCAACCTGTCGCGAGCGGTGGCGGTAGACATGGAGAGCGGTACCATCGCCGCCCAGGGGTATCGCCTGCGGGTGCCATACGGCACCTTGCTGTGCGTGTCCGACAAACCGCTGCACAGCGAAATCAAGCTGCCCGGTTCGGCCAATGCCTTCTATAACCGCGCGGTCAGCCAGCACTTGAAGATCGGCATTGCCGCCCTCGACCTGCTGCGCACCGAGCTCAACTCGCTGCACTCGCGTAAACTGCGCAGCTTCGATGAGCCGCCGTTCCGCTGAGGATCCATGCCACTGCCACCCCGTTCCAAGCCGCGCCACCCCAAGGCGCGGCCCGCCGGCCCAAGGCGCCAGCCCAAGGCACCGCCGGCCGAGCCGCGCCTGGTGCTGTTCAACAAGCCGTTCGATGTGCTGACCCAGTTCAGCGACGGCGATGGCCGTGCCACGCTCAAGGATTACATCGATATCCCTGGCATTTACCCGGCCGGTCGGCTGGACCGTGACAGTGAAGGTTTGCTGCTGCTGACCAACGACGGCGGTTTGCAGGCCCGCATCGCTGACCCCAAGCACAAGCTGGCCAAGACGTACTGGGTGCAGGTGGAAGGCGAGCCCAGCGATGAGCAGCTAAAGCGGTTGCGCGAGGGTGTAGAGCTCAATGACGGGCCGACCTTGCCGGCCGAAGCTCGGCGCCTGGAGGAACCCGAACTGTGGCCGCGCAACCCGCCGGTCCGCTTTCGCAAGAGCGTGCCCACAAGTTGGCTGGAGCTGGTGATTCGCGAGGGGCGTAACCGCCAGGTGCGGCGCATGACTGCGGCGGTCGGCTTGCCGACTTTGCGCCTGGTGCGTGTGCGGATCGGTGACTGGGCGCTGGATGGGCTGGAGCAGGGGTGTTGGCGCGAGGTGCCGGCCAAGCTTTAATGCTCGCTGGCATCATCGCCGGCAAGAGGGCCCTGCAGAACATGCGCAGGCCTTGGCATCCATGGGCGCCAGCTTGCCGGTGATCAGGCTTGGGAGGGCGCTACACCCCTTCCAGAATCCCCACGACCACGGTCTTGATGATAAAGGCCAGCACCCCCAGCCCCAGCACGAAGAACAGGATCATCGTGCCAAACCGCCCGGCCTTGGATTTTTTTGCCAGGTCCCAAACGATGAAACCCATGAAACCGATCAACACGGTGACCAGGGTGATCATCATCCACTCTTCGAATACGGCCGGATCCATCAGTGTTCTCCAGGCAGGCTCAGCAGCCAATCAACGAAGGTGGGTCAGGGGCAGTTCGGTGCTCGCCAGCACCTGATTGAGCACGAAGCTCGAGCGCACGCTTGTGACGCCTTCGATGCGGGTCAGGCTGCCCAGGAGCAGCTTCTGGTAGTGATCCATGTCCGGTACCACCACCTTTAGCTGATAGTCGGCGTCCATGCCGGTGACAAGGCTGCATTCGAGCACCTGTGGCAAGTTGCGGATGGCCGCCTCGAAGGCCTCGAAACGCTCCGGGGTGTGCCGGTCCATGCCGATCAGCACGTAAGCCGTCAGGCTCAGGCCGAGCTTTTTCCGGTCTAGCAGGGCGACTTGCCGCGAGATATAGCCGTCGTCTTCCAGTTGCTTGACCCGACGCGAGCAGGGGGAGGGCGACAGGCCAATACGCTCGGCCAGCTCCTGGTTGGAAATGCGCGCATCGCGCTGCAATTCGGCGAGGATGCTCAGGTCGTAGCGGTCAAGCTTGCTCATGGAAAAGGCCTTTTCTGATCGTATTGCGGTGAATTATCGATCCAGGGTTAAAAATTGCGCAAGTGCTATTTATCTGAGCAATCTTCGCAATCCGCTGCCGCCCCCTGTCACGTATCTTTATCAACAGAATCACTGCCCGGACATCAGTCCACGGCGACGCGCCCTAGGCGGGCGGTCGCGGCCAGCCATCCAACAGGATCCGCCAGGCCCCCGGGCTACGTACCTCCACAAGAGCGTATGAGGTGAGCCGGCGCCACAAGTGCCGAGCACGGACGACAATTCTCAAAGGGAGGCCACAAGGCCTCCCTTTTTTCATGGCCGCGATTTCATCTGTTTGTCCGTTACAGGCGCGGTAGACTGGCAGCGTGCCGTTATCTTTACCGTGAGGAACAACATGAAGTCGCGCATCTGGCAGTTGGCAGGTGTTGGTTTGCTTGGCGTGAGCATCTGTCTGGGGGCCATGGCTCAAGGCCCTGACGATGGGCATGGTGGCAATGGCCGGCAGGACCCCAACGGCAGTTACGAAGGCCGCTCGCCGCTCAACTCGCGCGATGAAGTGCATCAGACCCAGCCCGCCCGCCAGGGCTACTATCAGGATATTCCCCGGCGCAATGCCGATTACCGGCACTGGGAGGCCGGCGGCCCTGGGCAACGGCCGGGTGGCGACTGGCAGGGGCGGCCGGATGGCCATGGCAATGGTTGGGGGCCGGGGCCGCAGTATCGCCCAGGGCACAGAGTCGAGCGTTTCCCGGACCGCTACTGGAAAGTGCCGTACCGTGGGCAGGACTATTTCTACTCGGGCGGTTACTGGTACCGACCGCAGGGCGGCAGCTACATCGTGGTCGCCCCGCCTTACGGGGTGCGGGTCGGCTACCTGCCCTCCTATGCACGTGAAGTGTGGGTCGGGGGTGCCCTGCTTTTCCTGGTTGCCGATACGTATTACCAGTACCTGGCAGACAGCCGCGAGTACGTGGTGGTCAGCCCCCCTGCCGTCGCACCGGCCCCGGTGGCGCAAGCCCCTTCAAGCACTGCATACGATGTGGTGGCCTACCCAATGCACGGGCAAGGCCAGGAGCAACAGGACCAGGACCGCTACCAGTGTCACCGGTGGGCGGTGAGCGAGTCCAACTTCGACCCCGCCACCGCACCCAGCGCACCCCCGGCCAACGTTGCAGACCACTATCGGCGGGCGCTGGGGGCCTGTTTCAGTGGCCGGGGCTACAGCATCAATTGACCTTCAGACGGGGTCGGCATGCACCATCACATCCGCCTGTGGATAACCCTGGCGGATGACCTCAGAAGCCTGTACGCACAGGGCATGTGCTTCGTGCAACGGCAACTGCCCTGGTAGTTCCAGATGCAGTTGCACGAACCACTGATTGCCCGACACCCTGGTGCGCAGGTCATGCACACCCTTGACCCCGGCAATGCCCAGCACCAGTTCGACCATGCCCTCGCCGATGTCGCCGGGCAGTTCCTTGTCCATCAGGATTGCCGTGCTTTCCCGGGCGATCTGCAGTGCACTCCACAAGATGTACAGCGCGATACCCAGGCCAAACAGCGCGTCCAGTTGCGGCCAGCCGTAACGCGCCAGCAGCAAGGCCAGCAGGATGCTGCCATTGAGCAGCAGGTCAGAGCGATAATGCAGCGAGTCAGCACGCACCGCCGTTGAGCCTGTCAAGCGAATGACCTTGCGTTGCAGCGCCAGCAAAGCGAGCGTCAGTACCAACGACAGCAGCATCACGCCGATGCCGATGGCGGTATCACCCAAGGGTTGTGGCGATTGCAGACGCTCGGCGGCCTGAACCCCGATCAGTACCGCACTCACACCGATGAACACGGCCTGGGCCATGCCTGCCAAGGCCTCTGCCTTGCCGTGGCCGAAGCGATGGTCATCGTCAGCCGGGCGCAGCGCATAGTGCACCGCGAGCAGGTTGAGGAACGAGGCGACCGCGTCCAGCGCCGAATCGGTCAGCCCGGCCAGCAAGCTGACCGAGCCACTCAACCACCAGGCCACGGCCTTGCTCAGCACCAGGATGCTGGCCACCGCGAGCGACGCGCGGGTGACCAGGCGTAGCAGGCGCTCGTTTTCAGCCGAGGTGATCATGCCGTGGGGGGCTTCCTTGCAGGTTTCAGGCTGCCGGCACCAGGCCGAACGCTGCCAGTTGCTCGACGCTGCCGCGATGCTGGATCAACCGTGGGTCGTCCAGCGGCAGGCGCTGGCCCAGTTCGCTTTCGAGAATGGCTTGCAGCTTGAGGTTGTCGACCTTGCCATCGGGCTTGATGGCCTCGCGCAGTTTCTCTGGCGCTACCTGTGCCGTGGTGCCCCCGGGGTAGTAGATGGCGCCGGTGGCGAAGTCGACACCGAAGGCAATCAGGCCTGGGATCACGTAGAACAGAATACCGATGGCATCGAGGGCGACGATTACCGGGTCGACCTTGCCTTCGATCTGCCCGCGGCGATCAGGGTAGAACAGCGTGCCACAGGCCGTCAGCTGGGTCAGCAAGGTGGCGATGAGGGCGCCACCGATGACGCGGGATGGGATGCGCATTTGAATCTCCGAAGAAAGTTGCCACAAGGTGGACGATACGCCGGCACCTGATGCTAAGACCATGATAGAGCAGGCTGGGTTCGCCGTTATACTCGCCAGACTGTTCGAGGACCACCATGATTTCTTTACCAATCGATGCTGCCCTGCCAGCTTTGCGCCACGCCCTGGAAAACCGTCACGAAGCGGTGCTCGAGGCCCCGCCCGGCGCCGGCAAGACCACCCGTGTGCCGCTGGCGCTGTTGAATGAAACCTGGCTGGCCGGGCAGACCATCGTGATGCTGGAACCCCGCCGCCTGGCCGCACGCGCGGCGGCCGAACGGCTGGCCAGCGAGCTGGGTGAAAAAGTCGGCGAAACCGTGGGCTACCGCATTCGCCTGGACAGCAAGGTCGGGCCCGGTACGCGTATCGAGGTGGTCACCGAAGGTATCCTGACCCGCCGGTTGCAGGCAGACCCTGCGCTGGAGGGTGTCGGGCTGCTGATCTTCGATGAGTTTCACGAACGCAGCCTGGATGCCGACCTGGCCCTGGCGCTGAGTCTCAATGGCCGTGAACTGCTGCGCGATGATCCGCCGCTGAAAATTCTGCTGATGTCCGCAACCCTGGAGGGCGAGCGCCTGTCCCGGCTGCTCGACGACGCGCCGGTGATCAGCAGCGAAGGCCGCATGCACCCGGTTGATATTCGTTGGGGGCGGCCGTCCCAGCCTGGGGAATTCATCGAGCCACGTGTGGTGGACTGTGTGCTAGAGGCCTTGGCCGATCAGCCTGGCAGTGTGTTGGTGTTCCTGCCCGGCCAGGCTGAGATCCGCAGGGTTCACCAACGTTTGCAGGCGTCATTGGCCGAGCGCCCGGACATTCTGCTTTGCCCCTTGCATGGCGAACTCGACCTCAATGCCCAGCGTGCCGCCATCGATCCGGCGCCCCAGGGCCTGCGCAAGGTCGTGCTGGCCACGAACATCGCCGAGACCAGCCTGACCATCGACGGCGTACGCGTGGTGATCGATGCCGGCCTTGCCCGGGTACCGCGTTTCGACCCTGGCAGCAGCATGACGCGCCTGGACACCCAGCGTATCTCCCGCGCCAGTGCGACCCAACGGGCTGGCCGTGCCGGGCGCCTTGAACCGGGCGTGTGCTACCGCCTGTGGTCAGAGGCCCAGCACGATCAGTTGGCAGCACATGGCAGTGCCGAAATCCTCCAGGCAGACCTTGCTGGCCTGGCGTTGCAGCTTGGTCGATGGGGGGTTACGCCTGACCAGTTGCGCTGGCTGGACCAGCCGCCAGCGGCGGCCTATTCCCAGGCGCAAGACCTGCTCGCGCGGCTTGGCGCTTTCAAGATGGGCACCCGCGAAAACCTCAGTGAACACGGCCAGGCCATGGCCGAGCTTCCGGCCCACCCGCGTATCGCTCATCTGCTGCTGCGCGGCCATGACCTGGGCTTGGCCGCGATGGCCTGCGATGTCGCCGCCTTGTTGGGCGAGCGCGACATCCAGCGCGCAGGTGGCGCCGACCTGCATAGCCGGCTGGCACTGATCAGCGGTGACAGCAAGGTCAGCCGTGACGGCCAGGGCAGTGTGCAGCGTGCCCGACAGTTGGCCCGCCAGTACCGGGGGCTGCTGCGCGGCAAGGCCAGCTCAGCGGTTGCCGATCCCGAGCATCCACGCTGGCTCGGCGCCCTGCTGGCGTTGGCTTATCCCGACCGTGTTGCCCAGCAACGTCGCGAAGGCGGGGCCGAGTATCGCCTGGCCAACGGCCGTGCTGCCTTGTTCGCCGAGGCCGATGCACTGATGAAATGCCCGTGGTTGGTCATCGCCGACCTGGGCAGCCGCCAGGGGCAGCGGGAGGAGCGGATTTACCTGGCTGCCGAATTCGACCCGGCACTGCTCGACGAGGTGCTGGCCGAGCAGGTCGAGCGTGTCGACATTCTCGACTGGGACGAGCGCGAGCAGGTGTTGCGTGCCGAGCGTCAGACCAAGGTCGGCGAATTGGTACTTAGCCGTGAACCGCTGCCTGGGCTCAATGATGAGGCCCGCGCCAAGGCACTGCTGGGCCTGGTGCGGCGCAAAGGCCTGAACCTGCTGAGCTGGACGCCAGAGTTGCGCCAGTGGCAGGCGCGCATAGCGCTGTTGCGCCAGCTTGACCTGGAAAAAGACGGCCATAGCGAGTGGCCGGACCTAAGCGACGAGGCGCTGCTGGCCAGCCTGGAGCACTGGCTGCAGCCTTATCTGGGCAAGGTGTCGCGGCTGAGCCATTTCGCCGCTCTGGACCTGCCGTCGATCTTGCGTAACCTGTTGCCCTGGCCGCTGCCCCAGCGCCTGGACGAATGGGCGCCAGCGCACCTGGCTGTGCCATCAGGGTCGAGTATCCGCCTCGACTACAGTGAAAACCCGCCAATCCTCGCCGTGCGCCTGCAAGAGCTGTTCGGCCTGGCTGACACGCCGCGCATCGCCCAAGGTCGCCAGCAGGTCAAGCTGCACCTGCTGTCGCCAGCACGGCGGCCGGTGCAGGTTACACAGGACCTGGCCAACTTCTGGCGCACCACCTATGCAGAGGTGAAGAAGGACCTCAAGGGTAGATACCCCAAGCATTACTGGCCCGACGACCCGCTTGTGGCTGAGGCAACCGCGCGGGCCAAACCGCGCGGTACCTGAACGCCCTGCTTTCAGGTGCCCTGCTGGCGAAACAGGTACCGCATGTCGCCGTTTGTTTAACGTCAGGATGATGGCTCTTTAGTGTCGCCAGCTTTTTCGCATCGCCGTCTTGCTTTCGAAGGATCGAGCATGTTTTCCCCCTCTGTGGCTCAGCGTGTCTTTGGCTGGCTGCTGTGTGCCTGGCTCGTCACCTGTGTCCACGTGGCCAGTGCGGCGCCGCTCAGCACCCCAGGCGACGGATGGCAAGAACAGCAGCGGCGGTGGGGCCGTTGGTATCAGTATCGGTGTGGGTTCCAGCAACGCGGGTCTCAGCATCTTCGCCAGTGGCAACAAGGGTGTTGGTAACGAGAAAGGCAATGGCACGACCTGGACCGAAACCACGCTGGACGCCGGCAATGAGGCGACCCTCCTCAGCGGGCGTGATACTGCGCTCAAAGGCGCGCAAGTCAACGCCGCGAAGATCACCGGCGACGTGGGGCGTGACCTGACGCTGCAAAGCCTGCAGGACACCGACAATTACAAGTCCAAGCAAACCAATGTCAGCGGTGGCTTGAGCGTCACCATCATCGGTGCGGGCGGAGCGAGCGGCAGTCTCAGCGTCAGCAAGAATAAACTCGACTCCAATTATCAGAGCGTGCAGGAACAGACCGGGCTGTTCGCCGGTAAGGGTGGTTACCAGATCGATGTTGGCAAGCACACGCAGCTCGATGGCAGTGTCATTGCGAGCACCGCGCAGGCCGACAAAAATCGCCTGAGCACCGGTACCTTGGGCTGGAGCGATATCGAGAACCAGGCCCAGTTCAAAAGCCAGATGGCCAGTGCCAGCGTCAGTAGCGGCAACGGTGCTTCGTCGGGTTTCACCAGCAACATGCCAAGCGGCACGCTGATCGCCTACAACCACGATGGCAGTGCCAGCGGTACCACATCCTCGGCCATTTCCGAAGGCACTCTGGAAATCCGCGACCCGGGCCAGCAGAAGCAGGATGTCGCTAGCCTCAGTCATGACGCCGAGCATGCCAATGGCAGCATCAGCCCGATCTTCGATAAAGAGAAAGAGCGACGGCGCTTGCAGCAAGTGCAGCTGATTGGCGAGATTGGCACCCAGGTTTCGGACATCGTCCGCACCGAGGGCCAGCTCAAGGCCGACAAAGAGGCGCGTGCGGAACTTGAGGCGGGCGGGATCCAAGCACCGGGTGAAGGGGCGAGCGAACAGGACCGCAAGAACTATCAAGAGAAGCTGGTCGCTACCGATGCTTACCAGCGGATCATGGGCAAGTACGGCACCAGTGGTGATTACCAGCGCGTGACTCAGGCGGTGACAGCGGCACTGCAAGGGCTGGCAGGTGGTGATATTGGTTCGGCGCTGGCAGGCGCATCGGCGCCTTACCTTGCGCAGGTGATCAAGAAATCCACTGGCGACAATGAGGCACTCAACGTCATGGCCCACGCCGTGCTGGGTGCCGTCGTCGCCCAAACGCAGGGCAATTCGGCGGTAGCCGGCGCAGCTGGTGCGGCTGGAGGAGAACTGGCTGCACGCCTGATCACCCAGCAATTGTATGGCACCAGCGACAGCAACGCTCTCAGTGAGGAGCAGAAGCAGACCGTCTCAGCGCTGTCGACGCTGGCTGCCGGGCTTTCCGGTGGGCTGGTGGAAGGCAACAGCGCGGCGGCCATTGCAGGTGCTGGCGCGGGCCGCAATGCGGTTGAAAACAACCTGTTGGCGAACAAGTACGGCATTGAACGCCTGGATACAGCCAGCCGGGCGCTGTATGAAAAGCTCAAGGCTGCTGGCATTGGCAGTGTTGATGAGCTGCATGAGCGGTTCAAAGCCTGTGGAGGCAATGGCGACTGCGAGACTGGTATTCGTGATGCGTACCGGCAGCAGGATAAACAGGCTGGGGAAAAGCTCGTTGAGCTGTACCAGAGCGGCAGGCTGAGCAAAGCGGAATACGACCTTCTGGTAACGGATTACGCCCTTGCGATGATGAAAGGGGCCGTGGATGCGCAGAAGAGCGACCCGGACGCGAGCTTCCTTGATGTGTATGCGCTGTCGGGCGCGGATTGGTCGCCGATGGGCGTGCTCGCGAACCAGTATGTGAAGGCGATCAGATCGAGTGAGCTGATTGCGCAATGGACGCAGCAAGGGTTAAGTGAAGAG
Organism: Pseudomonas sp. NPDC089758; assembly: GCF_044748705.1. Classification (NCBI taxonomy): domain Bacteria; kingdom Pseudomonadati; phylum Pseudomonadota; class Gammaproteobacteria; order Pseudomonadales; family Pseudomonadaceae; genus Pseudomonas; species Pseudomonas sp. NPDC089758. The sequence continues at coordinate 268,208 of NZ_JBIVGN010000004.1, forward strand.
CAAATCAATGAGCGGGCCCGTCAGGATGGGTTGCTCGGCTCGACGTTGGCGCCAGTGGATGTGCCAGGGATCATCAAGCTTGTCGATGAAGGTGCTACGCGTGAGAATGTCGTACAGTTAGCGACGGCTTTGATTTTAGGTAAGGTTGCTAGTGGTCCAAAAGCAACTGGTCAGGTTATACCTGACGTAATTAGCCCTACTTATCGAGAGCTACAGGGGTTAAATAAAGGATTCCAAGCGCATCACACCTTGCCTCAATATTTAGGCAAGATGCTGGGGTATACGAAGAATGACATGCTGGATCATCCTGCGACTCTAATTACCCAGTACTCCCATACTGGGAAGGTGAACCCTGATGCGATGCATAAGGCTATAAGTAAGTATTTGCCTCCCATGGTAGGGGGGTAAGCCGGCTACGTATACTCCTGAGCAAATAAGCTCCGGGTTGCAGAAAGCCTACGGCGATATAGGACGGCCCGAATTGTTTGATTCAATCAAACATCTGATTAAATAGGTATATGAATATGGCTGATAAACAAGTTTATGAATTGGCTATTGATGACCTTGCTTATTTTGGTATTTGGTACTTTCCCATGGATGAGTCTGTAGAAGATGAGCTGACAGTCCGCCCTCTCCTTGAGAAGGAGGCTTGTGTTGACGCTCAAATAATTGTTCGGGCTAGTTTTGTTGGGGCGGATGGTTCTGGTTACTTAGGCTATCTGTACTGGGATGATAGTGGGAAAGTTGAGTACTTAAAGCCCGTTATTCTTCTTGAAGATGGCTCCTCTGTTACATTCTGGAACGGGATGGTTAAGCCCTCTTGGGGGGACTATTCTGCAAGGGCTCAAGAGCTGAGGGTAGTTTTACCTATTTCATATATTTCAGATCCTCTTCTCGAACTGCCTCAAGTTTCAGGGAGGCTTGAGGGGCTATATTATTTAGATGAAGATCAGATTTCTTGGATAAGTTAATAAAGAGGTGGCAGGTTTTTTCTTTATTCTAAAGGCGGGTGGTAGGGACGCGATTATCCTTATCTCGTCTAATCTCTTGATAGACTCTGCATATACAAAAATAGCCCCAGCAGTGCCGGGGCTATTTATTTCACTCCGCCGTAATCACCAAACAGCCCTGCATAACCCGATTCCGTATCTTCTCGTTGACCTCGAACCCAGCCCGTTGCAGCCACAGGCCGCGCAGCGTGATGCCGGGGATGGTGCGGTCGCTGGCGTGGGATCGTTCCGCCAATGGCGGGTAGTAATCGGCGGCGACGGTGGCGAAACGTTCAGTCCTGCAGCGAAAAAGGGGACAGATTTAGTTAATTAGCCCCGATGACTGTTCCAGTCAGGCTGGCAGCAGCCGTTTTGCATCATCGGCGCATTATTCTTGCCTCATGCCTGCATCACGCCGTCCGAACTGCTTTCTTTTGTGCTATCTGGCTGCTATCTATCGGCTATCTGTTGCTATCTCTCAACTATCGGGCTGCTATCTTTCTGCTACTTCTCGGCTAATGCTGCCAGCGCTCAGGCCGCTGGCGAAGGACTTGACCCTCTGGCCGGCGGCTCCCCTTAAATCGGTGCGGTTTTCACGCTGTTTGCCGGCCCTTAAACCCCAGCCATTTTGCTACACCATACGCACCTTGCCGGTGCCGCCAATTCTGCCTGGATACCGATGTGCTGGAGTGGTTCAAGGGGCCAGGGCGCGGGCTACCAGACGCGCATCAACCAACTGCTACGCCGCTACGGGCAGGCCCAACAGAGCCGCCCGCCACGGTGATGAACCTACTGGACCGGACGCCCCCTGGTAGCTGACGACCAAGGCTCAGGCAGCCTGCTGGAGGAGGAACGTGAGCGTTTCGCCCTCTTTCGTGTTGATCAGGTACATGGGATGCCTGCTGTGATGAGGGGTGTCCGCGATCGCGCCGGCACGGTAGCCCTGGTGATCACGCAGGTAGCAGATCAAGCCATGTTCCGTGAGCTCCAGCGGTTCGATCTTCCAGTAATCGGTGACTTCTGCCCGCTGGTAGAAGCCCAGGTATCCGTTCAGGCTCAGGCCAAGCTTTTTGGGGGGCTGTGCCGGGCCGCTGAGGCTGATGTGATGGTGCAGACGGTCTTGCGTGCTCGAGTCGAAGGTGAAGTCCAGGCGTATGGAGGCCTGGTCGCCCCCAGCCATGAGCCAGTCGTCCTGCGGTGTGATCCCCCAGTGCCATTTGTCGCGGCGGGTGCTCAAGCGAAGGGGGACATACCTGTCGGTGGCCATTGCGTACAGATGGCCACTGAACGACCTGGCGTACCTGCTCTGAATTTCCGGGTCCATGTGCGAACCTCCAAGGTGGGTGGGATCGGCACCTTAATCTCCCGGGCAGGCCACGCTGGAGTCTGAACGCTTTCCTTCAGGTGTCGCTCTTGCTCTCCAGCAGCATGAACAGGCGGTACAGCACCACGGTGCTGAACAACTGCAGGAAGCCGAGCAGGCTGGCCGTGGCCAGCTCCAAGGCGGGAGCCGGCTCGGGGAAGGCAATCAGCAGCAGCCCGTCGATCAGCCAGATCGGTGCCAGCACCCCAAACACGCAGAGCATGATGCGCATGAAATGCCCAGTGGTCATGCGTGCGCTTTCGCGCATCGATTGCACCACCGGCAGGCCGCGCAGCACTAGCAGGTACTCGGCGAACACCAGGTTGATCATGATCCAGACCCCCGGGAAGACCAGCAGCATCAGCCCCGCCAAGATCAGTAGCGAGCTGATCATGATCAGCAGTGCCATCTGCGGCCATAGCTGCATGGCGCGGGCAAACAGCTCACGCTTGGGGATGTCCTGGCCGTTGCTGCGGGTATCGAGGTAAAGAATCAGCGCTGCACTGTAAAGCGGATAGAACAGCAGGCTCACCAGCATGCTGTAGGACAGTGAGGCCTGGTCGCCCAGTTGCCGCATCATCAGTTGGGTCACCAGGGCTTCGAGTACGATCAGCGGCAAGCACAGCGCAATGATGTTTGCCAGGTGGCGGCGGAAGAAGTACAGGGAGTCGCGAAAAACGCTCAGCGGATTCATCGGTCAACATCGCATGGCAGTAAAAGCAGGGGCCTAACTTTAGCCCAGAGCAGCCAGTTGCTGAAAAAAGTTTCACCGTGCCAGTGATTGAATCCGCTGCCTGCGCGCCCCATCTTTGACATGTCCGATGTCCCGCTTCCCATGAGGTAGCCAATGAACACTGAAGAGCAAACCCTGATCGATGGCCTGTTTGGCCGCATCAAACAAGCCGAAGACCCCAGCCAGCCGCGTGATGCCCAGGCCCAGGCGCGCATCGAGGAACACCTGCGCGAGCAGCCGGCGGCGCCTTACTACATGGCCCAGGCGATTTTGGTTCAGGAGGCTGCGCTCAAGCGCCTGGATGAGCAGAACAAGCAACTGGAAGCCGAGCTCAAGCAGGCTCGTGCCCAGGCAGAGGCTTCTCGCAACAGCAGCGCCAGCAGTGGTGGCTTCCTCTCCAGCATCTTTGGCAACAGCGGGCGTAACCCCCAGCCTGCCCAAGCATCGCAGCAGCCCCAGCGGCCTGCCGCGCCGGTCGCTTCGGCAGGCGGTTGGCGTGAGCCGAATGCACCGGGTTTCTCCCAGCCGCAGGCTGCGCAACCGGGTTTTGGCGCCGCGCCGGCTCGGGGTGGTGCCAGCAGCTTCCTTGGCGGTGCGGTGCAGACCGCTGCCGGGGTGGCCGGTGGTGTGTTGCTGGCACAAGGCATCAGCAGCCTGTTCAACCACCATTCGCAGCCTGAAGAGGTGGTCGAGGTGATCAAGGAAGAGCCGGCGCCGGCCAGTGATACCGGTGGCTGGAATGACCAGGACGCGCAGCAGCAGGTGGCCGACAACGGTGGCTGGGGCGCTGATCAAGGTGGGTACGCCGATACCGATTACGGCAGCGATGATGGCGGCTTTTTCTCGGACGACGACACCTTCGTCTGATCGCTCTGGCATACTGCTGGCATTTCCGGGGGCGCACTGCGCCTCCTCAGCCGAGGGTATGTAGTGAAGAAAATCGCACTGTTCGCCGATGTGCAGAACCTCTACTACACCGTGCGCCAGGCCCATGGCTGCCACTTCAACTACACCGCGCTGTGGTCTGAAGTCAGCCGCGAGGGTGAGATCGTCGAGGCGGTGGCCTATGCCATCGACCGCGGGGACAGCAAACAGCAGCAGTTCCAGCAGATCCTGCGCAACCTTGGTTTCGACGTGCGCCTCAAGCCGTTCATCCAGCGCAGCGATGGCTCGGCCAAGGGTGACTGGGATGTGGGGATTACCCTGGATGTGATCGATGCCGCCAGCCGTGTCGACCAGGTGGTGCTGGCTTCGGGTGATGGTGATTTCGACCTGCTGCTGGAGCGAGTGATTCAGCGCCATGGCGCCGAGGCGGTGGTCTACGGCGTGCCGGGTTTGACCGCCATGTCGCTGATAAGAGCGGCCAGCCGCTATGTGCCGATCGAAGGGCGTTTGCTGTTGAAGCATTGAGGGTTGCTGGCGCCTGAGCGCCATGCGCCGCATGCCCCTGCCATGACGCAAATTGTGCCGCCCAATTAATCCTGTTTTGTAACTTAATCTTGGCGGCGAGGCTCCCTAAACTCATTCCCCCGTAAACGGATTTCGAGTTTTGCCATGCCTGCCTTCCGCCGCTTCCCGATAGTGCTGATTGGTGCCTTCCTGGCCTTGTACCTGGTCTGGGGCTCCACCTACCTTTTCATCCGCATCGGTGTGGCGTCCTGGCCGCCGATGCTGATGGCCGGGGTGCGATTCCTTATCGCCGGGGGCCTGCTCTATGGGTTTTTGCGCTGGCGCGGGGTGCCGGCGCCGACCTGGCCGCAATGGCGTGCGGCAGGTGCGGTGGGTTTTCTGCTGCTCAGTTGCGGCAATGGTGGCGTAACGGTTGCAGAGCATGCTGGCGTTGCCTCTGGCGTCGCTGCGCTGGCCGTGGCCACGGTGCCGCTGTTTACCTTGGTGTTTGGCCTGCTGTTCGGCCATCGCAATTCGCGCCTGGAGTGGGCGGGCATCGTCCTGGGGCTGGTTGGCATCGGCCTGCTCAACCTGGGCTCTAACCTGCAGGCCAGCCCCATCGGGGCGGCGCTGATCCTGTTTGCGGCTGCCGCCTGGGCGTTCGGGTCGGTCTGGAGCAAGAGCCTGCCGCTGCCCCAGGGCCCCATGGCCAGTGCGGCCGAGATGCTGGTCGGTGGCGCGGTATTGTTGCTGGGCAGCGCCCTGTCGGGCGAGCGCATGACCCAGATGCCCACAGCCGCAGGCTGGGGAGCATTGGCTTATCTGGTGTTGTTCGGCTCGATCCTGGCATTCAGCGCCTACATGTACCTGCTCAAGCATGTGCGCCCGGCGGCGGCCACCAGCTATGCCTATGTCAACCCGGCGGTGGCGGTGTTGCTTGGTATCGTCTTTGCCGGTGAGCAGATCGGCGCAGAGGAATGCCTGGCGATGGCGGTGATCATCAGCGCCGTGGTGCTGATCGGCCTGCCGCAGTGGCGCAAGCCCGCGCTGCCTGCTGCATCGCTTGAAGGCGAAACCTGCAAGTAGGCCGGGGTGTTGCGGTAAACTTGCCGCCTTCGCTGAACCCCCTGACGGTATTGCCATGAATTTCGCCAAACTCGGCCTGATCGAACCGTTGCTGCGCACCCTGCAGCAACTGGACTACACCACCCCAACCCCGGTCCAGGCCCAGGCCATCCCCGCCGTGCTGGCCGGCCGCGACCTGATGGCCGCGGCGCAGACCGGCACCGGCAAGACCGCAGGCTTTGCACTGCCTGTGCTGCAGCGCCTGGCCCTGGAAGGGGAAAAGGTCGCCAGCAACTCGATCCGTGCGCTGGTGTTGGTCCCGACCCGCGAACTGGCCGAGCAGGTGCACAACAACGTGCGCGAATATGCCGAAAACCTGCCGCTGAGCACCTACGCTGTGTATGGCGGGGTCAGCATCAACCCGCAGATGATGCGCCTGCGTCGTGGCGTCGACCTGCTGGTGGCTACCCCGGGGCGCCTGCTCGACCTGTTCCGCCAGAACGCGGTGAAGTTCAACCAGGTGCAAACCCTGGTGCTGGACGAAGCTGACCGCATGCTCGACCTGGGTTTTGCCGAAGAGCTGCAGTCGGTGTACGCGGCACTGCCGCGCAAGCGCCAGACGCTGCTGTTCTCCGCCACCTTCTCCGACCAGATCCGCATGCTGGCAGGGCTGGCGCTCAATGACCCGCTGAGCATCGAGGTCAGCCCCCGCAACGCTGCTGCCACCACGGTCAAGCAATGGCTGGTGCCGGTGGACAAGAAGCGCAAGGTCGACCTGTTCTGCCATCTGCTGCGCAAGCAGCGCTGGACACAGGTACTGGTGTTCGCCAAGACGCGCAACGGCGTTGACCAACTGGTGGAACGGCTGCTGGGCGAGGGGGTGAACGCCGACGGCATTCACGGCGACCGCCCGCAAGCTACGCGCCAGCGCGCGCTGGACAGCTTCAAGGCCCGTGAGGTCCAGGTACTGGTCGCCACCGACGTCGCCGCCCGCGGCCTGGACATCGACGACCTGCCGTTGGTGGTCAACCTCGACCTGCCGATCGTCGCCGAGGATTATGTGCACCGTATTGGCCGCACCGGGCGTGCGGGTAACAAGGGCGAGGCAATCTCGCTGGTGTGCGCTGATGAAGTGCAGCAGTTGGCTACGATCGAGACGCTGATTCGCCAGACCTTGCCGCGCCACGAAGAACCGGACTTCATCCCCGATCACCGGGTGCCGATGACCGATGCCAGTGGCCAGGTGATCAAGAAGCCGAAAAAGCCCAAGAAGCCGAAAGAGAACAGTGCCAAGCGCGGGCTGGGGCGCTGGATGGACAGTGGCGACGAGGCTCCGGTCAAGGCGGTGCGCAAAGTGCCGAGCTTCAACACCGGCCCGAAAAAGCGCAAGCCCTGAGGTATTGGGGCCGCCAAGCGGCCCCGCACCCTGTCAGGCAGAACGCGCCAGCCACTCGGCCGCCGCCCGCCCGGCCCGCAACCCACTGGCAAAGCACGCCGTCAACAGGTACCCCCCGGTCGGCGCTTCCCAGTCCAGCATCTCGCCGGCGCAGAACACCCCGGGCATACCCTTGAGCATCAAACCCTCATCCAGCCCCTCGAAGCGCACGCCACCGGCACTGCTGATCGCCTCGTCCAGCGGCCGGGTGCGTACCAGCGTGATCGGCAGTGCCTTGATCGCTCGCGCCAGCGCAGCCATATCGGCAAACGTCGCCTGATCGGTCAGTTCACGCAGCAGTGCCGCCTTCACCCCGTCGATGCCCAGCTGGCTATGCAGGTGCTTGGCCATCGACCGTGAACCGCGCGGTTTGGCCAGGGCCTGGGCAATTTTGTCCACAGGCTTGTCCGGCAGCAGGTCGAGCAGCAGCGTTGCCTGGCCTTTCTGGTTGATGGCTTCGCGCAGCGGTGCCGACCAGGCATACACCAGGCTGCCTTCGACCCCCTGTGCGGTGAGGATGAACTCGCCTTTGCGCGGCGCCTTACCGGGTACGCTCAGGGCAATGTTCTTTAGCGGCGCGCCGGCGAACTTGTCCTTGAGCAGCGCACTCCAGCCTGCCACTTCAAAACCGCAGTTGCTCGCCTGCAGCGGTGAGATATCCACAGCCCGCTCGGCCAGCAGGGGCTGCCAGGCGCCATCCGAGCCAAGCCTGGCCCAGCTGCCACCACCCAACGCCAGTACCAGCACGTCGGCCTTGATGTTCAATTCACCCTGTGGATAACCGAGCCGCAGGGTGCCATCGAGATTCCACCCTAGCCAGCGGTGGCGGGTGTGGATAACTACCCCACGGTCGCGCAGGCGCTTGAGCCAGGCGCGCAGCAACGGCGCGGCCTTCATGTCGGTGGGGAACACCCGTCCCGAGGTGCCGACGAAGGTTTCGATGCCCAGGCCGTGAATCCACTGGCGCAGGGCATCGGCATCGAAGTCCTGCAGCAGCCGGCCAATCGCGTCCTGGCGCTCGGCATACCGAGCAACGAACTGTGGATAAGGTTCCGAGTGGGTGATGTTCATGCCGCCGACACCTGCCAGCAGAAACTTGCGACCCACCGATGGCATGGCGTCGAACACCTGCACGGCTAGGCCTTGCTGGGCCAGCGCTTCGGCGGCCATCAAACCGGCAGGGCCCGCGCCGATGACAACGGCGAGGGGAGGGGATGCGGGGTGTAGATCGGGCATGGTGGGTGACGGGCTGTGGAAAAGTTGCCCATTCTAGCGCAGCAGGGCATAGGGAAGCACTGAACAAAAAATGATCAGCCTGCTGCAGGCCACGCGGGCATTGGGCTGCAGCCGCTTTCACTCAGCTTATCCACAAGCGGTTCCACAGTCATTGTGAACAACTGATGACCTTGGCCGCGCTGTGGTGAAGGATGCCGTGGCGCCGCGCCAGCGCTTGCCGGTCCTTGCTGTAGCCACCGCCGATCACCCCGACTACCGGGATATCCCGCCCCAGGCAGTGGCGCATGACATGTTCGTCGCGCGCAGCCAAGCCAGCATCGGTCAGCTGCAGGTAACCAAGGGCATCGTCTTTGTGCACGTCCACCCCGGCGTCATACAGCACCAGGTCGGGTTGATACAGCGGCAGCAGGTAGTTGAGCGCGTCTTCCACCACCTTCAGGTAGGCGGCATCGCCCATGCCCCGCGGCAGCGGAATGTCCCAGTCGCTTTGGGCCTTGCGCGCCGGGAAGTTTTGCTCGCAGTGCAACGACACGGTGATGGCGTCCGGGGTGTCTTGCAGGATGCGCGCGGTGCCGTCGCCCTGATGCACATCGCAATCGAAGATCAGTACCCGGTGCACCCGCCCGGCCTCGAGCAGGTAGTGGCTGATCACGGCCAGGTCATTGAAGATGCAAAAACCGGCAGGGTGGTCATGGTGGGCGTGGTGGGTACCGCCGGCCAGGTGGCAGGCAAGGCCATGCTGCAGCGCCATTTCAGCGGCCAGCAGCGAGCCGCCCACCGCACGCACGGTGCGCCGCGCCAAGGCCTCGCTCCAAGGCAAGCCCAGGCGGCGCTGGTCCTCGCGCGACAGCTCGCCGTGCATGTAACGCTCGATGTAGTCGCGGTCGTGGGCCAGGGCGAGGATGTCGTTGGGGCAGATTTCCGGGCGCAGCAACGCCTGGTCGGTGGTCAGCCCGCTCTCGACCAGGTGGTCGCGCAGCAGGCGGAACTTGTCCATGGGGAAGCGATGCTCGGGTGGAAACTCCGGGCTGTAGTCATCGTGGTAGATCAGCGGCAACGGCATGGTGGGTTCGCAATCGGGGCCAGTGCTGATCTTGCCAGTTGTTGGGTTGTGGGTAAAAGTGCTGTGCCGCGCCTACGCTTGAACCTGTAGCACGGCAAAACCGGAGCACGCCCCATGACCCCCATCCTTGAACTGGAAAGCGCCCGCCTGGCGTTGCGCCAATGGCATGACGACGACCTGCGCGAGTTCGCCGCCATGAGCGCCGACCCGCAGGTGATGCGTTATTTTCCAGCGCCCATGACGCGGCTGGAGGCGGCGGCACTGATCGGCAGGATCCGCGGCCATTTCAACGAATACGGCTTCGGCCTGTGGGCCCTGGAGCGCAAGGACAGTGGCGCCTTCATTGGCATGACCGGCCTGCTCAACGTCAACTTCGATGCGCCGTTCACCCCGGCCGTGGAAATCGGCTGGCGCCTTGCCCGGCGGCACTGGGGCCTGGGCTTTGCCAGCGAGGCGGCGTGGACCTGCCTGCGGTGTGCGTTCGCCCAGTTGCGCCTGGAGGAGGTGGTGTCGTTCACGACCGAGGCCAACCTGCCGTCGCAGAAGGTCATGCAGGCCATCGGCATGGTGCAGGACCTGCAAGGCAGCTTCGACCACCCACGCCTGCCCGAGGGGCACCCGCTGCGGCCCCACGTGCTCTACCGCATCGACCGGCCCCGCTGGGAGCAGACCCTGCGCGCTGAATGAGCGGTCATGCGCGGTGCCGATGACAAACCCTGTATCATTTGCCTTCATGAAAGCGCCGTAGAGCTGTGATGCCTTGCTAGGAGAACCCCCGATGAGTCATGTGTTGGACGACCTGGTCGACCTGTTGAGCCTCGAATCGATCGAGGAGAACCTGTTCCGTGGACGCAGCCAGGACCTGGGCTTCCGCCAGCTGTACGGTGGCCAGGTGCTGGGCCAGTCACTGTCGGCGGCTAGCCAGACGGTCGAGGACGCGCGTCATGTGCATTCGCTGCACGGCTACTTCCTGCGCCCGGGCGATGCCAGCCTGCCGGTGGTCTATTCGGTCGACCGTGTGCGCGATGGCGGCAGCTTCAGCACCCGGCGCGTGACGGCCATCCAGAAGGGCCAGACCATTTTCACCTGCAGTGCGTCGTTCCAGTACGACGAGGAAGGTTTCGAGCACCAGGCGCAGATGCCTGATGTGGTCGGGCCAGAGAACCTGCCGAGCGAGGTCGAACTGGCCCGCGCCATGGCTGACCACCTGCCTGAGCGCATTCGTGACAAGGTGCTGTGCGCCAAGCCGATCGAGATACGCCCGGTCACCGAGCGTGACCCGTTCAACCCCAAGCCCGGCGACCCGGTGAAGTACGCCTGGTTCCGCGCCGACGGCAACCTGCCGGACGTGCCGGCGCTGCACAAGTACCTGCTGGCCTATGCCTCGGACTTCGGCCTGCTGACCACCTCGCTGCAGCCCCATGGCAAATCGGTGTGGCAGCGCGACATGCAGATCGCCAGCCTCGACCACTCGTTGTGGTTCCATGCCAACCTGCGCGCCGATGAGTGGCTGCTGTACGCCACCGACAGCCCCTGGGCCGGCAATGCCCGTGGGTTCTGCCGGGGCAGTATCTACAACCGTGCGGGGCAGTTGGTGGCGTCGTCTTCGCAGGAAGGTTTGATCCGTCATCGCAAGGACTGGGCATGAGCCTGGCCGATATCCGCCACTGGGTGTTCGACATGGACGGCACCCTCACCGTGGCGGTGCACGATTTTGCCGCGATTCGGGAGGCGCTGGAGATACCGGCCGAGGATGACATCCTCACCCACCTGGCGGCATTGCCTGCGGCACAAGCGGCCGCCAAGCACGCCTGGCTGCTGGAGCACGAGCGCGACCTGGCGGTTGCCTCGACTGCAGCGACCGGTGCCGTGGAGCTGGTGCGGGAGCTGGCCGGGCGTGGGTGCCGGTTGGGCATTCTTACCCGTAATGCGCGTGAGCTGGCGCATGTCACGCTCGAGGCGATAGGCCTGGCGGATTGCTTTGCCGTCGAGCACGTGCTCGGTCGTGACGAGGCGGCGCCCAAGCCCAGCCCAGATGGTTTGCTGAAGATCGCCAGTGCCTGGGGTGTGGCGCCGAGCGAGCTGGTGATGGTGGGTGACTACCGCTTCGACCTGGATTGCGGGCGAGCGGCCGGGGCGCGCACGGTGCTGGTGAACCTGCCGGATAACCCCTGGCCGGAACTGGCGGACTGGCATGCGGCGGACTGCCGGGCGTTGCGGGCGTTGCTGGGCTGAGTTTGCGGTCGGTCGAGCACTGCTGCTGAGCGCTGCGGTGCATGGCACAGCTTTGCCGGCGATGGTGCCGTTACTGACTATGCTCACCCCCAGTCTTTTCCTCAAATGGAGAACCAGCCATGACCCATAAAGCCATTTACGTGCAACCCGGCGGCGGCTACGACAAGGTCGAAGTCGGCACTTGCGAGGCAGCTGCGCCCAAGCCCGGCGAGATCACCGTGCGCCTGCACGCCAGCTCCCTCAACTACCACGACTTTGCCGTGGTCAGCGGCATGTGGGGGCCAAACGAGCGGCGCATCCCCATGGCCGATGGCGCCGGCGAAGTGACCGCTGTCGGGGCGGGCGTCAGTGAGTTCAAGGTAGGCGACAGCGTGGTCAGCACCTTCTTCCCGGACTGGCTCGATGGCCAGGCACTGGTCGAAGGCTTCGCCAGCGTGCCGGGCGACGGCATCGACGGCTACGCTCGTGAACAGGTCACCGCCCGCGCGACCGCCTTCACCCTCGCGCCCAAGGGCTACAGCCACGCCGAGGCCGCCACCCTGACGACCGCCGGCCTCACGGCCTGGCGTGCGCTGATGAGCGACGACCACCTCAAGCCAGGTGACACCGTGCTGGTGCAGGGCACCGGCGGCGTATCGATCTTCGCCCTGCAGTTCGCCAAGCTGGCAGGCGCCACGGTCATCGCCACCTCATCCAGCGATGCCAAGCTCGAACGCCTCAAGGCCCTCGGCGCCGACCACCTGATCAACTACAAGAGCACCCCGGCCTGGGGTGAGAAGGTACGTGAGCTTACCGGCAACCGTGGCGTCGATCATGTGATCGAGGTGGGCGGGCCGGCGACGCTGGAGCAGTCGATGATTGCCGCACGGATCGGCGGCCATGTGTCATTGATCGGCATTCTTACCGGTGTCGCCGGGCAGCTGCCGCTGGTTCAGGCGCTGGTTCGGCAGATCCGGCTGCAGGGTGTGCTGGTGGGTAGCCGCGCGCAGCAGCAGGCGATGGTTCGGGCGATCGACGCCAACGGCTTGCTGCCTGTTGTGGACAAGCATTTCGAGCTGGAACAGATCGTCGAAGCGTTCCGCTACCAGGAGAGCAACCGCCACTTCGGCAAGATCTGCCTGACCTGGTAACCGCCGGCCTCAGTCCGGCAACAAGCGGTCCCGGCTGTTGGACAGATGCAGGCAGATCGCCGCCCGCGCCGCATCCGGGTCTTGCCGGCCGATGGCGTTGAGAATTGCCTCATGTTCCAGGTTGGCCAGGTAGGCATGGCGCGCCAGGTTGGCCCCGGCGCGCTCGGCGATGGCCATGCGGTTGCGTGGAATCAGGCCATTGCCCAGCTGCGCCATCATCTCGCTGAAATACAGGTTGCCGGTGGCTTCGGCGATCAGCAGGTGAAAGCGGCGGTCCGCTTCGATGCAGCTGTCACCGGCCGCGGCGAGGTCCTGGTAATCGTCCAGCGCCTGGCGCATGCGTGCCAGGTGTTGGTCGTTACGGCGCACGGCGGCGAGGGCGGCTGCCTGGCCTTCGAGGCCGATGCGCAGTTCCAGTAGGTCGCGCACGCTGGCAGCATTCTCCACGCCCACCCGCAACCCGGCCTGCGCCGGGCGCGCCATCACGAACGTACCAATCCCGTGGCGCGGCTCCACCAGGCCCGAGGCCTGTAGCTTCGACAGGGCTTCACGCACGACGGTGCGGCTGACCCCGTGCTCGCGCACCAGGGTGTTTTCCGACGGCAGCTTGTCGCCCGGCTTGATGGTGCCCAGCAGGATCTGCTGGGTCAGGCTGGAGACCAGGTCGTGGGCCCGGCTGTGGCCAGTTTTGCGGGGTTGCTGGGGCATAGGCTGATCCGGTTATCGAGTTAGCTTGTACGACAAGTTAGCGGATAAATTTTTTTTCTGCCGGTTTTTTCGCGGCCAGGAGTCAGCTCGAAATTGATTTTCGATGTTGAATCGATGCTTTTGCTGGTTTTATCAGCTTGTATTTTGCGTTTTTAACGACAATCACCATCTTGTCGTACAACTTCGCCGCGCCTATGCTCTGCCCACTGTCATGTCAGACCACCTCGACCCGCACAAAAACAATTAGTGGGAGATACACAAGTGAACGACACCCTCGATCCGTCTGCCCGTAACGGCAACGACGTGCTGGCCAGTGCCGTGGCCAAGGTCAAGCGCCATGTGCTGCCGCTGTTCGTGATCATGTTCATCGTCAACTACCTCGACCGCGTCAACATCGGCTTCGTCCGGCCTCACCTGGAAAGCGACCTGGGCATCAGCGCTGCGGCCTATGGCTTTGGTGCCGGGCTGTTCTTCATCGGCTATGCGCTGTTCGAAGTGCCCTCGAACATGCTGTTGCAGCGCGTCGGCGCCCGCCTGTGGCTGACCCGCATCATGTTCACCTGGGGGCTGGTGGCCACGGCCATGGCCTTCGTGCAGAACGAAACCCAGTTCTACGTGCTGCGCTTTTTGCTCGGTGTTGCCGAGGCCGGTTTCTTCCCTGGGGTGATCTATTACTTCACCCGCTGGCTGCCAGACGCCGAACGCGGCAAGGCGATTGCCATCTTCCTCAGCGGCTCGGCGCTGGCCTCGCTGATCTCCGGCCCCCTGGCCGGGGCGTTGATGCAGATCCAGGGCCTGGGCATGCATGGCTGGCAGTGGATGTTGTTCATCGAGGGCATGGCTTCGGTCACGCTGTGCTTCTTCGTGTTCTTCTGGCTCGACTCCAAACCGCACGACGCCAAGTGGCTGAGCAAGGTCGAGCAGGACGCGCTGGTCGATACCATCGACCGCGAGCAACGTGAGCGCGAGGCCATCGGCACCGTCAAGGTATCGTCCTGGAGCCTGCTCAAGGACCGCCAGATCGTGCTGTTCTGCCTGATCTACTTCTGCATCCAGCTGACCATCTACGCTGCGACCTTCTGGTTGCCCAGCATCATCAAGCGCATGGGCGACCTGAGCGACCTGCAGGTCGGCTTCTTCAACTCCATCCCGTGGCTGATCTCGATCCTGGCCATGTACGCCTTCGCCGCTGGCTCCTCACGCTGGAAGTTCCAGCAGGCCTGGGTGGCTGCTGCCCTGGTGATCGCCGCCATCGGCATGTTCATGTCGACCACGGGCGGGCCGGTGTTCGCCTTTGTCGCGGTGTGCTTTGCCGCTATCGGTTTCAAGTCGGCCTCGTCGCTGTTCTGGCCGATCCCCCAAGGCTATCTGGACGCGCGCATCGCTGCGGCGGTGATCGCCCTTATCAACTCGGTGGGCAACATGGGCGGCTTCGTCGCGCCCACCACCTTCGGCTTGCTCGAGCAGCAGACCGGGTCGATCCAGGGCGGCCTTTACGGCCTGGCCGTGACCTCGGTGCTGGCGGCCATTGCAGTGTTCTTCGTGCGCACCCGCCCAAAGGGTATCCCCTCACATGACCTCAAGGCCCCTTCGGCCTTGGGCCAGACCCACTGATGACTGCGAGACAACAACCATGAACATGCAGAAGACTCCCGCTCTCCACACCAGCACCCCAGTGGTCACCGACCTGCGCGTGATCCCGGTTGCCGGCCATGACAGCATGCTGCTCAACCTCAGTGGCGCCCATGGCCCGTTCTTCACCCGTAACGTGGTGGTGCTGCGTGACAGCGCCGGCAACACCGGCCTTGGCGAAGTGCCCGGCGGCGAGAAGATCCGCCAGACCCTGGAAGATGCCCGTAGCCTGGTGGTCGGCCAGCCCATCGGCCACTACCAGCGTGTGCTCAATGCCATGCGCCAGACTTTCGCCAACCGCGATGCGGGCGGGCGCGGGCTGCAGACCTTCGACCTGCGCATCACCGTGCATGCGGTGACCGCCATCGAATCGGCGCTGCTCGACTTGCTCGGCCAGCACCTCGATGTGCCCATGGCCGCGCTGCTCGGCGAAGGCCAGCAGCGCGAGGCGGTGAAGATGCTCGGCTACCTGTTCTACATCGGTGACCGCCAGCAGACCGATCTGGCGTACCGCAACGAGGCCGAGGCCGATGATGATTGGTTCCGCCTGCGTCACGACAAGGCACTGACCCCTGACGCCGTGGTGCGCCTGGCTGAGGCTGCCAAGCAGCGCTATGGCTTCAGCGACTTCAAGCTCAAGGGCGGCGTGCTGCGTGGTGAAGAGGAAATGGAGGCGGTGACTGCGCTGGCCGAGCGCTTCCCCGAAGCGCGTATCACGCTAGACCCCAATGGCGCCTGGTCCTTGAAAGAGGCAATCGCGCTGTGCCGTGACAAGCACCACGTGCTGGCCTATGCCGAAGACCCGTGCGGCGCCGAGAACGGCTATTCGGGGCGTGAGGTGATGGCTGAGTTCCGCCGTGCCACCGGTTTGCCTACCGCCACCAACATGATCGCCACCGACTGGCGCCAGATGGGCCACGCGATCCAGTTGCAATCGGTGGACATCCCCTTGGCCGACCCGCACTTCTGGACCTTGCAGGGTTCGGTACGGGTGGCGCAGATGTGTAATGACTGGGGCCTGACCTGGGGTTCGCACTCGAACAACCACTTCGACATTTCACTGGCGATGTTCACCCAGGTGGCCGCGGCGGCGCCGGGCGAGATCACAGCTATCGATACCCACTGGATCTGGCAGGACGGCCAGCGCCTTACCCGCGACCCGCTGCGCATCGTCGACGGCCATGTGCGCGTGCCGGAGCGGCCAGGGCTGGGTGTTGAGCTGGATGAAGACCAACTGGCCAAGGCCCATGAGTGCTACCGCAGCATGGGCCTGGGCGCGCGGGATGATGGCGTGGCGATGCAGTTCTTGATTCCGGGCTGGACGTTCGATAACAAGCGGCCGTGCCTGGTGCGCTAAGGCTCAGGGCCCCATCGCCGGCAAGCCGGCCCCACAAGGACCCCACTGCTTTCGAGGCATGGCGTTGTCCACCACCCTGGTGCTGGCCAATTACGGCGAGGGTAACGGCAGTCATCGCCCTGATGACCTTGGCGTTCTTCGGCAAGGGCCTGGCGGCCGTCGGTTGGGCGGTGCTGTCGGATGTGGCGCCGAAGAAAATGGTTGGCCTGTGCGGTGGCGTGTTCAACGGCATCGGCAACATTGCCGGCATCGTCACCCCGCTGGTGATCGGCTATGTGGTGGCCAGCACCGGCTCCTTCCACAACGCACTCTGGTTCGTAGCCGCCCATGGCGTGCTGGGGATCCTCGCTTACCTGTTGCTGGCCCGCCGCTTTGAACGGACGGGGCAGGCGTAGGCAGACGCCTGAGCAGCAGAGGCCCCGGGCGACCGGGGCCTTTTTTTTGTGCGCCGGCTACGCATATTCAGATGAAAAACAAAACCCTCAAATGGCCATCAGGCGTGTCTGGGCATGCCATTCACGACATCTGACGCCTAGGGGAAAGCGCTGTCGTGATCGAACAGTTGCGGGGCGTTCTCGTGTAATTTGCCGCAGCCTCAGGCGGCTTAAATGAACCCCGAACCGCACTGACGCCCAGCGCTGTGATGCGCCCCAAAAATCAACAACAGTGGTGTCGACTCATTGAATCCAAAGGAGATATTTTCGCCTACGCCTGCCCGTCCTTCCTTGTGTCAGCAAAAAGAGAACAACATCAATGAACACCGTGGGAACTGATGGCAACCTTGCTCAAGGTTTCAAGCCACGTCATGTAACGATGCTGTCCATCGCGGGCATCATCGGTGCCGGTCTTTTCGTCGGTTCCGGGCACGCCATCGCGGCGGCCGGGCCAGCTACCATTATTTCTTACTTCGTGGCCGGGACCCTGGTGGTGCTGGTCATGCGCATGCTCGGCGAAATGGCCGTCGCGCATCCCGATACCGGTTCGTTCTCCACCTATGCCGACCAGGCCATCGGCCGCTGGGCCGGCTACACCATCGGCTGGCTGTACTGGTGGTTCTGGGTGCTGGTGATCCCGATCGAAGCACTGGCCGCCGGGCATGTGCTCAACGCCTGGTTCCCCCAGGTGGACAGCTGGATCTTCGCCCTCGCGTCCGTGCTGCTGCTGGCGTGCACCAACCTGTTCAGCGTGGCCAAGTACGGTGAGTTCGAGTTCTGGTTCGCCATTCTCAAAGTCACGGCCATCCTTTGTTTCATCGGCTTGGGCTTTGCCGCCCTGATGGGCTGGTTGCCCAACCGCGAAGTCAGCGGCTTGAGCGGCTTGATGAGCGCCTACGGCGGCTTTGCGCCCAACGGCTGGTCTGCCGTGATCGGTGCGTTCATCACGGTGATGTTCAGCTTCATCGGCACCGAAGCGGTGACCATTGCCGCCTCCGAATCCAGCGACCCGTCGCGCAACATCGCCAAGGCCACGCGTTCGGTGATCTGGCGCATCAGCACCTTCTACATCCTGTCGATCTTCGTGATCATCTCGATCGTGCCGTGGAACGACCCGCAGCTTGCGGTGGTGGGTTCCTACCAGCGTGCGCTGGAAATCATGAACATCCCCAATGCCGCCTTCATGGTCGATTTGGTGGTGCTGGTGGCCGTGACCAGTTGCATGAACTCGTCGATCTATATCGCTTCGCGGATGATGTACTCGCTGGCCAAGCGCGGTGATGCACCGGCCTTCCTCAACAAGACCTCCAAGGTCGGCGTGCCACGCGCTGCCGTGTTCGGTAGCACCCTGATCGGCGCGGCCATCGCCATCCTCAACTATTTCGCACCCAAGGGTGTGTTCGAGTTTCTGCTGGCCAGCTCTGGCGCGATTGCGCTGCTGGTGTACATGGTCATCGCCATCTCCCAGCTGCGCATGCGCCGCCGCCTGGAGCGTGAAAACGCGGAACTGAAGTTCCGTATGTGGCTGTTCCCTTGGCTGACCTGGGCGGTGATCATTTTCATTGCCGGGGCGTTGGCGGTGATGATGTATACGCCCGAGCATCGGGCGGAGGTGAGTTCGACCTTGGGCCTGGCGATCTTCATTTCCTTCCTTGGCATCGTCACCACGCGCGGGCACCAGCGGCAACTGGCCGGAGCGCGCTCGCTCGGTTGAGCAACGGCTTCCACACCGCCCCAGTGGCCGGGTCGACCGGCCGCTGGGGGCTCCATCGGTGTGATGTATCCGTGCCATCAGTTTTTTCGTACACTCCGCTCATCCAGCTCGCAAGGGAGTGTGCAACATGTGTCGTGGGATTCGACTGGCTTTGGCCTTGAGTATGTTGCACCTGCCATTGGCACTGGCCGCGCAGGCGCCCGCCGACCCGCTGCTGGATGCGCCGAGCGCCAGCGATGCAGGCGCCGAGCAAAGCGCCCGTGGCGTGTTGCGTGCGCGTCATCAGGCCGTGCTGGCCAGTGAGCTGGCCGGGCGCATCGTCGAGATGCCATATGCCGATGGCGAGGCTTTCAAGAAGGGCAGCACCCTGGCGCGCTTCGACTGCTCGGCCTACCAGGCCCAGCTCAATGCCGCCCAGGCGGCGGTGCGCGCAAGCCGCGAAGAGCTCAACCACAACCGGCAACTCGCCGCACTGAAATCGGTGGGGCAGTTCGAGGTGTCGCTGGCTGAGGCCAAGCAAGCCCAGGCCCAGGCCGAAGCCCAGGTCTACCAGGTGCAGGTCAAACGCTGTGTGGTCACCGCCCCGTTCGACGGGCGAGTGGTACAGCGCCGTGCACAGCCCCACGAAAGCGTCGCCAACGGCGCCCCGCTGCTGGAGGTGGTGGACAACCGTTCGCTGGAAATCCAGTTGCTGGTGCCTTCGCGCTGGCTGGCCAGGCTCAAGCCCGGGCAAAGCTTTCAGTTCACCCCGGATGAAACCGGCCAGCCGTTGGGGGCCACGGTCAAGCGTGTGGGCGCGCGAATCGATGAAGGCAGCCAGACGCTGCTGCTGATCGGCGAACTGCCCACCGACACCCACGGTTTGCTGGCGGGCATGAGCGGTACGGCCCACTTTGCGCAGCAGCCATGACCGCCGCTGCCCATGGTACGGCGGAGCGCGCCTTTGCCTTGTTTCTGGGGCTCCAGCGCCAGGCGCGCCAGGCCAGCAGTAGCGAGCAGTTGGCCTATGCCATGGTCAACGACGGCCAGCCGATGTTTGCTTTTCGCCATGCTGCGTTACTGATCGCCGGCAAGGTGCAGGCGCTGACCGGCATCAGCGTGGTGGAAGCCAATGCGCCGTTCGTGGCCTTTGTCGAACGTGCCGTGGGCAAGCTGCAGGCTGCCGGTGTCGCCGGGCAGGCCGGTGAAGTCGACCCCAGCGTGCTGGATGCCCAGATACTCGCCGACTGGCAGGCGTTGTCGGCAGGGCAAGCCTTCTGGTTGCCGTTGCACGACCGCAAGGGTGAAGCCTTCGGCGGCTTGTGGCTGGCCCGCGAGCAAGCGTTCAACGCCGCCGAGCAGGCCTTGCTGGTGCAGCTGGGGGAAACCTATGCGCATGCCTGGCAGGCCCTGAACCCGGTGCGCCCATGGCGCCTGCGCTGGCCGCGGCGGCGCTTGCTGGCCGTGCTGGCGGTCGCCCTGCTGGTGCTGTTGCTGCCGGTGCGCCAGTCGGTGCTGGCGCCGGCCGAGGTGGTGCCGCGTGGTGGCTGGGTGGTGGCGGCGCCGCTGGAGGGTGTGGTGGCTGAGTTCCTGGTCAAGCCTAACCAGCGTGTGGCGGCCGGGGATTTGCTGGTGCGCTTCGATGCCACCGCCCTCAAGGCCCAGGCCGATGTGGCCGCACGTACCTTGGGCGTGGCGGAGGCCGAACTCAAGGTCAGTACCCAGCGCGCCTTTACCGATGCCGACTCCAGCGCGCGCCTGGATTTGCTGGCCGCTCGCGTCGAACAGAAACGCGCCGAGCTCGACTATGCCCGCCAGTTGCTGGCGCGCAGCGAAATCCGCGCCGAACGTGACGGCATTGCGGTGTTCGCCGATGTAGAGCGCTGGACCGGCAAACCGGTACAGACCGGCGAGCGCCTGATGCAACTGGCCGACCCCGAGCAGGCCGAGCTGCGCCTGGAGTTGCCGGTCGGCGATGCCATCGCCCTGCAGCCGGGGGCCGAGGTGGCGCTGTTCCTCGACAGCGACCCCCTGCACCGGCACGTGGCGAAGCTCGAACGTGCCGCCTACGAGGCCCAGACCACCGCCGCCGGGCAGCTTGCCTACCGGCTGGATGCGTCATTCGTCGAGGCCTCACCACGCATCGGCCTGCGCGGTACTGCCAAACTGTACGGCGAACGCGCGCCGTTGGCCTATTACCTGCTGCGCCGGCCTCTGGCGGCCCTGCGCCAAGGGCTGGGCCTGTAATGTTGCCGGCGCTGCGTGCGGACCTGCAGCTCTCGCCTGCGGCACCGGCGTTTGACGGTGCCCCGCAATGGACCTTGGCCGACCCATTGCGCGGCCGTTATTTCAAGCTAGGCGCGGCCGCGGTGCGCTTGCTTCGCCACTGGCCGCTGGGTGAGCCGCAACGGGTGCTGGCAGCTGCCAATGCCGAGCCGGGCCTGCCTCTGGAGGCCCAGGAGGTGGAGGACCTATTGGCGTTTCTCGGCCACCACGACCTGCTCAGCGCCAACGACCCCAAGCAGCGCCAGAGTTATGCCGTGAAGGCAGCCGCCAGCCAACAGGGCCTGTGGCAGAAAGCGTTGCACCAGTACCTGTTCTTCCGCATCCCGCTGTGGCGCCCGGATGCCTTTCTCAACCGTACCTGGCCGCTGCTCGAACGCCATGGTGGCTGGCTGTTGCGCTTTGGCCTGCCGGCGCTGCTGGTGCTTGGCCTGTTCCTGGTGATTCGCGACTGGTCGCGCTTCATCGCCACGTTCCCGCACCTGTTCAGCCTCGGCGGCATGCTCGCCTTTGGCCTGGCCCTGGCGTTGGCCAAGCTTTGCCACGAGTTCGGCCATGCCTACATGGCCAAGCGCGCCGGCTGCCGTGTGCAGAGCATGGGGCTGGCGTTCATGGTGCTGCTGCCGATGTTCTACACCGATGTCAGCGATGCCTGGCGCGTCAGCGACCGGCGCTCACGGCTGCTGATCGATGCAGGTGGGGTGTTCGCTGAACTGGTGCTGGCGGTGTTGGCGCTGCTGGCCTGGTCGCTGCTGCCCGATGGGCCGCTGCGCACCGCAGCGTTCATGCTGGCCAGTGCCACGTGGATCACCACCTTGCTGGTCAACCTGAACCCGTTCATGCGCTTTGACGGGTACTTTCTGGTCAGTGACCTGTTAGGGGTGGAAAACCTGCAGCAACGCGCCTTCGCCCTGTGCCGGTGGCGCCTGCGTGAGGCGTTGTTCGGCTATGGCGAGACGATGCCGGAGCCGTGGCCACCGCGGATGCGCAAGCGCCTGCTGATCTGGGGCTATGGCGCCTGGATATGGCGTGCACTGTTGTTCTTTGGTATCGCCCTGGCGGTGTATCACCTGTTCTTCAAGGTGCTGGGTATTTTCCTGATGCTGGTGGAACTGGTGTGGTTCATCGGCTTGCCGGTATTCAAAGAGCTGCAGCAGTGGTGGCTGCGCCGTGACCAGGCCCAGCCGCGCAAGACGCTGGCGCTGGGCCTGGGGTTGATGCTGCTGTTGGCGCTGCTGGCCGTGCCCTGGCGCGGTGCCGTGGAGGTGCCAGCGATGCTTGAGGCATCGCGGGTGAGCGCCTTGCATGCGCCGGTGGCGGCGCGGGTGAAGCAGTTGCAGGTGCACGATGGCCAGACGGTCGCCCAGGGGCAGTTGCTGCTGGAGCTGGAATCGCCTGACCTGGATTCGCGCCTGAAGATCGTGCGCCGCGAAATAGACATTCTGCAGTTGCTGTTGCGCCGTCAGTCCGGGCGCAGCGCCACCGCCAGTGATGCCGGGGTGCTCGAGCAGCAACTGGCCGAGGCAGTGGCCGAGTACCGGGGCCTGGCTGCCCAGCGTGAACGCTTGCAGTTGCGCGCGCCGGCGGCGGGCGTGTGGCGCGACATGCCCAGGGACTTGCAGGCGGGGCAGTGGGTCAATACCGGCCAGCCCCTGGGGCGGGTGGTCGAACCGGGGGTGCGCCTGCGTGGTTACCTGGGCGAGGCCGATTTGTGGCGCGTGGCCGCTGGCAGTGAAGGGCGCTTCATTGCCGATGACCCGGCGCGGGCGGCCTTGCCCGTGCGCGTGGAGCAGGTAGACGCTACCGGCGTTGCCGCGCTGGAACTGCAGGCGCTGGCGTCTGACCGGCATGGCCCGGTGGCCGTGCGCCGCGATGGGCAACAACGTGCCCAGCCGCTGCAGGCGCAGTACGGGGTGCGCCTGAGCCCGCGGGTGGACGTGGCTGATGTGGCCCAGCCGTTGCGTGGGGTGGTGGTGCTCGAAGGCGCCCGCGAGTCGCTGCTGGGCGCGGCCTGGCGCCGGTTGGCGGCCTTGGGCGTGCGCGAAAGTGGTTTCTAGGGCGAATTCACCGCAAGGAGCAGTCATGAGCGAAGTCTCGCTGCCGCTATGTTCCCGGCTGCCGCTTGCCATCGACCTGCCGGCATTGCTGCAGGCGCTGGCACGGGTGCAGGCAGGGGCCTGGCAGGCGCATTTCAACCGTGGTTATCACGAGGGCGACTGGAGCGGTGTGGCGCTGGTCAGTGCCGAGGATGCCCCTGTGCCGCTCGCACCCGGCCGCGGCGCGCCAGTGAAGCTGGCCTGGTGGCACCAGGAGACGGCGTGGCAGGCCGCGCTGGCGCCATTTCGCGCGACACTGCAGGCCGCACGCCTGCTGCGCCTGGGGGAGGGCGCGCGAATTCACGAGCACCGCGACCCAGACCTGGGGCGCCCTGGCGGCTGCCTGCGCCTGCATGTGCCACTGCTGAGCCCACCTGGCGTTGAGTTTATCGTCGACGGCCTGCAGGTCCCCATGCAGGCGGGCGAGTGCTGGTTCGTCGACCTGTCACGTGCGCATCGGGTGCACAACCCCGGCCCCGGTGAGCGTATCCACCTGGTGCTCGACTGCTTGCCCGACACCTGGCTGCTCGGGTTGATCGCCCAAGGGCGGGCGCTGACCCCGGCTTTGAGCCCGGGGCGGGCAGCACAGGCATTCGAGCGCTTCCGTGAGCACGTGGCGCATGACCCTGCCCTGGCAGCCAAGCTGCAGGTATTGGACGACCCACGGGCCTTCGTGGCAGCGGCCATTGCCCTTGGCGCACCCCTGGGCCTGGTGTTTTCCGAAGCCGAGGTGCTCAGTGCCATGCGCCAAGGCAAGCAAGCATGGAGCGATCAATGGCGAATCTGAATGCCTCGGGCAGTTTTCACGGCTGGATGCCCATTCGCCTGTGGCGTGAGCAGGGTGAGTGGCGCCTGGACTGGTGCTGGTTTGGCCAGCAGCCGCTGACCAGGCCGTTTTTCCGAGACGACGTCGATCAGGCCTTGCGCCTGCCGTTCAACCAGGCCCTGCGCCGCAACACTAACTTGCAAGCATTGTTGGACTGGCAGGAGAGCAGCCCAGGCCTGGCGCCTTCGGTGCTGGTGTTCCATGCCTCGCGCTGTGGCTCCACCTTGATCGCACAACTGATGGCCAGCCAGGCGCACAACATCGTGCTCAGCGAGCCGCCACCGTTGGACAACCTGCTCAGGGCACCGCTGCAGGACCCAGAGGCCAGGCACTGGCAGGCCGAAGGCGTGCGCGCGCTGCTTTCAGCCTACGGCCAGCGGCGCCAAGGTGAGGAGCGCCGGTTGGTGATCAAGCTCGATGCCTGGAACGTGTTCGAGGCGCCCTTGCTGGCCGAACTTTACCCCGACGTGCCGCGGATCTTCCTCTATCGCGACCCGCTGGAGATCGTTGTCTCGCAGTTGCGCCAGGCCGGCATGCACCGGGTGCCGGGCCTGCTTGGCACGTCGGCGCTGGACACCTTGCTGGGCAGCGCCGAGGGCATGGACACGGTGCAATACACCTGCCGGGTAGTGGGCGAGATCCTCAAGGCCGGCCTGCAGCTATGCCGGGAGCATGGCGGCATTGCCGTCAACTACAGTGAACTGCCTGAGGCCATCTGGGGGCGCCTGGCCCCAGTGGTCGGCGTGATGCCGGGCGATGTGCCGTCGTTGCGTGAAGTGGCCGCATTCGACGCCAAGCAACCGGGCATGAACTTCAGTGCTGACAGCCAGCGCAAGCGAGCGCAAGCCAGCGAGCACGTGCTTGAAGGTGTGCGTCAATGGGCGTTGGAACCCTATAACTGCTTGGAATTCATACGCTTGCATAACGCCTGAAAACTGGCGTCAAAAGGTTTGGAACAGCTGTTTGAGAAAAGTGTGTAAATCGCCCTGTTCGGTAGTGGCGATTTGCCCCGACAATCGACTACGCTCAACGCCATCGTGTAGGACAATTCACTTGGATGTGCCCCCCACCAAGGGGTAACTACAGCAGGGAAGCGTGACTCGATGTCGACATCTGAAGTGCTTCTGCGCCCCGTGGTGGACGCTGACCAAGTGTTTCTGCGTGCCTTGTACGCTACCACCCGGGCCGCCGAAATGGCCGCGCTGGCGTGGGACCAGGCAACGATCGAGCATTTTCTCGACCAGCAGTGGCGTGCCCAGCACCTTCATTACCAGGCGCAGTACCCCGACGCCTGCTTTCTGATCATCGAAACCGCCCACGAACGTATCGGCCGTGCATCCCTGCACTGGGCCGACAGCCACCTGCAGATCATCGATATGGCCCTGTTGCCCGCCTGGCAGGGCCAGGGTATCGGCACACGTCTGCTGCGCCAGTGGCTGGCACAGGCTGACCGCCAGGGCCAGAGCGCCGGTTTGCACGTCATTGCCCACAGCCCGGCCGTGCGCCTGTACCAGCGCGGTGGCTTCGAAGTGGTCGAGGACAATGGCCTGTACCTGAAGATGCATCGTTCCTGAACCCCTTTAACGGGCCGCCCGGTCCGCCTTGCAGATAGTCATAGGAGAGCAGCAAATGGATCCGTTTCTCGGTGAGATCAAGATGTTCGCAGGCAATTTCGCGCCACGCGGCTGGGCATTCTGCCAAGGCCAGTTGATGAGCATTGCCCAGAACACCGCGTTATTCTCATTGCTGGGCACCACGTATGGCGGTGATGGCCGCACCACCTTCGCCCTGCCCGACCTGCGCGGCCGCGGGCCAATCGGTTTCGGCACCGGGCCAGGCCTGGACAACGTGGTGCAGGGTGAAGCTGCCGGTGCCAACGAGGTCACGCTGTTGCAGCCGAACATGCCGATGCAGCAGGCGATGATCCCTGCGCAGACCGTCTCGGTGGCCATACCGGCGGTGGAAGGCGATGCCAACGCTTCGGCACCTTCGTCTGGCAACGTGCTGGCCAAGTCTTTTGACAGTTCGGGTGCAGGGACGGCGGCGGATATCTATTCCAGTGACACGCCCAACACCAGCCTCAAGCCGTTCAACGTCACGGTGCCTCAAACCACCGTCAACCTCGGTGGTGGCTCGCTGCCGGTGTCTGTGCAGAACCCCTACCTGGGCATGAACTTCATCATCGCCCTGGAAGGCATCTTCCCGAGCCGTAACTGAGTCAAGGCAGTGCAGTGCACTGCGGGGGCATCTCGGCGCCCCGCGGTGCAACAGGGTTTTCAACAAGGATGCGCCATTGCCTGGCGCAGTGACAGGATCAACCAGCCCAAGGGCTGAATGAGGTCGGCATGACATTCTGGAAGCGAAACAAGAAGAACCAAAACCCCAGCGTTTCCATGAGCCGGCCGAGCCTGATTCAGGCCTTGGAACCCCGCATGATGTTCGATGCTTCGGTGGCCGTGGTCGCCGACCAGGGCGCCCAGGCCGCAGAGGCAGCCACTGCCACGGCCACCAGCAAGGACACCGCCACCGCCAGCGATACGGCCAGCACAAAGGACAGCGCCAGCCACGAAAGCGCGCAGCAGGCCGCACCCGCGACGGCGCCGGCTACCCTGGCCGCCGAGCGCCACGAAGTGGTGTTCGTCGACTCCGCCGTCAGTGACTACCAAAAGCTCATCGCCGGCCTGCCCGCCGGGGTCGAGGTGGTGGTGCTGGAGAACGGCAAGGACGGTTTCAAGCAGATCGCTGATTACCTCGACGGCCGTACCGATGTCACGTCCATCGACATCATCAGCCACGGCGACAGCGGCTATGTGTACCTGGCCGGCAACGCCATCTGGGCCAACCAGCTGGCCAGCCATCAGGCCGACCTGGCGCGCATCGGTGCCAGCCTGGCCGAGGGTGGCGACATCCGCTTTTTCGCCTGCAACACCGGCCAGGGCAGTGATGGCCAGCTGTTCGTCGATGAAGTGGCAAGGCTGAGCGGCGCCGATGTAGGCGCGTCTGCCGACTCGACCGGCAACCGCGCCGGCGAGGATTGGGAACTGGAAACCGTCTCCGGCGTGGTCGCTACGGGCGTTGGCGTGCAACGTGGTGACCTGACGGCGTTCAATACGTCGCTGGCGACCATCACGGTAACCGACACCGATGCCTCGTCCGTTCAGGCCAACGGCTTGGTCTCGCTGGCCGAAGCGATCCAGGCCGCCAACACCGACGCCTCGGTGGACGGCTCTGCCGCTGGCAGTGGCAGCGACATCATCGTGTTCCATCAATCGCTGAGTGGCCAGACCATCCGCTGGTCCACCGCTTCGGCGTTGCTGGTCACCAGCAACATCACCATCAACGGTGATGTGGATGGCGACGGCCGAGGCGACATCATCCTCAGTGGCGACGTCAACAACAACGGCGTGCGTGATGCGACCGAGGCGTCGGGGCTGCAGAGCAACAGCGGCGGCGTGCTGACGGTGCGCAACCTTGATTTTCGTGAGTTCTCGGGCAACCTCGTCGGTGGCGCGATCCGTGCCAACAGTGGTTCGATCACCATTGAAGATTCGAACTTCCAGAACAACGCCGGTGCAGTGATCAACTCGGCGACCACTGTCGGCTCCGCGGTAGTGGTGCGCAACACCACCATTCATGACAACAGCGGCAGTATTGTCGGGGCCACCGGGATGTCATCGCTGGTGCGCTTGGGTGGCGCCAACAACCATGTGTTGGAAAACGTGGCGATCTACAACAACACCGGCACCTACGCTGCGACCGGCACCGTCGCCGGGGGGGCAGTGATCGTCCTGAACAACGCGGGTGGTTCGGTCAACATCGTCAACAGCACCATTGCCAATAACGTATTTCTCAATACCAGTACCGGTAGCATCACCTCCGCGGGCCTTGGCTGGGTCAATGGCCAGGGCGGCACTATCACGGTGCAGAACTCCATCCTCACCGGCAACACCGTCAACGGCGCTGCGGCCGATGCCGTCACCGGCAGCAGCTACACCAGCATCACCAACCTGATCGGCACCACGGTCAACTTCGTCAATGCTGCCGGGGGTGATTACCGCCTGGCCTCCACGGCCAGCAATGCCATTGACCAAGGCACCAGCAGCGGTGCGCCGGCCACCGACTTGCGCGGTTTCGAGCGGCCTCGCGGGGGCGGTGTGGATATCGGTGCCTACGAGGTACTGTACTCGGCGCCACCGGTGGTCGACCTGGACACCAATACTGGCGGCAACGACAGCACGGTGAACTTCACCGGCACCGCAGTGGCGATCGTGCCGAACATCTCCCTCACCCAGACTGACGGCGACACCCAGGTGAGCGGGGCCTCCCTGTCGCTGAGCGGTGTGGCCGATGGCGCCAACGAAACCTTGTCGCTCAGCGCAGCGCAGATCGCCACGGCTGCCGGGTTCGGCATCACTGTCAGCGGCTCGGGCAGCGCCGTGCTGACCCTCAGCGGTGTCGCCACCCTGGCCCAGTACCGGGCAGTGCTGGCATCGGTGGCCTATGGCAACGCGGCGGCGGCCTATACCACGGGCACCCGCACCGTGACCGTCAGCGTCAACGATGACATGGGCAGTACCACGCGTACCGCTTCGGTGGCCGTGCTGCCGCAGAACAGCGCCCCGGTAATCGGTAACCTCAATGGCGACAGCGCGGAATTCACCCAAGGCAACGGCGCGATACTGCTCGACGCGGGTAGCAATGCCACGGTCAGCGACAGCGACTCGGCTGATTTTGGCGGTGGCAACCTTACCGCCTCGGTCAGCGCCAATGGCGTAGCCGGCGAAGACACCCTGGGTATCCGCAGCGTGGGTAACGGCGCCGGGCAGATCGGCCTCAGTGGCAATACCGTGAGTTACGGCGGCGTGGCCATCGGCACCGTGGCCGGCGGCACAGGCGGCGCCAGCCTGGTGGTGACCTTCAACGCCAATGCCACCGCCGCGGCGGTACAGGCGCTGGTGCGCAGTATCACGTATGACAACGGCAATGCCGGCAATGGCATCGGCCAGGCCAGCCGGGCGGTTTCGCTAACCGTCAGCGACGGCGATGGGGCTACCTCCGGTACCGCCACGGTGCAGGTAACTGTCCGCGAGACCGTGCCGCCCACCGCTACCATCAGCCTCAGTGACACCGCACTGAGAGTCGGCGATACAGCGACCGTGACCTTCACCTTCAGCGAAGCCGTGACGGGTTTCAGCAATGCTGACCTCACGGTGGTGGGCGGTACCCTGTCGGCAGTGAGCAGCAGTGATGGTGGCCTCACTTGGACGGCTACCTTCACCCCGAGCACCAACATCACGGTCGCCAGTGCGGCGGTCACCCTGAACAATGCCGGCGTCGCTGACCTGGCGGGCAATGCTGGCAGTGGCACCACCGTGTCGCCGAGCTACAGCATCGATACCCAGCGCCCTACCGCCACCCTCGTCGTCGCAGACAATGCCTTGCGCGCGGGCGAGACCAGCCTGGTGACGATCACCTTCAGCGAGGCGGTAAGCGGCTTCACCACTGCTGACCTGAGCGTGGCCAACGGTACTTTGAGCGCGGTAAGCAGCAGCGATGGCGGCATCACCTGGACGGCGACTTTCACGCCGACCAGCAACGTTACCGATGCCACCAACCTCATTACCCTGAACAACACCGGGGTCACTGACAGTGCTGGCAACGCCGGCACCGGCACCACCAACTCGAACAACTACAGCGTCGATACCCAACGCCCGGTAGCGACGATCGTGGTTGCCGACACTGCCTTGAGCATTGGCGAAACCAGCCTGGTGACCATCACCTTCAGCGAGGCGGTGAGCGGCTTCAGCAATGCCGACCTGACCGTGGCCAACGGCACCCTGAGTGCGGTGAGCACCAGCGATGGCGGCATCACCTGGACCGCCACCTTCACGCCCACCAGCAATGTCACCGACGCCACTAACCTGATCAGCCTGGATAACACCGGCGTGACCGACGCTGCCGGCAACACCGGTAGCGGCACCACCGACTCCAATAATTACGCGATCGACACCGTGCGGCCGGTCGCGGCCATCGTGGTCGCCGACAGCAACCTGGCCATTGGCGACACCAGCACCGTCACCATCACTTTCAATGAACCCGTCTCCGGGCTGTCCCTGGCCGACTTCACAGTACAGAACGGCACGCTCAGCGGCCTGAGCACCAGCGACAACATCACCTGGACCGCCACCTTCACGCCCGCTGCCAATGTCACCGACACCAGCAACCTGATCACCTTGGACAATACCGGCGTGGTCGACACGGCTGGCAACGCCGGCACTGGCAGTACCGGCTCGAACAACTACGCCATCGACACCCAGCGCCCAACTGCAGCCATCGTGATGGCCGACACTGCGCTGAACGTAGGTGAAAGCACCACGGTGACCATCACCTTCAGCGAGGCGGTGTCCGGCTTGACCCTGGCCGACCTGTCGGCGCCGAACGGCACCCTGAGCGGGCTGTCCAGCAGCGACGGCGGCATCACCTGGACGGCCACCTTCACGCCGTCGATCAACGTGCAGGACGCCACCAATGTCATCACCCTGGCCAACAACGGCGTGACCGACCTGGCCGGCAATGCTGGCAGCGGCACCACCGACTCGAGTAACTACACGGTCAGCACCCTGCAACCCACGGCGACGATCGTGGTCAGCGATTCGGCCCTGCGTATCGGTGAGACCAGCCTGGTCACCATCACCTTCAGTGAGGCGGTAGACGACTTCACCACTGCTGACCTGACCGTGGCCAACGGCACCCTGAGCGGGCTCTCCAGCAGCGACGGCGGCATCACCTGGACCGCCACCTTCACGCCCGCCAGCAATGTCACCGATACCTCCAACCTGATCACCCTCGACAACAGCGGTGTGGTGGGCCAGAGCAGTGGCAACGCGGGCTTCGGCACCACCGATTCGAACAACTACGCCATCGACACCCTGCGCCCGACCGCAACCATCGTAGTGGCCGAAAGCCAACTGGCGATTGGCGAGACATCGCTGGTGACCATCACCTTCAGCGAGGCGGTGGTCGGCCTCAGCAATGCCGACCTGACGGTGAGCAACGGCACCCTGAGCGCGGTTGCCAGTTCAGACGGTGGCATCACCTGGACCGCCCTCTTCACGCCCACCAGCAATGTCACCGACGCCAGCAACCTGATCACCCTGGACAACACCGGCGTGGCGGACCTGGCGGGCAACGCAGGGTCCGGTAGCACCGACTCGAACAATTACGCCATCGACAGCCTGCGCCCGACCGCCACCATCGTGGTTGCCGACAGTAACCTGACCCTGGGCGAAACCAGCCAGGTGACCATTACCTTCAGCGAAGCGGTGACGGGCTTCACCAATGCCGACCTGACGGTTGCCAATGGCACCTTGAGCGCGGTTTCCAGTGCCGACGGCGGCATCACCTGGACAGCCACCTTCACCCCGGCCGTGGGGGTACGGGACGCCACCAATGTCATCACCCTGGCCAACACGGGCATCGCCGACCTCGCCGGCAACCTTGGCACCGGCACCACTTCTTCGAGCAACTACTCGGTCGACACCATCGTCCCTACCGCCACCATCGTGGTGGCCGACACTGCATTGAGCATTGGCGAAACCAGCCTGGTGACGATCACCTTCAGCGAGGCGGTGAGCGGCTTCAACAATGCCGACCTGACCGTGGCCAACGGTACCCTGAGCACAGTGAGCAGCAGCGATGGCGGCATCACCTGGACTGCCACCTTCACCCCCGCCAGCAATGTCACCGACACCAGCAACCTGATCAGCCTGGACAATACCGGCGTGGCCGGCCAGAGCGGCAACGCCGGTGTAGGCACCACCGATTCGAACAACTACGCCATCGACACCCAGCGCCCGACAGCAACCATCGTGGTGGCCGACAGCCAACTGGCGATTGGCGAGACGTCGCTGGTGACCATCACCTTCAGCGAGCCGGTGGTCGGCTTCAGCCTGGCCGACCTGAGCGTGGCCAACGGTACCCTCAGCGGGCTCGCCAGCAGCGACGGTGGCCTGACCTGGACGGCGACATTGACACCCTCAGCCGGCATCAGCGATACCAGCAACCTGATCACCCTGGACAACACCGGCGTGGCGGACCTGGCGGGCAACGCAGGGTCCGGCACCACCGACTCGAACAATTACGCCATCGACAGCCTGCGCCCGACGGCCACCATCGTGGTTGCCGACAGCAACCTGACCCTCGGCGAAACCAGCCAGGTGACCATCACCTTCAGCGAAGCGGTGACAGGCTTCACCAATGCCGACCTGACGGTTGCCAATGGCAACTTGAGCGCGGTTTCCAGCACCGACGGCGGCATCACCTGGACAGCCACCTTCACCCCGGCCGTGGGTGTACGGGACGCCACCAATGTCATCACCCTGGCCAACACGGGCATCGCCGACCTGGCCGGCAACCTTGGCACCGGCACCACTTCTTCGAGCAACTACTCGGTCGACACCATCGTCCCTACCGCCACCATCGTGGTGGCCGAGACTGCATTGAGCATTGGCGAAACCAGCTTGGTGACGATCACCTTCAGCGAGGCGGTGAGCGGCTTCAGCAATGCCGACCTGACCGTGGCCAACGGTACCCTGAGTGCGGTGAGCAGCAGCGATGGCGGCATCACCTGGACCGCCACCTTCACCCCCGCCAGCAATGTCACCGACACCAGCAACCTGATCAGCCTGGACAATACCGGCGTGGCCGGCCAGAGCGGCAACGCCGGTGTCGGCACTACCGATTCGAACAACTACGCCATCGACACCCAGCGCCCGACGGCAACCATCGTGTTGGCCGACAGCCAACTGGCGCTTGGCGAGACGTCGCTGGTGACCATCACCTTCAGCGAGGCGGTGGTCGGCTTCAGCCTGGCCGACCTGAGCGTGGCCAACGGTACCCTCAGCGGGCTCGCCAGCAGCGACGGTGGCTTGACCTGGACGGCGACCTTGACACCCTCAGCCGGCATCAGCGACACCAGCAACCTGATCACCCTGGACAACACCGGCGTGGCGGACCTGGCGGGCAACGCAGGTACCGGCACCACCGATTCGAACAATTACGCCATCGACAGCCTGCGCCCGACCGCCACCATCGTGGTTGCCGACAGTAACCTGACCCTCGGCGAAACCAGCCAGGTGACCATCACCTTCAGCGAAGCGGTGACAGGCTTCACCAATGCCGACCTGACGGTTGCCAATGGCACCTTGAGCGCGGTTTCCAGCACCGACGGCGGCATCACCTGGACAGCCACCTTCACCCCGGCCGTGGGTGTGCGGGACGCCACCAATGTCATCACCCTGGCCAACACAGGCATCGCCGACCTGGCCGGCAACCTTGGCAGCGGCACCACGTCCTCGGGCAACTACGCGGTCGACACCATTGTGCCCACCGCCACCATCGTGGTGGCCGACAATGCGTTGCGGGCGGGCGAGTCCAGCCTGGTGACCATCACGTTCAGCGAAGCGGTCAGCGGGTTTACCTTGGCTGACATGAGCGCGGCCAATGGCGTGCTGAGCAACCTGAGCAGCCAGGACGGTGGCATCACTTGGACCGCGACCCTGACACCGACCAGCAATGTCGAAGACACCAGCAACCTCGTGTCTCTGGACAACAGTGGCGTAGTTGCCACGGCCTCTGGCAACGCCGGTGTGGGCAGCAGCATTTCCAACAACTACGCCATCGACACCCGCGTCCCCAGCGTGACCAGTGTCGGTGGGCCGGCCGGCGTTTCCTACAACGCCGGCGACGCGCTGGTGTTCGTGGTCAATGCCAGTGAAGCAGTGCAGGTGGCCGGTTCGCCACGCCTGGCGCTGGACGTTGGCGGGCGCACGGTGTTCGCCGAATTGATAGCCGGCGCTGGTACGCCGACCCTGGTGTTCCAGTACATCGTCCAGGCCGGCGACAATGACAGCGATGGCATCCGCGTGACCGGCCTGTCGGCCAACGGCGCCACCCTGAGCGATGCCCAGGGTAATGCCATGAACCTGGCCTTGAATGGCATCGCCGACACGAGCACGGTGCTGGTCGATACACTGGCACCGGCAGCCGTCGGCATCGTCACCCTCGACCCATCCCCGAGCAACGCCCAGAGCGTTCGCTTCACCGTCACCTTCAGCGAACGCGTCAACGGCGTTGACCTGGCAGACTTCAGTCTGATCGCCAGCGGTACCGCCAGCGCGACGCTCAGCGGCCTGCGGCAGATAAGCGATGGCGTCTACGAGATCACCGCCAGCGGTGTCAGCGGCAGCGGTACCCTGGGCTTGAACCTTAAGGCATCTGGCACCGCCATCAGCGATGTGGCCGGCAACGTGCTCACGGGCGGCCTGACCGGCGCGGTGTACACCGTCGACAATGACGCCCCCACGGTGACTAGCGTCAGCGTGCCGGTGGGCGTGCATTACAACACCGGCGATACCCTGACCTTCGTGGTGGATACCAGCGAAGCGGTGATTGTCGACGGCACACCGCAGCTGGCACTGGATGTGGGCGGGCGTACGGTGTATGCCGATTTTGTCGCTGGCTCCGGCACGCCGACGCTGGTGTTCCAGTACCGCATCCAGGCTGGCGACAACGATGCCGACGGCATCCAGGTTGTGGGGCTGGCCGCCAATGGCGCGACCTTGCACGACGCTGCCGGCAATGCCTTGCAGCCAGGGCTGGGGGCGGTTGGCGACAGCACGGGCGTCATCGTCGATACCCGCTTGCCGAGCGTCGAGTCGATCGTGCCAATGCCTGTCAATGGCAGCGGTAGCCAGGGCTTTATGGTGACCTTCAGTGAAGCGGTTCGCGGCGTCGATTTGAGCGACTTCCAACTGGTAGCGAGCGGCAACGCCAGCGGCACCCTGCAATCACTGGTGCAGATCGACAGCCGCACCTGGCAGGTGAATGCCGTGGGGGTTGCCGGCAGTGGCAGCCTGGCCTTGGCCTTGAACAACAGCGGCACGGGTATCAGTGACATGGCGGGCAACGGGCTGGAGGGCGGTTTCGTCGGCCAGGGCAGTGCGCTGCAGAGCACGGGCGCTGACACGCAGTTCCTGGCCTACCCGACCACGCCGCCAAGCCTCGGCGGCCAGCCACTGCCCCTGCCCGGCACAGCGGCGCCAGCGTTCTCGGCGTTCCAGTCACCTCTGCTGCCAGTACCGTTGTTCGAAGTGCCGAGTGTTGGCGGTGGGCTGCCGCCGCTGGGCAGCATCTTTATCCGCGAGGGTGCCCTGGCGCCCAGCTACCTTGCCCAGGTGTTCGCAGGGCAGCAGGGCGGCTCCGCCATCGGCAACGGCAGCGGCAGCGGTTTCCTCGGCTTTGGCGGTGGAGATGCCAGCGTGTTCGGCGCCAGCAGCCTGGCCAATATTTTCGACAAGACGCTGCCGGACGACGGCGGCCAGTATGAGCTCAGTGGCGGCAACCCTTGGCGCCAGGGCGGCGAGGGCCAGGCAGGCGCGCCGACGCTGGGGCAGCAGTTGCAAGCTTTCAAGGAGGGCGAGCAGCGCCAGGTCAGGGAGCTGGCGCTGGCGCTCGGACAGATCAAGGCACCCATGCCCGAGGCGTGAGCCGGAGCCATGGCGGATAACAACACAATGGATATCAAAAAGCAGTACCAGGGGGCGGTGGGGATGAGCAAGGCATCAAGGATATTTGCGATCAGCATGTTGGCACTGGCGGTGACAGGTTGTGCCGTGAAGACCCAGCCGATCGAGCGCAGCGTCAGCGAACAGCGCGCGCGTGACGACCTGGCCAGCATGTTCAAGGGCCAGGAGGCACTGCAAGGTCCGCTGACCCTGCACCAGGCAATGGCCCGCGCGGTCAAGTACAACCTGGAAGCGCGGCTGAAGGTGATGGAAGAAGCCCTGGCCCAGCGCCAGGTCGACTTGGCCACATTCGACATGCTGCCACGCATGGCGATGTCGGCAGGCTATGCCGGGCGCAGCAACACCAGCGCCGCCAGCAGCCGCAGCGTGCTGACCAACACCCAGTCGCTGGAACCCTCCACCTCCCAGGACCGCGACCGCGACGTGGCGGACCTGACCATGGTGTGGAACGTGCTGGACTTCGGCGTCAGCTATGTCAGCGCCAAACAGCAGGGCGACCAGCGCCTGATCGTGCAGGAACGCCGGCGCAAGGTGGTGCAGACCATCATCCAGGACGTGCGCTCGGCCTACTGGCGGGCGGTGGCTGCCGAGCGCCTGCTCAAGCAGATCGACGCCTTGATGGTGCGGGTGGACCAGGCGCGTGACAACAGCCAGCGCATGGGCGAACAGCGCATCGGCGACCAGATCCAGGCGCTCAACTACCAGCGCTCGCTGATCGAAGCCACCCGCCAGCTGGAGGAACAACGCCGTGCCCTGTCGCTGGCCAAGACCGAGCTCGGCGCGTTGATCAACCTGCCGCCGGGCACCGACCTGACCTTGGCCGCCAGCGACGACTACAGCGTGCCCGAACTCAAGGTCGGGCTGGACAGCCTTGAGCAGCAGGCCCTGGCCTCCCGCCCGGAACTGCGCGAGCAGGACTACCAGGCACGCATCAGCGCCGCCGAGGTGCGCAAGTCGATGCTGCGCATGTTGCCGGGCCTGGAGTTCTCCGCTGGCGGCCATTACGACAGCAACAGCTTCCTGACCAACCAGCACTGGGCCGACTACGGCGTGAAGGTCACCTGGAACCTGTTCAACGTGCTGTCCGGCCCAGCGTCGATCGATGTGGCCAAGGCAGGGGAGCAGGTGGTCGAGGCACGCCGCCAAGCCATGTCGATGGCCATCCTGGCCCAGCTGTACGTGGCCAACGCCAACTACAGCGAAGCACGTCGCCAGTTCGCCACCAGCCAGCAGATGGTCGCCCTCGATCAACAGATCGTCGAACAGCTGCGCAACCGCCATCAGGCCCAAGGTATTGGCGAGCTGGAACTGATCCAGGGTGAGCTCAACGCCTTGCAGGCAGACCTGCGCCGCGACCTGGCCTACGCCGAGCTGCGCAACAGCTACGGCCAGCTGTTCGCCAGCGCCGGCCTTGACCCGCTGCCGGCAACTTTGCCGTCCGACAAACTGTCCGACATCGCCCAGGCCCTGGGCAACAGCGAAGCCCGCTGGCAGCGAGGCGAGATCACGCCGGGGTCGTGAGCCCTTGGGGGGCTAGGACCTGCTCGAGGACATAATCCAGCAGCAGGTCCTGCGCCCTTTGCAGCGTGGTGCCAGCGGTATCCAATACCAGCTCGGGGTGCTGCGGTGCTTCATAGGGGGCATCGATGCCTGTGAAATCCTTCAGCTCCCCCGCCCGTGCCCGGCGGTACAGGCCCTTCGGGTCGCGCGCTTCGCAGGTGGCTAGGTCTGCTTTGACATGCACTTCATGGAACCCGGTTTTGCACGCCCGG
The DNA here is from genome assembly GCF_044748705.1 of Pseudomonas sp. NPDC089758. Lineage (NCBI taxonomy): Bacteria > Pseudomonadati > Pseudomonadota > Gammaproteobacteria > Pseudomonadales > Pseudomonadaceae > Pseudomonas > Pseudomonas sp. NPDC089758. Next base: position 305,232 of record NZ_JBIVGN010000004.1, read on the forward strand.
CGCGCCGCAGCGCGGTCGGCGCGGTAGGGGGAAATGAGCGCGGTGATGCAGATTAGGCCGGCATCGGCGAATAGTGCTGCTACCTCGGCGGTACGGCGGTTGTTTTCATGGCGGTCAGCGGGGGAGAAGCCGAGGTCGGCGTTTAGGCCGTGGCGCAGGGCGTCGCCGTCGAGAACGTAGGAGGGGTGGCCTAGTTGGTTTAGGCGTAGGGCTAGGGCGTTTGCTAGGGAGGATTTGCCTGCGCCGGAGAGGCCGGTTAGCCAGATTACTGCGCCGGGGTGGTGGGGAGCGCTTCCTGCGTTGGGCACGGTTGGTTCTCCAAGGGGGGAGGGCGGGGTTGGTGGCTTGGATTGTTAGAATAGTTGGGGATGGGGTGCGGGATACGCCAAAGGCTGTAGCTCGGACAAAAATATGGATTGAATCGTGTAACTCTGGCTCATGAGGCTGCACCGCATGGCCCATTCTGGACTCGATGGGACACTTGCCACCCGTAGAGTGCCGCGACCCCATCGACTGTTGTTTTCATCCAGTACCGATATAACCTTTGTGGGGCGAAAAGAGAAAATGGAAATTTTCGTACGCTAAGCGCTCTGTCTGTCAGGTTGAGGTCTTAGAGGTGGACGCCGTAGCTTCAGAAAATGGGGTTTGAGGGGCAACTGAACAGAAAGTGCACTTAAGCTCAGTCGCCTGCTCCGCAAACCCCATCTCGAATCGTTTAAGTTGGAAGTCTCGTTTGAGCGATTTCGCTCCACCCCCGATCGAACGTGAACGTCTTGGCGTGACCGACGGGGTTCTGAATTCGGAGCACGCGCGCTTGTCCTGTATCGGTCGCGTGTTCGACCACGTACAACCAATACGCATCGCCTTTTTCACGGGCACAGTCGAATTGCGTGTGTGACAACCCCACGGGCCGATCTCGTAGGCTGCCGGTCATCGACTTCACTTCTACCCATCGAATCTGCCTGCCACTGCTGTCGGCCTCAAAAAGGTCAAAACCGGGGTTGCCGTCCTGTGTGCGGCACAATTTCGGCTCAAGGCGAATGATTAGGTCGATGGCGTGCCCTTCGATCTGCATTCGCGCCACCTGATCGAGGTCATCGGGATCTGGGCCATCGTCATCCGGATGTGCGCCGATGTAGGAAATGAAGGGACGTGCCCCGGGCTGGCCGGGCGTCCTTTTACCATAGCCACCGCCATTTCCACTTCCTTTACCGCCAGGCGCGCCGTGGTCACCTGAGCCACCGTTTGCGCCTCCATTGCCTTGGTCGTTGCCGCGCCGTGTACCGCTACCAGTACGGCCTTGGCCGCCGCGTCCCGCACCACTGCCCACGCCGTCGTCACCATCGGGATCAGATGTGCCGGGTGGGATATCTGGCATATCGTCGCCGTACAGGTCTTTCGCATCGTCGTACACGTCGCCGTCGGATGGTTCGTCGGCCTCGGGCTCGGGGACTGTTGATGGTTCGCGCTCTGGTATTGGTGTGGTGCTCAATCGATTTGCCAGCTCAGCAACGATAGCGGGATCTCTTCGTAGTAGATCGAGAATCGCCGGGTCGATGCCCACCTCTTTGGCCAACTGATCGATGATCGGCGGCTTGAAGGCGATCTTAGTCAGTAGGAAGGGATTGGGCTTCCAGCCAAGGGTATCGAACACTACGAGCCCCGGAGGTAAGAGCTTCCCGTCGACGTCTGGCACCCAGGCGACCTGATTGAGCGTCCGGATGAAGGTGGCGTCGAATCGGACGGTCTTTGTCTCGTGAAAATAGCCCCATTTATAGGATCCGTAGAAGGCAGCAGTGCCGCGCGCCTCAAGGTCAGCTAACGCCTCCCACAGCACCTTCACTCTGGCTGATGCCTCCTCTGGCCTCAGAGAGGGCAAGAACTCCAGCAACTGCGTCAGCCCGCGAAGAGTGAAGTCTTCTGGTTGGTCTTCCCAGCTTGCGCGCTCAAGGCCTGCTTCACGGCGAATCTGCACTTTCTCGGCATGCCCCAGCCCCGATGGTATTGCTTGCGAAATGAGGTAGCGGCTTGCGCCACACGACACCAGCAGGTCGCGGATGTCTTCACCGCGCAAGCAGTCGTATGCGTTGTCGACGATCAGGATGTCCAGCACGCCGGCGAATAACTGCTGCAGGCGGTCGGTGGCGATGTAGATTTCTCCGGGCTTGGCGACATACGCTTTACCATCGCCGGTGTCGACCGCCATTACAAAGTTGGTATCGCGCAAGGCTGAACGGAGTTTTTCCTTCTGACTGGCCGAGTCAGTGCTGAAGGCAGTACAGATGCGCTCGATGTCTGCAGCGTAGGCATCGTCGTCTACATCCACTTCGTCTTGCTGGTACTTCGGCAGGAGGTTCCAGATCACGTCATCCACTGGATCGGGTTCGGTGATGCCCAGGGAAATTAGGAACAATCGCACCTCGGGTGTCGCGCACACAGCGCGGCGCATCGTCGGGAAGCTGGTGGCAATAGCGCTTGGCAAGAATGCCTTGCTTTTCCCGTTCTCGCGGGCGACAACGTGGCTGCCATCATCAAGGCGGATGAGTGGTACAGTGTCGAGATTGCGACGCAGAGCCTTCTCCTGGCCGCTCAGGAATTCGTACAGCCGCAATACCCACTCATCAGGTTGAGCCTCAAGGAATGACTTGCTTAGGCTTGGCACCAGCTTTGTTGGCGTGATTTCGTCGATGTCGAGTTCACGCATCAGGTAATGGCGAATCTCGGGTGCCTTGTCCTGAGTGATGTCGCCAGACAACCAAGCGGCGACCTCCGAGTCGAACAGTGCTGCAACCTGCTCGGGGCTGAACAGCTCGCGCAGATCTTGTGTGCGCGCCAGCTTGGCCTGATCGGCGCTAACGTGCCCGCCGTCGAATGTGGGAAGCAGCGCCTCCTTCTGAAATGCCTGCTGGACGGCATCGAACATCGGCGCGAACCGCGAATCTTGTGGGAACTTCTCGCGGTCAAGTGGAAGACACCGAAGCGCCGAGACATCCAGCATGGCCTTGTCCCGCATCCAGCGCATTGCTTCCACCAGCAAGCTGGATGTTTCCTTGACCAGATGTTGGTTCCACGGCTCGCCGGGTGGGATGTTGTCGCGGCTGGGCGTGGTGCGGTACGGGCCTTGCACAAGAAAGCCAAGGTGGCTTTCAACCACGGTCGGGAAGAACACCACCAATGGTGACTTGGCCAGTGGCTGCACTGCCCAGCGGCCGGGAGCGTCCTTCACTGCGATCAGCGAGAAGGCGATTTCTACCCGTCCGATCTTTTGCTGTTCGGCAGAAAACACGTCGCGGTGGAACACCAGCCAGTTCTGATCGACTTCGGAGCGATCATCCTCGTTGCCGATTACCGTGATGCGCTGAACATTGGGTCCAAGCGTTTCTGGGCTGTTGCGCAGGTAGAACCCGGAGGCGCCGCCTTCGACGCTCCAGTTGATTTCGTCGATGTGACGCAGGAACAGCAGCGCGCCTGGGCCCAAGTGGCGAAACCCTGCTGTGATGTCCTGGGCTGCGCTCGTGTCCTCGGGTTTCAGGGGCAGGACGATCTGAGTTTCATCCGCCGCGCGCGCCAACCGTGGCATTCGCTTGGGAAAGACGTAGTTCTCAATAGCGAAATCCTCATCGCCAGAGTGGATCTCCGGAAGATCGGTGACGGTATAGACGGACTTGAAGCCAAGGCCGAAGCGGCCAATCGAGGACTCGTTCTTAGTGCTCTCAGCTATGTCGCAGACGCTTCGGACGTCAGCCTCGTCGAACGGCTTGCCGAAGTGGGAGAGCGATAGGCGGGTCGAATCTAGAGTGAAGGCAACCTTGCGCGACCCGTGCCAGTCTCTGCGCCTGCCGAGGGCGTCTTCGGCGTTTTGCAGCAATTCGAAGATGAAGTGCGTGCGGTCGTCGTAAAGCCCAGCGGCTAGCCTCCCGGATTTTTGAGCGCCTTTGGTGCCGTAGCTCTCCCGGTTTTCCTCGCAAATTGCCTCGTAGTTCGATGCCACCGCTGTTCCCTCTCGGTCAGGCATCTTTCCGATGCCAAGTTTGCACAAGTCTGCACAATCTGGGAATAAAATGACAAGATGTGGTAGAAACCAAACACTCTGCAAATGAAATGGGAAAGCCGATGAGCGACCAGCCAGACGAGATCCTCACGATTGACGAGGTTGCTGCCTTTTTGAAGGCAGGTAAGCGCACGGTCTATCGCCTGGCCGCGAGCGGTAAGCTCCCGGCCTTTAAACTCGGTGGTACGTGGCGCTTTCGGCGCAGTGACCTGGACAAGTGGATTGCCAACCGCATCGGCAAATCGACAGTGGAGTATGACGAGGGGGCTGAATGACCTCCAACGCCACCGCCCTCCAGTCCAAGGCCAATCCCCAGCAGCTTGAAGCCATTCTGGCTACCGATGGTCCGGTGCTCATCATTGCCGGGCCTGGGGCTGGCAAGACCTTCACGCTGGTAGAGCGTATCGTCTATCTCATCACCCACAAGGGAGTCGCCCCCGAGTCGCTGTTGGTTGTCACCTTCACCGACAAGGCCGCGCGCGAGCTCACTACTCGCATCTCCAATCGGCTGGCCGAGCTGAACATCCAGTTCAACCTGAACGAGATGTATCTCGGCACCTTCCACTCCATTTGCCTACGGCTCTTGGAAGACTACCGCGAGTTCACCCGGCTCAAGCGCAGCTTCACACTGTTCGACCAGTTCGATCAGCAGTACTTCCTCTACCAGCACATCAAAGACTTCCGCGAGCTACCAGGCGCTCAGCTTGTCATGGGCCATGACCAGACGGGCCGCTGGGCGCAATCGGAGAGTCTGCTCAAGTGGCTCAACAAGGTCAGCGAGGAGGCGCTCGATGGAGCCACGCTGGCGGTGGCACCGGAATTGGAAATCCGCGCCTTGGCCACCTGTTTTGCCAAGTATCAGGAGCTGCTCAACGAGCACAACTCGCTGGACTTTTCCGGCATCCAGTACGAGGCTCTGCAACTGCTGGAAAAGCGCCCCGAGGTGCTGGCGCAACTGCGCGACAAGCTCACTCACCTGATGGTGGACGAGTACCAGGACACCAACACCATTCAGGAACGCATCCTTCTGTTGCTGGCGGGCGAGCGTCGTAATCTGTGCGTGGTGGGGGACGATGACCAGGGCTTGTATCGCTTTCGCGGGGCCACCATCCGCAACATTCTGGAGTTCCCTGCGCTGTTCAACGACGGCCAGTGTAAGCAGGTCAAGCTCACCGTCAACTACCGCTCGCACCCGGACATTATCCGTTTTTACAATGAGTGGATGAAGGAGCAGGTTTGGGACGACGGCACTCGGGTGTTCCGCTTCGCCAAGCAGATTATCCCGCGCGAGGACGATTTCCCTGAGATGGCCACGGCGGTGCGGTTGGCCGCCAAGGATGACAGCGGCGACACCACCAATTGGCACGCCGAGGTACTGGCCTTCCTCAACGGCCTCAAGGGTTCCGGCCAGCTTGCGGACTGGAATCAGGTGGCCTTTCTGTTCCGCTCGGTCAAGAACGACAAGGTGGTGGCGCTGGCGCGCTTTCTCGAAGCGCAAGGCCTCCCCGTGTTTTCGCCCCGCTCGAACATGTTCTTCGAGCGCGAGGAAATCCGCCTGATGATTGGCGCGCTGATATTTCTGTTCCCACAGTTCCCTAAGGTGCGGGCGTGGGCCGAAGGCGTTACGCTGCCCATCTGGGACTACTACGACCACCAGTGCTTCAAGCCCTTCATTGACGAGCTGCGCAAGCCTGAGAACAAAGCGCTGCTGGACTGGGCGCGCCCGCTGGCCAAGCGCCACGCCGTACTCACGCAGAACACCGACTATGCCTTCTCCGGCTTGTTCTACCAACTGCTGCAGTTCCCGCTCTTCTCGCGCTTCCTCACGGATGGGGCCGTGCAAGGCGTGGACAAGGGGCGCGCGGCGCGCAACCTCGGCACGTTCTCCAAGCTGCTCACCAAGTTCGAGTACCTGCACTTTGTCAGCGTGCTTAATCCCGAGTGGCTGGAGAAGAACCTACGTGATCTGTTCAACCAGTTCTTGCGCTTCCTACAGGATGGCGGCATCGGCGAATACGAGGACGAAGCCGAGTACGCGCCCAAGGGCTGCGTCTCCTTCCTCACCATCCATCAATCCAAGGGCCTGGAATTTCCGGTGGTGGTTTGTGGCTCGCTGGAGGCGGTGCCGCGCAAACAGTACAGCGCGCTCGATGTATTGCTGGAAGACGGCGGCTACCTGTCCAAGGAACGCTTCGAGCCGCTCGACCACATCAAGAAGTTCGACTTCTGGCGGCTATTCTATACCGCCTTCTCACGTGCCCAGAACCTGCTGGTGCTGGCCGCGCAGGAGAAACAAGGACGCGGCAAGTCGCCGTCCAAATACTTCGAGCGGCTGTTCTACGAGCTGCCCAGCTGGCGTGACGTTGATCTCGCGGCACTGACTTACGAGGCAGTGAAGCAGATTAGCCTCAAGCGCGAATACTCGTTCACCTCGCACATTACTGTGTTCGAGAACTGCGCCGAACAGTACCGCTTCTTCAAAGAACTAGAATTCACACCCATCCGCGAGAGCCCGATGCTCTTCGGTACACTGGTGCACCAGACCATCGAGGACATTCACAAAGCCGTGCTGCGCGGCGAGGAAGGCTCCGTTTCTTTCGACGCCATCAAAGGCTGGTTCTCAACCAACTATGCGATGCTATCCAAGAAGGAGCGAGTCTACCTTGGGCCCAGTTCGCAACAGGCGGCGTTGTTGCACGTCTTGAGCTACTACGAGCGAGAACACGGCAACTGGGATCGTATCAAGGAGGCCGAGGTCGAGATCTCTCTCATCAAGGATCAGTACATCTTGAAAGGTAGCGTCGATCTGATCCGAGGCGAGCATGACACGGTCGAGATCATTGACTTCAAGTCGGAGAAGAAGCCTGACATGGAGAAGGATCGGAAGCGCCTGCGCCAGTACCAGCATCAGCTGGAGGTATACGCCCACCTGGTGGAAGAGCGCACAGGTCAGAAGGTCAGCCGGATGCATCTGTACTACACCGGTGAAGGTGGCGGGAATCCATATGTGTCGTTCAACAAGGACGACCACTCCATCGGGAAGACCATCGCGCGCTTCGACAACATCGTCGCGCGCATTGAGCGGCAGGACTACGCCATCGCCGAACGCCCAGCCAAGCTGTGTCAGAGCTGCGACATGCGTGCCTACTGCGACAACAAGAGTTGGAAATTCAGGGATAACGAGAAGTGAGTAAAACCACACCTGCGCAGGAAAGCCTGCGACTGGCCACGCCAGATGGAGACACCACCAATGTCGAGAAGTACGAGTTCGAGCCGATCAAAGGTTACCCGATGCTCAACTGGCGCGGTAAGCGCCCATTCACCTCGACGCAGTATTACCCGGCGCAACTGAAGGAAGTCCACGGCGAAGAAGTGGACGGCTGGCGCAACAAAGTTTTTTGGGGTGACAACCTGCAGGTGATGAGTCACCTGTTGAAGGAGTTCCGTGGAAAAGTTGACCTGATCTATATCGATCCGCCGTTTGACTCAAGGGCAGACTACAAGAAAAAGATTAAACTCAAGGGGCAGACGGTCGAGAACGATCAGAACTCCTTTGAGGAAAAACAATACGGAGATATATGGACAAACGACGAGTATTTGCAATTCATGTACGAGAGGTTCGCGATTCTTCGAGAACTTCTTGCTGAGAATGGCTCGATATACGTCCACTGCGACTATCGTCGCTCCCATGCCTTGAAATTGACCCTGGATGAAATATTCGGAGCGTCAAATTTCCAGAATGAAATTGTCTGGCGAAGAACAACTGCACGCTCGGGTAGCGGCGCATACAACCACATTCACGATTCAGTCCTTTTTTACACAAAGACGCCCAAGTACGTTTGGAATCAGCAATACACCGCGTATAGCAAGGAATATCTTGAGTCCAACTTCAAGCCAGATGAAGCGGGCAAGTTGTATCGTGAAAGTCCTATTACCGCCCCCGGCTTGCGCAGCGGTGAGTCAGGTGCAACCTGGAAGGGCTTAAACCCTAGTACCGTTGGCAAGGGTAGGCACTGGGCTGTGCCATCGTTTCTTGAGCATCTTCTGAGCGACGAAGCCAAGAAAAGCCCTTTGAAGGCGCTCGATGAACTTGAAGCTAAGGGGCGAATCCGCTGGGCAAGAGATGGTGAAGGACGACCCAATGCCATCCAATACGTTGATGACATGCCCGGCGTTGAGTTGCAGTCCATTTGGACTGATTTTGTCGCATTGTCTAGCAACTCATTGGAATCTGAGGATTATCCGACTCAGAAGCCTGAGGAACTACTAGAGCGCATAATCAAATCGTCCTCAAACCCAAACTCCCTTGTGTTTGACTGCTTTATGGGGTCGGGAACAACGCAAGCAGTTTCATTGAGACTTGGTCGCCGCTTCATTGGCGCGGACATCAACCTCGGTGCGATCCAGACGACGACTAAACGCCTAATTGGAGTGGCGGATAAGCTGCGTCAGAAAGACCATAACGGCGAGGCCAAATTTTTTACTGGGTTTGAGTTTTACAACGTCAATCATTACGACGTTTTCCGCAACCCCGTTCAGGCCAAGGAACTGCTGATCGATGCTCTGGAAGTTCAGAAGCTGGAGTTCAGTACTGTGTTCGACGGAGAAAAGGACGGGCGCATGGTCAAGATCATGCCGGTCAACCGCATCGCCACCCGCGCCGACCTGAACGAGCTGATCGCGGGCTTTGACTACAAGGCCTGGGAGCGAAAGCAGAACGAGTCGCCGAATCGACCTGTAGAGAAGATCACCCTTGTATGCATGGGCCACGAGCCAGACCTGTCCGCGCAACTGGAGCTGGCCGCCCGTCCCTTCAAGATCGACGTCGAGGTGGTGGATATCCTGCGCGACAAGGCCGACTTGGAGTTCAAGCGCGACTCACAGGCCAAACTGGCCATCAAGAACGGCGAGCTGGTGATTGAGCGCTTCTACCCGATGAATCTGCTGCAAAAGCTCTCGCTACAGAAGGAGGCTGCCGATGACTGGAAAGAGTTGGTCGAATCGGTGCTGATCGATTGGAATTTTGATGGCGCAGTACTCCAACCGGCAGTGGTAGACATTCCTGGCAAGAACGATCTGGTCAAGGGTACGTACAAGGTGCCGGAGGATGCAGGTACCATCCGTGTGAAGATCTCCGACCTGTTGTCGGAATCGTGGGAAGGGAGTGTGAGCTATGGCGACTAAACACTCAGCCACCAAAGCCAGCAGTAAGTCGGCCAGCAGCACCAGTACGTCGCTAGATTTTGCCTTCTTCCGCTTTCTCTGGCAGTTCCATCGGGACAATCGCGGCAAGCTGCGTCAGAGCTACCGCGAGCTGACGCGCAAGTACCTCGACTTCAACAACCCGGAGAAGAACCCCAAGGCCTTCCTACGTCAGCCGCAATTCGAGGCGTTAGAAACCTACGTCTTCTTGAAGGAGTTTCTCGGCAATGCCAAGGTCGAGGAAATCTTCAAGGCGTGGTACGAGCGCAGCGGTAAGTTCGAGGGCCGCAAGTTTGGCTCCTTCCACGGCACTGCCGGGCAGGAGATGTTTTCGTTTGGTGAGTCCGACGAGCTCGAGCTGAACTCGTACAAGGTGCTGTTCGAGAAGATGCGCAAGAACTCGCGCACCTACCCTAACTACATCTTCGCGCTGACGATGGGCACCGGTAAAACCATTCTGATGGCCACCTGTGTATTCTACGAGTTCTTGCTGGCAAATAAATTTCCTAAGGACGCGCACTACTGCCATAACGCTCTGGTATTCGCGCCGGACAAGACGGTGCTGCAGTCGCTCAAGGAAATCGAAGCCTTCGACCTCACCCGCGTGGTGCCGCCGGAGTACGTACACTTCCTGACTACCCACCTGCGCTTCCACTATCTCGAAGAAGCGGGCACCTCGCTGGACACGCTGGATCGCTCGCGCTTCAACATCATCGTTTCCAACACGCAGAAGATCATCCTCAAGCGTAAGCATAAGGAAAAAACCTCAGTTGATAAGCTGTTTGGTGCCACGGGGGAAACGCTATCTGCAAACGGCGTCTATGCAGATGCCGCCGATCTCTACAACTTTGATCAGCCGGAGGAGGAGGGCGAGCTGACCACCAACCAGCGCTTCGAAAAATTGCGCCGCCTGGAACAGCTTGGTATTTACGTTGACGAGGCCCACCACGCCTTCGGCAAGACGCTTGCGAAGGATATGGGAGTTGGCGCAAAGGAAACGGACACTAGCCTACGCACCACCATCGACATCCTGGCAGCCAGTCTGAATGCGGCGGGTACGCGAGTGGTGGCTTGCTATAATTACACTGGTACGCCTTATGTGGGGCGCGAAGTGCTGCCTGAGGTTGTCTACGCCTATGGCCTGAAGGAGGCCATCGACAAGGGATTCCTCAAGAAGGTGACACTTCACGGCTATTCCAATACTCGCACCGACGAATTTGTCGACATCGCCATCGAGAGCTTCCTGAAGGAGTCTGGCGAGCTGCGTCCGGAAGGCTTGCTGCCCAAGCTGGCATTCTTCGCTGCTACAGTGGAAGAACTAACAAGAGAGCTGAAGCCAGCCGTCGAGCGTGTTCTGCTCAAACATGGCATCCCAACCTCGCGCATCTTGGTCAACGTGGGTGATAGCAAAATCACTACCAACGACGACATCCGTGAGTTCAATCGATTGGACACTGAAGGCTCGGAAAAGCAGTTTATTCTTCTGGTCAACAAAGGCCGTGAAGGCTGGAACTGTCGCTCGTTGTTCGGGGTCGGGCTTTTCCGTGAGCCTAAGTCCAAGGTGTTCGTGCTGCAGGCAACCATGCGTTGTTTGCGTGCCATCGGCGAGGCCCAGCACACAGGTCACGTCTTCCTTTCAGACGACAACCTCAACACGCTCAATAACGAACTGCAGCAGAACTTCCGCATCAGCGCTGACGAGTTGCAAAAGGTCGGTAAGGACAAGGAACGCGTGGAAGTGCGTGTCGTGGAACCCTCGGTCAAGATCAAGCTAGCACGCGTGCGCAAGCTCTATCAGATGCGTGAGAAGCAACTGGTTAAGGGGCAGGAGTTGATGCCTGAGCGTTCCAGCCGACAGAAATGGAACGAGTTGATCGAAAAATACCGACTTATTGAAACTCAGCAAGACGGTCTTACTGCCACCGATGCTATGCGTGCGTCCGGTGGTCGAACCTTCGACCTTACTGCTCGCCGTGATAAGCGCGCTTTCTCGCCTATGACGTTGGTGGCCGAGGTGTCGCGTTATCTCAACCGAAGCCCACTGGAGATCGAGGAGCTGCTAGAGACGACGAAAGAAGGAATCTCCGAACTGGTGGCTATCACTAACGAGTTTAACGAGTTGCTATATGACGAAATCATCCCTCGTCTGTTTCGTCTGCTCTTCGATCTTGACGAGTACGAAAAGAAGGACGATTACGAGGTCGATCTGATCAAGATCCCTGCCAACGGCTACTACGAAATGTCAGCGTCCAAGGACAAGATTGTGCGGATGCACGACGCACAGATCAAAGACGAGGAGCGCGCCAAGAGCTTCCACCTCGACACCTACTGCTTCGATTCCGGTTCAGAGAATTGGTTGTTCTGGGATCTGCTGCGGGAGCAGCAGGTGAAGAAGATCTACTTCACCGGGATGCTGACCCATGGCCAGTCCGATTTCTTCATCCAGTACATCGACCCCGATTCGCGCACCGTGCGTAGCTATTACCCGGACTTCATCTTCCAGCGCGAAGAGCCGGATGGCAGCCTGAAGTACGTCATCGTCGAGGTGAAGGCCGACAACCAGATCGAAGATGCTGTGGTGCAGGCCAAAAAGGACTTCGCCCAGCAGATCGCCGTTGCCAGTGGCATGGAATACCGTATCCTCAAATCGTCGGACGCCGACAAGAGGCATTTCCGAGTGTTGCTCTAATACTAAGAGTTGCATCGTAGGCTGGGGTGGTGTCTCAACTTCTTGAGCCTACCAGGTAGACCCTCTCTCAGTTGGCGAACATTAAAAAAGCCTCGCAAAGCGGGGCTTTCATGGTGGAGCTGCAACAACGGGTCTCACCATTCAAACGGCATAAACATTTACCCACAAGCAGGGACATTATTTGGAGTTCATTCACGGCTATACCCTGGTTAACGTTCACGGACTTGCCTGTCATGCAGGCTCCGTCCCATTACACGCCCGCGCTGAGCGGCACCCATTTCCAAAAAGCACTTGGCCAGATTGATCTGCAGCGCACCGTGTCACGGGAGCGGTCGGGGCGCATGTCTCAGCCGATCACCGAATTGTAAGCGCTCCATGAACCCCGCATAACCAAAGATGGGCAGCGCACCTAGCTGTGTATTTGAGGTGTGCAATTCCATGGCAGTAGCGCTTCGTAGTCTTCTACTGAGCACGCCTGCGGCAGGCGTTCCAGTGCGTGGCGCAGCCACGCATAGGGTTCTTGGCCGTTGGCTTTGGCCGTTTCTACCAAGCTGTAAAGTTGTGCGCTGGCAGTGGCACCTTTGGACGTGTCACTGAACAACCAGTTCTTTCTTCCGATGACAAACGGGCGGATCGCACGCTCGGCTGCGTTGTTGTCCATCGGCAAGTAGCCGTGCTCGACGTAGCGTTCCAATTTGCTCCAGTTGCTGGGCAAGTAACCGATGGCCTTGCCAAAGGCATTCTGCGTCGTGACCTGAGGTTGCGTTTTCTCTACCCAGTTTTTCAGCTGAGTCAGCAATGGTAGGCTGCGCTCCATGCGGGCAACCTTACGATCTTCGTCGTCACGCCATAGAGCTTATTGATCAGATTCAATGCGATGTCAGCGCGTCCTGTTTTGCCCTTGGGCTGTACTTTCTGCGCTTCGACGAACTTGCAGCGCGCGTGCGCCCAGCAGCCCAATCGCTCCAGTCCGTCCTGTGCAGCCAGCGCGTTGTAACCGGCGTAGTCGTCGGTCATGACATAGACGCGATAGCCGTCCAGCAGGCGCACCGGCACCTCCTGCGCTCGGCTGGTGGCGTGGTCGAAAAGGATCACCGGTCGATCAGGTGGGCCGCCGGTTTGTACCCACATCCAGGATTGGCTGCTGGGCTCACGCCCCGGCTCTTTCAACACCTGCACACGTGTTTCATCACAGTGGATGATCCGACTGTTCAACAGGCTTTCGCGCATCAGATTCAGCAGCGGCTGAAAGTGCTCGCTGCATTGAATCACCCAGCGTGCCAGGGTTTGACGCGGGATATCGATACCGTGACGCCCCAGCACTTTTTCGAAGCGGTGAAGCGGCAAGCCGTCTACGTATTTGGTGGTCAGCAGCATGGCCAGCACACAAGGGCTGGCCATGCTTTTCTCGATCATCTGGGCGGGTTTGTCCGCCGTCACGGGCGCTGACTCGCAGTCCCGGCAGCCGTACACCTTGCGAACATGTTTGATGACGCGAATCTGCATCGGGACGATTTCAAGCTGTTCGCTGACTTCTTCACCGATGGCATGTTTACGGCAGCCACAAGCGCAGGTCAGTTCATGCTCGGGCAGTTCGTGGACAACTTCGATACGCGGCAAATCAGTTGGCAGCGGCTTGCGCTTGCCACGGCGTTTGGTTGGCGCAACGACTTCTTCGTCGTCAGCCTCATCCAAGGGCTCGGCCAGGCTTTCCGCTTCGTCGAAGAGTGGCAACTGTGGTGTCGCTGCATCGCCAGTCTGCTCGGTCTTGCGCCCGAACAAGCGCTGGCGCAACAGCGCAACTTCCTCTTCGAGATGAACGATCTTGCCCTTGTCGGACGCGCGCTCGTTGATCATCTGCTCAAGCAGTTGCTTGAGCAGAACAGGTTCCTGAACGGTCAGGACAATGGCGACGTCAGTCGGATCGGGTGAGGTTTTGAACCGTTCGGAGTCCAGGCGCTTGAGCCAGAGGCAGAAGCCGTTGCGCTCCCAATACAGGATTTTCCCGCGATTGCGCGGCTTGTTGAGGAAGACGAAAAGCACTGAGTCGAACACCGCCACCTTGATATCGAGTTCGACCAGCGCGGCCAAGCCATCGATGGATTTTCGAAAGTCGACGGGCTTGGGGTAGAGGTACACGTTTTCGACTTTGGCGTCGGGTCGCATCATGGTCGGCGAGCTCCAGAAAGAAATGGGGAGCACAGCATCGGGGATCAGGTAAGCGCTTTGAATGTAGGGTTCATGGAGCGCTTACGCTTAACCTACTTAGGATTGCATTCAAGTTTTCATCATGCCCAGCTCGGCATCATCGAGCAGGGCCTTTGCCAGGGCGCAGAGGTAGTGCGAGGCCCAGAGCAGCTGTGGTTTGTCTTCCATCAGCCCGTCGATACTCAGGTCGCGCGCATAGCCCATCAGTTCCGAGGCCTGTTCGCGGGCGGCCTGGCATGGGATGCCGGCTTCGATGCGGAAAAGGGCGTGGGTCTGGTTTTCGCCTTGGAAGAAGGTGGTTTTGCCGACGGTGAATTTGGTTTCTTCGGTGGTCACTGTTTGATCTCCCTGAAGTCGTAGTTGCCTGGCCTGGCCCTATCGCCGGCAAGCCGGACTCCTACAAGTGCATCGCCGTGCGGGAGAGTCAGGCCAGGCAGGTCATGATGCGGATCAGTGCAGCGTTTGCGGATCGGCGGGTTTCTGGATCTGGATCAGCGCCGCTTCGAGCAATTTGCGTAGCGTCTCGAGCTCGTGCATTGAGGTCATGATTAACAACGATACTGGTGACTTGGGCTGCATCAGCATTGCCTGCTGGGCGACGACTTCGGCGCACAGGGCGTAGTCGGCGGCCATCATCAGCGTGTCTTCCAGGGAGTGGAGGAGGTGGGGTGGATCGGGAACTATCTTCAACATGATTGCTTCCATTTCAGGGCCGTCACCGTCTGCTGTCAAACAGAGGGTGGCAGCTGTACGCGGGTTGACAGACCGGCGGAAACAACAAGTTCCGGCGCACGCAAGCGTGCCCGCACGTACAGCTGCCATAACGACGAGCCGTTTTGTTGTTTACCGTCGCGACCTGTCAAAGTCATGCCGTTGATGTGCAACGACGCACCGAGACTAAGACCCTGAAAAAGCGTCCGCAACGGAAAACAGGGTTGGAGAGTATCTTTGGGAAATGGACTACAGGAAAGGGGATAAATCTGAGTTTTTCGCTGCATTTCGAAACGATCTGTAACGTCAAGCAGGTGTGATCTGATTAATTCAGGCACAAAAAAAGACGCCCAAAGGCGTCTTCTTTTTTAGGATTTGGTGGAGCCGGGGGGATTTGAACCCCCGTCCGCCAGTACTCCGCTGTCGGTACTACATGCTTAGCCGTGTCTATTGAGTTAATCCGCAGCCGCCCGACGGGCAGGGTGCTTTGGACGAGTTGGGTAAGTTTTAGTCGCTTTGCCCCCAACGTGCTACACGACGATCCTGTTCTGTATGACAATCATTTCGGGTTTACAGGCATCCCCTGATGATTGCTGGAGCCGAAGCTACCAGGAGAGCGGGCTCAGCTGCTTACGCAGCGAGAGCGTAACCCTCGTAGTTTTCGTCATTGGCAACTATAGAAAGTTGCAACAGTGGATTTACGAGTTCTGTTACCAACTCGGCATGCACCTAGAGTTTCGCTACCGGCGTCGAATCCTAATCGGCCCCACACTCAGCTCTAGCTGACGTACCTTTCGGCACGTGCCGCTGAGTATACGCCTTTGCGCGGGCGGCGTCGACAACGGCTTCTTGCCGCCCGCTCAAAGCTTAGCTACCGCTGCCACCGGCCGTGCCGCTGCCCTTGTCGGTTTTCTCCAGGCGCTGCAGCACTTTGGTGGAAATGGCGATGCATTCTTTGGTGTCGCCCGCTGCCTGCGCGGCCTTGGCCTTGTCGACGTCTTCGTTAAGGGCCTTGTCCAGGCCTTCGGAAGTGGCGCCAGCTGTAGCCATGGCGTCATCGATCTTCTGCATGTTGAGGGCGCAGAGGTCGTCAGCAGCGAACACCGGTGAAGCCAGGAGGGTAGCGGCCGCGAAGAGGGCCGAAAGCGCGGTACCTTTCATGGGTGTCTCCTTGAAGGCCTCTGGGAGGTGGGCCTGTAAGGATGGACTACTGGGGTTTGCCGAGGGTTCAATCGGTGTGCTGGCTTGGCGACATGATGGTGTGTGGCGGGGTGTTTCCGCTGAATGGGCCGCGGAGCGGCCCGGTGGTATCAGTGGGATTTGTTCAGGCCAAGCTCGATGTCGTCGATCAGGGCCTTGGCCATTTCGCTCAGGATGCGGGCGGCGCTGCCGGCCTTGCGGTCGTTTTCCATCTCGGCCTCGGTGGTGAGGTGGCGGATGCAGCCGAGCAGTACTGAGAGCTGGCTGAAGGCGTGCTCGAAAGGCACGCCCGGTTGCAGGCGAAACAGGTCGAAGGTTTCCCTGCCGGCGGTGGTGACATCTTTCAATGCGTCATTCATTGAATCACCTCGGCCTTTGCGCGTTGTAGAGGCCAGTCAAGGCATGCTCGATCAGGGCTCTGGATGTTTCGCAGGCGTGCTCGGCGTTGCTGAGCATGCACAGGCCCGGTTCGCCGGCGTGGGTGCGGCAGTGTTCATCGATGGTTTCGGCGACGCCGCGCAGCAGTTCGCTGGCGTGGGCCAGGGCGTCTGGAGGGGGCATGTCGGTGTGGATGGAGAAGTATGGGTTGGTGAGGAGTTTGGAGCGAGGTGGGTCGGGTACGATTTTTTTCATGGTGCAGATCCCAGTTTGATTACTCAACAGGCGCTGCTACGCGATCCTTTCTCACGGGATTGGGTGGCAGCCATGCGTGGGGTGAGAAACCGGTAAACATGGGAAATCCGGCCAGACCGAAGTCTGCCCACGCAGGGCCGCCATTACGAGGCTGCTGTCATGTTTACGGGGTTCTCACACCCTGTCGTTCGAAAACGACCCAGGGAAGTTAGCCCCGATGGTGGTGAGCAACAACGGCGAAACGGCAGCGGCGGTCGTAGGATAAATCCCAAGGCATTTAATCCAGAAGCATTTGGTTGCAGGTTAGGAAATGTCTTACTTCTGGAGGGCTTGGGCGAGGGCTGCGCCCTCGATCGCCGGCAAGCCCACCACCTGGATCGCGCCGGCTTTTAGAGGTTGAGCAAGACAGTTGCTACAACCGGGGTGGGGTTTGCCGGCGAATCAGCGGGCAGGTCAGAGGGTGCGGGGGCGGGTGACGCGGTCTACCAGGTAGACCAGCCCGTGGTAATCGATGCCGCTGTGGCTGGACAGCCCGATCTCGCAGGTTCGGCTGGTGGAAATCCCTTCGCTGCAATGCTGCACCGCGTCCTTCAGGCTGCGCAGTGAGTGGGCATTCAGCTCGGGTGTGGTAAAGCCTTTGTCACCGGCAAAGCCGCAACAGTGAATCCCTTCCGGGATTACCACCTGCGTGCTGCAGCGCCGTGCCAGGTCGATCAGTGCCTGGCTTTCACCCAGGTGCTGGGTGCTGCAGGTCACGTGCACGGCCACCGGCTCGTCCTGTGGGGTGAACTCGAGCTTGTCCAGCAAGTGAGTGCGGATGAAACGCACCGGGTCGTACAGGTCCAGGCGGGTGTCGCCCAGGTCCTGTACCAGGCGCAGGGTGCAGGGGCTGGTGTCACAGTAGATGGGGTCCAGGCCGCCGCGGCTGGCGTGCAGCAGTGCGTTGATCAGCTCTTGGCGCTTGTGCTCCGCTTGCTCGGGGTAACCTTTGGAGGCGAACGGCTGGCCGCAGCACAGGCTGTCGGCGTTGCCGGGGAACACCACCTGGTAACCGGCCTTTTCCAGCAGGGCGCGGGTTTTGTCCAGCAGTGAACTTTGCTCGCGGTCGGCATAGGCCGGGCCCATCACCCGCGACACGCACGCCGCCAGGTACACCACCCGTGGCCGGGCATCGTTGCTCGCTGGGCCAAAACTTACGCTGCGCAGCGGTTGCGGCATGGCCGGGGACCATTGCGGCAGGCGGCCTTTGCTGGCTTTGCTCAACGAGGCGCTCAGGCGGCCCAGGCGCGGGGCGCCGAGCAGCTTGCGCGCAGTGTTGGCGGCGGTCAGGGTCAGGCGGGCGCCGGCCAAGGTGGTGTGGAAGTGTTCGGCCAGCCAGTCGGCGGCCTTTGCATGCTCGGCGGCCTGGCTGCGCAACTTCTTCACCAGCTCGCCGGTGTTGATGCCGACCGGGCAGCGCTGGGCGCACAGGCCGGTGGCGGCGCAGGTGTCGATGCCTTGGTACTGGTATGTCTGCAGCAGGGCGCGGGTATCGATGCCGGCGCGTTTTTTCGCCTGAATGTCACGCCACATGACGATGCGCTGGCGTGGGCTGAGGGTCAGGCCTTTGGATGGGCAGACCGGTTCGCAGAAGCCGCACTCGATGCATTTGTCGACGATCTCGTCAGCGGCAGGCAGCGGCTTGAGGTTTTTCAGGTGGATGTCCGGGTCTTCGCTCAACACCACATCGGGGTTGAGAATGCCGTTGGGGTCGAGCAGGCGTTTGAGCGTCCACATCAGTTGATAGGCGTCATGCCCCCACTCCAGCTCCACGAACGGCGCCATGTTGCGGCCGGTGCCGTGCTCGGCCTTGAGCGAGCCGCCGAACTCTACGGCCACCAGTTGCGCCACGTCATCCATGAAGGCCTGGTAGCGCGCCACTTCCTGCGCGCTGTTGAAGCCCTGGGTGAAGACAAAGTGCAGGTTGCCCTCCAGCGCATGGCCGAAGATGATCGCTTCGTCATAGTGGTGCTTGTCGAACAGCTGGATCAGGCGGTTGACGCCTTCGGCCAGTTGCTCGACGGGGAAGGTGACGTCTTCGATGATCACCGTGGTGCCGGTCTGGCGCACGGCGCCGACGGCGGGGAAGGTGTCTTTGCGGATCTTCCACAGCTGGTTGTACACCGCCGGGTCTTCGCTGAAGTCCACTTGCTGTTCCAGCGGGTATTCGGCGATGGAGGCCATGACCTGTTGCAGTTGTTCGTGCAGCAGGCTCTGGCTGGCAGCGCGGGACTCGATCAACAGCGCGCAGGCATTGTCCGACAGGCCTTTTACCCACAGCGGCATGCCCGGCATGTTCTGCACCGAACGCAGGCTGCGGCGGTCGAGCAGCTCCACGGCGGACACTGGCTGGCGCTTGAGCACGGTCACCGCGCGGCAGCAGCTTTCTACGCTGGGGAACACCAGCAGCGCGCTGGCCTTGTGCGGGTGGTCGGGCACGGTGTCGTAGGTGACAGCGCTGATGAAGCCCAGCGTGCCTTCAGAGCCCACCAGCAAATGCTGGAGGATATCCAGCGGCTCGTCGTAGTCCACCAGGGCGTTGAGCGACAGGCCGGTGGTGTTCTTCAGCCGGTATTTGTGCCGGATGCGGTCTGCCAGTTCGGTGTTGGCGCGGGTTTCGCGGCCAAGCCGGGCCAGCGCTTCGAGCAGTTCGGCGTGGCTGCTTTCAAAGGCGGCAACGCTGGCCGGGTCTTCGCTGTCCAGGCGCGTGCCGTCTGCCAGCACCAGGCGCAGGCCGGCCAGGGTGTGGTAGGTGTTTTGCGCGGTGCCGCAGCACATGCCGCTGGCGTTGTTGGCAACGATACCGCCGATCTTGCAGGCATTGATCGAGGCCGGGTCCGGGCCGATCTTGCGCCCGTAAGGGGCCAGCCAGGCGTTGGCCTGGGCACCGATGACCCCGGGTTGCAGGCGGATCTGTTCGCCCTGGCCGCGGATCTCTTTGCTGCCCCAGTTATCGCCGAGCACGATCAGCACCGAGTCACTGATGGCCTGGCCGGACAGGCTGGTGCCCGCGGCGCGGAAGGTTACCGGCACGCGCTCGCGCTGGGCCAGCTGCAGCAGCCCGACCACTTCGTCTTCCGACTCCACACGCACCACCAGCTTGGGGATCAAGCGGTAGAAACTGGCGTCGGTGCCAAAGGCCAGGGTGGACGTAGGGTCGTCGAAACGGCGGTCGGCGGGTATCAGGCGCTCGGCATCACGCAGGAACGCGGCGGGCAGGCTCATGCTATCTCCTCACGGGGCCACGGCGTCTGGCGCGCCGCGTGCCCCGGTCATACAGGCGGTGTTTGTGCAGGCGCTCAAGCGCCCAGTTCGCGTACCAGCGAGTCGCGGCTGATATCGCTGATCGACTTGGCGCCCGTGAGTACCATGGCCACGCGCATTTCCTTTTCGAACAGTTCGAGCAGGTTCTTCACCCCGGCCTGGCCGTGCACGGCAAGGGCCCAGAGGAAGGCGCGGCCGATCAGCACGGTGTCTGCACCCAGGGCGATCATGCGCACCACGTCCAGGCCACTGCGGATGCCGGAGTCGGCGAGGATTTTCAGGTTGCCTTTGACGGCGTCGGCAATCGCCGGCAACGCGCGGGCGCTGGACTGCACGCCGTCGAGTTGGCGGCCGCCGTGGTTGGAGACGACGATGCCGTCGGCCCCGAACTTGACCGCGTCCCGTGCGTCGTCGGCGTCGAGGATGCCTTTGATGATCATCGGGCCGTCCCAGAACTCGCGGATCCATTCCAGGTCCTTCCAGGAAATGGACGGGTCGAAGTTGTTACCCAGCCAGCCGATGTAGTCAGCAAGGCCGGTGGGGTTGCCGCGGTATTTGGAGATGTTGCCCAGGTCGTGCGGGCGGCCCATCACGCCAACGTCCCAGGCCCATTCGGGGTGGGTCATGGCCTGCAACACGCGGCGCATGGGCCCATTGGCGCCGCTCATGCCGGAGTGGGCATCACGGTAGCGGGCACCTGGCACCGGCATGTCGACGGTGAACACCAGGGTCTTGACCCCGGCAGCCTTGGCCCGCTCCAGCGCGTTGCGCATGAAGCCGCGGTCTTTGAGCACATACAGCTGGAACCACATCGGCCGGTCGATCGCCGGCGCCACTTCCTCGATCGGGCAGACCGACACGGTAGACATGGTGAACGGGATGCCGTGGGCGGCTGCCGCGCGGGCTGCCTGCACTTCGCCGCGGCGGGCGTACATACCGGTGAGGCCGACCGGGGCCAGGGCCACGGGCATGCTCAGAGTTTCGTCGAACAGCCGGGTTTCCAGGCTCAGTTCGGACATGTTCTTGAGCACCCGCTGGCGCAAGGCGATGCCGGCAAGGTCCGACACATTGTGGCGCAGGGTGTGCTCGGCGTACGCGCCGCCGTCGGCATAGTGGAAGAGGAAGGGGGGCAGCTTGCGTTGGGCCGCGGCGCGATAGTCGGTGGAGGCGGAAATGATCATGGATTCTCGCAGCGTGGGTTGAAGGAGACGCCGGGCGCTCGCTGGCGCCCGGCCCCTTTCACTTTAGTGATGAACCAGCATGCCGGTCAGCCAGTAGGCCTGGACCAGGGTGATCAGGCCGACGATGGTGGCGAAGAACAGGCTGTGCTTGACGGTGAAGCGGAACAGGTCGGACTCCTTGCCAACCAGGCCGGTGGCTGCGCAGGCCACGGCGATCGACTGCGGCGAGATCATCTTGCCGGTCACGCCGCCGCTGGTGTTGGCCGCTACCAGCAGGGTGTCGTTGACGCCGATCTGGTGGGCGGTGGTGGCCTGCAGCGAACCGAACAGGGCGTTGGACGAGGTGTCCGAGCCGGTGAGGAACACACCCAGCCAGCCCAGGAACGGCGAGAAGAATGGGAACGCAGCGCCAGTGCCGGCCAGGACCAGGGCCATGGTCGAAGACATGCCCGAATAGTTGGTGACGAAGGCGAAGGCCAGGACCATGCCGATGGAAAGGATCGGCCAGCGCAGTTCCCAGAAGGTCTCTTTGAAAGTGGTAAGACCAGTTTTGAAGTTGATCTTCAGCACGGCCATGGAGATCAGTGCAGACAGGAAGATCGCTGTGCCGGTGGCGGAGATCGGGTCGAGCTTGAACACCGCTGGCATGGCGGTCGGCGCGGCGACGATCGGCGCGGTCTTGATCACCAGTTGGTCGAGGTGCGGGATGGCGAAGTTGAACACGAAGTTGTACATCGCTCCGCCCGGGGCGAATGCTGCCTTGAACGGTTTCAGGGTCCAGATGGTGACCAGTACGGTGAGGATCAGGAATGGCGACCAGGCCTTGAAAATTTCACCAAAACTGTAAGGGCTCGGCTGGCTGCCGCCGCTGCTGACCACGGCGGCGCCGACGCTGCCTTTGGCTTCGGCGAACGAGCGCTTGGGTTGCCAGACTTTCAGGAACAGGGTCAGGGCCACCAGGCTGGCCAGGGCCGAGGTGATGTCTGGCAGTTCCGGGCCGATGAAGTTGGAGGTGAAGTACTGGGTGACGGCGAAGCTCAGGCCGGCCACCAGGGCTGCAGGCCAGGTTTCTTTGACGCCGCGCAGGCCGTCCATCATGAACACCAGCCAGAACGGCACGAACAACGACAGCAGCGGCAGCTGGCGGCCGGTCATGGCGCCGATGTGGAAGGCGTCGATGCCGGTCACCTGGCCGGCGACGATGATCGGGATGCCCAGGGCGCCGAACGCCACTGGGGCGGTGTTGGCGATCAGGCACAGGCCGGCTGCGTACAGCGGGTTGAAGCCCAGGCCCACCAGCAGGGCGGCAGTGATTGCCACGGGGGCGCCGAAGCCGGCCGCGCCTTCGAGGAAGGCCCCGAAGCAGAAGCCGATCAGCAGCACCTGCAGGCGCTGGTCGTCGGTGATCGACAGTACCGAGCTGCGGATGACCTCGAACTGGCCGCTCTTGACGGTGAGCTTGTACAGGAACACCGCGGCAACGATGATCCAGGCGATTGGCCAGAGGCCGTAGAGGAAGCCATAGCCTGCGGCAGCGAGGGCCATGTCGACCGGCATCTGGAAGGCGAAGATCGCTACCAGCATGGCTAATCCCAGGGTGATGCTGCCGGCGACGTGGCCTTTGAGGCGGAACACGGCGAGGGCCAGGAAGAAGAACACGATGGGTATGACCGCCGCCAATGCGGACAGGCCAAGGCTACCGAGCGGGGAATAGAGTTGTTGCCAGGTTTGCATATGGGGTGGCCCCTAATTGTTGTTGGTCAGGCACTGGCATTGGATAATTGGTAAGACCAATTTACAATGGCTGGACGCTAGGTTAAAAGCGCTGTGATGGGTGTGTCAATTTGTCCTGTGCAAAACTTTGGTCGTGTGCCGATGAGCGGGCGGCTGATGGGGTTTGAAAAACGTCGCCTGATGGGTGTCGGCGTGGCGTGGATCGGCGAGAATAGACGCCCCCTGAATTTTGCCGGGGGTTTGTGGAGAGCATGTGATGGTTTTTGATCAGGTCCGCCAGCGGCGCCTGTCCGACGACATCGTCGACCGGTTGGAAGGGATGATTCTCGAAGGCACGCTGACCTCGGGCCAGCGGCTGCCGGCCGAGCGCGCCCTGGCCGAGCAGTTCGGTGTGTCGCGCCCCTCACTGCGCGAGGCGATCCAGAAGCTGGTGGCCAAGGGATTGTTGGTCAGCCGGCAGGGGGGTGGTAACTATGTGGCCGAATCGCTCGGCTCAACCTTCAGCGACCCGTTGCTGCAACTGCTGGAGCACAGCGCCGAAGCGCAGCGCGATTTGCTGGAGTTCCGTCATACCCTGGAGGCGTCATGCGCCTATTACGCTGCCCAGCGCGCCACCGAGCCTGATCGCGCCCGGCTCAAGGCTGCATTCGACACCCTGCAGGACTGTTATGCCCGGGCTGACCAGGTTACCCGGGCAGAGGAGGGGGCAGCGGATGCGCGCTTCCACCTGGCGATTGCCGAGGCCAGCCACAATGCTGTGCTGCTGCATACCATTCGCGGGCTGTTCGACCTGCTCAAGCGCAATGTGGTGACCAATATCGGGGGCATGTACCAGCAGCGCACCGAGACGCGGGACATGCTGATCAGCCAGCACCGTGAGTTGTATCAGGCGATTGTCGAAGGCAGGGCGGACGATGCGCGGGAGGTGTCCAGCCGGCACATTCTGTATGTGCAGGAGGTGCTGGAAGAGGCGCAGAACGAAGCCCAGCGCGTAGCGCGGGCAGAGCGGCGCAGCGGGCGCTGAAGTTCGTGGCCCCCATCGCCGGCAAGCCGGCTTCCACAGGGGTTGCGCCAGCTTTTAGCAGTCGAGCAAGACAGTTGCTTCCACAGGCGCGTCACTGACCTGAAGCCAGTGGGCTGCCTGTGAAAGCCGGCTTTCCGGCGATAGAGGCGCTACAAAGCGAAGAAGCCTTTAGTCTTCCTTGCCCTTGTTGCGCACCGCACGCTGCAGCTCGCGGTTGGAATCGCGTTCGCGCACGGTGTCGCGCTTGTCGAATTCCTTCTTGCCCTTGCCAAGCGCAATCTCGCACTTGATCAGGTGCTTGCTCCAGTACAGCGCCAGGGCCACACAGGTGTAGCCCTTCTGCGCCACCGCAGCTTCCACACGCTCCAGCTCGCGCTTGTTCAGCAGCAGCTTGCGCGAGCGGATAGGGTCGGCGATGACGTGGGTGCTGGCAGTGGTCAGCGGGGTGATGTGGCTGCCGAACAGCCAGGCTTCGCCATCCTTGAGCAGCACGTAGCTGTCGGTCAGGTGCGCCTTGCCGGCCCGCAGGCTTTTTACTTCCCAACCGGACAGGACCAGCCCGGCCTCGAACTTGTGTTCGATGAAGTAATCGTGTCGCGCTTTTTTGTTTTGCGCGATGGTCCCGGTCGGATGTTTCTTTTGTTTAGCCATAGGGGCGGCATTATAGGCAAGTCACCACGTGGTCGGCTACGGGATTTCGGTGCGCTTGAGCCACCGCAATGAATACCGGACAATACAGGCCCTGTCTTACGCACAGGTTCTGTTTTTGGCACGCTGCGAAGCCCGCCACCCAGCCTTGGAAGTGACGCCTGGATGACTACCCATATTCAACGCTCCGCCCTGCTGCCGTACCCTGCCCAGGCGCTGTACGACCTGGTCAATGATGTAGCCAGCTACCCGCAGTTTTTGCCCTGGTGCTCGGCCTCGACGGTGCTCGAAGCCAGTGACACGCATATGCGGGCCAAGCTTGAGGTGGCCAAAGGGGGGATGAGCCAGCAGTTCGTGACCAGCAATGTGCTGGTGCCGGGGCAGTCCATCGAGATGAACCTGGAGGAAGGGCCGTTCACCCAGCTGCATGGCGTCTGGGTGTTCAAGGCGCTGGGCGAAAAAGCCTGCAAGATCAGCCTGGACCTGTCCTTCGATTACGCCGGGCCGATCGTGCGGGCCACCTTGGGGCCGCTTTTCAATCAGGCTGCCAATACATTGGTGGATGCGTTCTGCCAGCGTGCCAAGCAGCTCAATAGCTGATGCTGCCAAGCCACCAGGCACAAAAAAGCCCGGAATGATCCGGGCTTTTTTTCGCCTGCAATTTATTGTGGCGAAGTATCCAGTGGGGCGGGTGTCGGCACCGGTGTGGTCTGGATGGTGTCGATCTCGCGCTGGATGGATTCTTCCACAGAGCCAGGCTTGGCCGGCTTCTCTTCCGGCTGCGATGCTGGCTGGCCTGGCTCGGTGGCCGGGCTGACAGTGGTATCGCTGCTGCCGCCCAGGATTTCCTGGTCGCGGCTCACCCCTGGCATGAAGTCGCCAGACAGGCTGACCAGCTGGTCGCTGTCATTGAAGAAGATGCTCATGCGTTCCTGTTGGCGTTGGCCGCCACCAGGCTGCAGGCTGTACAGGTAGTCCCAACGATTGGTGTTGAAAGTATCCTGGAGCAGAGGGTTGCCCATGATAAACCTTACTTGCCGGCGGGTCATTCCGGGGCGTAATTGGTCTATCATGTCTTGCGTAACGACATTGCCCTGCTGGATGTCGATTTTGTAAACCCCGGGAAACGAGCAACCGGCGAGTGCGAGCAGTCCCACGAAGGTGAGGCTGGTTAGCAAGTGCTTGGTGTTGTTTTGCATCGGTGGGCGACTTCCACTATCTTGGCTGGACAACGTAAACCCCGATCATACCCGTATTAAGAGAAGCTGCGAAGCAGCATCGGCGAGAAAGCTGACCATGGTTGAAAATAGCGAACTGCGCAAAGCCGGTCTCAAGGTGACACTGCCTCGAGTCAAGATCCTTCAGATGCTCGATTCGACCGAGCAACGTCACATGAGCGCCGAGGATGTCTACAAGGCGCTGATGGAGGCTGGCGAGGACGTCGGTCTTGCAACCGTTTATCGCGTACTCACCCAGTTCGAGGCTGCTGGGCTGGTGGTGCGTCACAACTTCGATGGCGGTCACGCAGTTTTCGAGCTGGCGGACGGCGGTCACCACGACCATATGGTCAACGTGGAGACCAGTGAAGTCATCGAATTCATGGATGCCGAAATCGAGCGGCGCCAAAAAGAGATCGTGGCCGAGCATGGCTACGAGCTGGTGGACCACAACCTGGTCCTCTACGTGCGTAAGAAAAAGTAACGATTTCGGTCGTTATGGACAGCAAAGGCGACCCTAGGGTCGCCTTTGTGCTTTGTGCCGCAGGGATAACTGCTGGAGCCGGCTGCAGGCAGCCTCACGCCTTGCCGGACACCACCATCTTGCGTGCATGCGCCAGCGATTCCTTGGTCAGGTCGATACCGCCCAGCATCCGCGCCACCTCCTCGACCCGCTCGCGCTTGCCAAGGTTGGCCACGGCAGTGTGCGTTGTGTCGCTGTTGCGCACCTTGTGCACGAACAAATGATGATGCCCTTGCGCCGCGACCTGAGGCAGGTGGGTGACGGTCAGCACCTGGCCGCGTTCACCGAGGCGGCGCAACAGCTGGCCGACGATCTCGGCCGTCGGCCCACCGATACCCACATCAACTTCGTCGAAGACCAGCGTCGGGATGCGTGAGGTTTGCGCCGTGATGACCTGAATCGCCAGGCTGATCCGTGACAGTTCACCGCCCGAGGCCACTTTGGCCAACGCTTTGAGCGGCTGCCCGGGGTTGGCGCTGACCAGCAGTTCTATCTGCTCAAGGCCGTGTGGCGACAGGTCGTTGCTTTGGTTGGGTGTGAGTTCGATGCAGAACCGCCCGCCAGGCATGCCCAGGCGCTGGATCTCTTGTTCGACCGCGACGGCGAGCTGTTTGGCGGCCTGTTGGCGCAAGGCGCTCAGCTCGGTTGCCTTTTCCTGATAATGCTTGGCATAGGCGGACAGTTCCTCACCCAGGCGCTCTATGGATTCGTCGCTGGCATTCAGGCCTTCGAGCTCCTCAAGCAGTTGCTGCTGCAGGTGGGGCAGTTCGGTCGGGTGCACACGGTGTTTGCGTGCCAGGGTGTAGATGGTGTCGAGGCGCTCTTCCAGGGCCTGCAGGCGCATGGGGTCGGCGTCGAAGTTGTCGAGGAAGCGGTTGAGTTCGCCTACGGCTTCTTCTATCTGGATCTGTGCGCTGGCGATGAGGTTGGCGGCTTCACCCAGTGCCTTGGGCGTATTGGCTGCGGCGCCCAGGCGGTTGAGGCTGGAGGTGAGGGCGCCGAGCACATTGCCCGAGTCGCTTTCGCTGCACTGGTCGATGACCTGGCGGCAGATGCCGAACAGGGCCTCGGCGTTGGTGAGGTTCTTGTGTTCCTGTTCCAACTGCTCCAGTTCGTTCTCACCCAGGCCAAGGTTGTCGAGCTCTTCGAGCTGATAGCTGAGCAGCTGGTGGCGGGCGCGCTGCTCATCGCCGGAGTTGGACAGGTGCTCCAGCTCCAGGCGGGTCTGGTTCCAGCGCTTGGCGGCCAGCTGAACCTGACGGGACAGGTCGATGGCACCGGCATATTCGTCGAGCAGGCGGCGGTGGGTGTCGGTCTTGAGCAGCGACTGGTGCTCATGCTGGCTGTGGATGTCGATCAGCAGTTCACCGAGCGCCTTCAGGTCACCCAGCGGGCAGGGCGTACCGTTTATGTAGCCGCGGCTGCGGCCTTCGGCCGTGATCACGCGGCGCAGGATGCACGGGCCGCCGTCGTCCAGGTCGCGATCGGCCAGCCAGGTGTGCGCTTCGGGGATATCCACCAGGTCGAAGGTGGCCAGGATGTCCGCCTTGTCTGCGCCAGGGCGCACCACGCCGCTGTCGGCACGATCACCCAGGGCCAGGCCGAGGGCGTCGAGCATGATCGATTTGCCTGCGCCGGTTTCGCCGGTGATGACGGACATGCCGCGGGCGAGTTCGAGATCGAGGTGTTCGACGATGGCGTAGTTGTGAATGGACAGGTGCACCAGCATGGGGCGGCTCCCGAAAAGTCAGGTCTGGTTATTTATACAGTACTTTTTTCGGCCCTGCCAATGCCTGCTCGCAGTTTCCATCGTCGACCCAAAACCGCTTTGCCCCTTGAAGCTGATTTTTCCGGCCCCATATAGCCGGCAGACACGGCGAGCTTTGCTCGTACTACAGAGATTGCGGAGGAGAGACCCCATGGCTGACGAACAGCTGAATGAGAAAGACCTTAACGCCGAAGAGGCAGGTGCAGTGGATAACGGCGCCCGCGTTCAAGAGCTCGAGGAGCAGCTGGCCGCCGCCAAGGATCAGTCCCTGCGTGCCGTCGCCGACCTGCAGAACGTGCGCCGCCGCGCCGAGCAGGATGTCGAGAAGGCGCACAAGTTCGCCCTGGAAAAATTCGCCGGCGACCTGCTGCCTGTGATCGACAGCCTTGAGCTGGCCCTGGCGCACTCCAGCGCTGAGGATGAACAGGTCAAGAAGATCCGTGAAGGCGTCGAACTGACCCTCAAGATGTTCCAGGACACCCTCAAGCGTTACAACCTCGAAGCCATCGACCCGCACGGCCAGCCGTTCAACGCCGAGCACCATCAGGCCATGGCCATGCAGGAAAGCGCCGAGGTAGAGCCCAACAGCGTGCTGAACGTGTTCCAGAAGGGCTACCTGCTCAATGGCCGCCTGCTGCGCCCTGCCATGGTAGTGGTCAGCAAGGCGCCGAGCGCGCCGCAGCCTTCGATCGATGAAAAGGCTTGAAATCCGTCGGGGCATCCCCATCTAGGTGTCAAGCCTTCAAGTATTACCGCAGTTGGCCAAAGTAGTCGCTGCAACCAAATTCAAGTTTCGGGAGAGTAAACATGGGCAAAATCATCGGTATCGACCTGGGGACCACCAACTCGTGCGTCTCCATTCTGGAAAACGGTAACGTCAAGGTCATCGAAAACGCCGAAGGTGCGCGTACCACCCCTTCGATCGTGGCCTACGCCAATGACGGCGAAATCCTGGTTGGCCAGTCGGCCAAGCGCCAGGCCGTCACCAACCCGCACAACACCCTGTTCGCAGTGAAGCGCCTCATTGGCCGCCGCTTCGAAGAAGATGTCGTGCAGAAAGACATCAAGCTGGTGCCGTACAAGATCGTCAAGGCTAACAACGGTGACGCCTGGGTCGAAGCTTCCGGCAAGGAAATGGCGCCGCCGCAGATCAGCGCCGAAGTCCTGAAAAAGATGAAGAAGACTGCCGAAGACTACCTCGGCGAGCCAGTCACCGAAGCGGTCATCACCGTTCCGGCCTACTTCAACGACAGCCAGCGTCAGGCCACCAAAGACGCCGGCCGCATCGCGGGCCTGGACGTAAAACGCATCATCAACGAGCCGACCGCTGCTGCGCTGGCCTATGGCATGGACAAAGCCAAGGGCGACCACACCGTCATCGTTTATGACCTGGGTGGTGGTACCTTCGACGTATCGGTCATCGAAATCGCCGAAGTCGACGGTGAGCACCAGTTCGAAGTACTGGCCACCAACGGCGACACCTTCCTGGGTGGCGAAGACTTCGACATGCGCCTGATCGACTACCTCGTCGACGAGTTCAAGAAAGAGTCGGGCATGGACCTGAAGAACGACCCTCTGGCCCTGCAGCGTCTGAAAGAAGCCGCGGAAAAGGCCAAGATCGAACTGTCCTCGGCCCAGTCGACCGACGTTAACCTGCCGTACATCACTGCAGACGCGACCGGTCCGAAACACCTGAACGTGAAAATCTCCCGCGCCAAGCTGGAGTCGCTGGTCGAAGACTTGGTCAACCGTACCATCGAGCCTTGCCGCATCGCCCTGAAAGACGCAGGCATCGACGCCAGCAAGATCGACGACGTGATCCTGGTCGGTGGCCAGACCCGTATGCCGCTGGTTCAGAAGGCCGTAGCCGACTTCTTCGGTAAGGAAGCTCGCAAGGACGTCAACCCGGACGAAGCAGTCGCCATGGGCGCTGCCATCCAGGGTGCCGTACTGGCCGGTGACGTGAAAGACGTGCTGCTGCTGGACGTCAGCCCGCTGACCCTGGGTATCGAAACCATGGGCGGCGTGATGACCCCGCTGATCGAGAAGAACACTACCATTCCGACCAAGAAGTCGCAGGTGTTCTCGACTGCTGACGACAACCAGGGCGCAGTGACCATTCACGTGCTGCAGGGTGAGCGCAAGCAAGCCTCGCAGAACAAGTCGCTGGGCAAGTTCGACCTGGCTGACATCCCGCCAGCACCGCGTGGTGTTCCGCAGATCGAAGTGACCTTCGACATTGACGCCAACGGCATCCTGCACGTCGGCGCCAAAGACAAGGCCACCGGCAAGACCCAGTCGATCGTGATCAAGGCCAACTCCGGTCTGTCCGACGAAGAGATCGAAAAAATGGTGCGTGACGCCGAGGCCAATGCCGAGGAAGACCGCAAGTTCGAAGAGCTGGCCGCTGCCCGTAACCAGGGTGACGCGCTGGTTCACTCGACCCGCAAGATGGTCGCTGACGCCGGTGACAAGGTCACTGCCGAAGAGAAGACTGCCATCGAAGCGGCCGTGGTTGCCCTGGAAGCCGCTGTCAAAGGCGACGACAAGGCTGCCATCGATGCCAAGGTCGAGGAGCTGTCCAAGGTCTCCGCGCCGGTAGCGCAGAAGATGTACGCCGAGCAGTCGGCCGAACAGCCTCAGGGCGGCGCTCAGCAGCAGGCCGAACCGGAAGCCAAGCACGATGACGTGGTTGACGCCGAGTTCGAAGAAGTGAAAGGCGACGACAAGAAGTAATCGTTGCATGTTGTCGGCCAGCTCACCGTCGTTTGGCGGTGAGCTGGTAGGATGTCGCCGCGCGGGGGCTTGCTCCCGCGTTGGCGTATCTGGAATTCGAGAATTTTTTACAGCATTTGTCTGGGCCGCATCGGGTCTTCAGGCGGGTGCTGACGGCGCGGCGCGGATGCCGAACGCCCAACAAGGTGCAAATGACCTATGTCCAAGCGTGATTATTATGAGGTCCTGGGTGTCGAGCGCGGCGCCAGTGAAGCAGACCTGAAAAAGGCTTATCGCCGCCTGGCGATGAAGTACCACCCGGACCGCAACCCGGGCGACAAAGAGTCCGAAGACAAGTTCAAGGAGGCCAACGAGGCCTACGAAGTGCTGTCTGATGCGAGCAAGCGGGCCGCGTTCGACCAGTATGGCCACGCCGGTGTCGACCCGAGCATGGGTGGCGGCGGTGCAGGCTTTGGTGGCGCCAACTTCTCCGACATCTTTGGCGATGTGTTCAGTGACTTCTTCGGTGGTGGGCGTGGCGGTGGTCGTGGTGGCGCTGCGCGCGGCAGCGACCTGCGCTACACCCTGGAGCTGAACCTGGAAGAAGCCGTGCGCGGCACCACGGTCAGTATTCGTGTGCCGACGCTGGTCAATTGCCAGTCCTGTGACGGCAGCGGTGCGAAGAAGGGTTCTACGCCATCGACCTGCCCGACGTGCGGCGGCATTGGCCAAGTGCGCATGCAGCAGGGCTTCTTCTCTGTGCAGCAGACCTGTCCACGCTGCCATGGCCAGGGCAAGATCATCACCGACCCTTGCAATGCTTGCCACGGTGAAGGCCGCGTCGAGGAATACAAGACCCTGTCGGTCAAGGTGCCAGCCGGCGTCGACACGGGTGACCGTATCCGCCTGTCCGGCGAAGGCGAAGCGGGCACTCACGGTGGCCCGACTGGCGACCTTTACGTGGTGATCAACGTGCGTGAGCACGAGATTTTCCAGCGTGACGGCAAGCACCTCTACTGCGAAGTGCCCATCAGCTATACCGATGCCGCTCTGGGTGGCGAGCTGGAAGTGCCGACCCTCGATGGTCGTGTGAAGCTCAAGATCCCGGAAGGCACTCAGACCGGCAAGCAGTTCCGCCTGCGTGGCAAGGGTGTGGCACCGGTGCGTGGTGGTGGTGCGGGTGACCTGCTGTGCCGCGTTGCGGTCGAGACCCCGGTCAACCTCAGCCGTCGCCAGCGTGAACTGCTCGAAGAGCTGCGCGACTCGCTCGAAGGCGACAGCTCCCACTCGCCCAAGGCCAATGGCTGGTTCGATGGCGTGAAGCGCTTCTTCGGCGATCTCTGACAAGGAACAGGCTATGCGACGTATTGCAGTGATGGGCGCGGCAGGGCGGATGGGCAAAACCCTGATCGAAGCTGTGCAGCAAACCCCAGGTGCCGGGCTGACCGCGGCGATCGATCGCCCAGACAGCTCGCTGGTCGGGGCGGATGCCGGTGAGTTGGCGGCCCTTGGCCGTATCGGTGTGCCGCTGTCGGATGACCTGGCCAAGGTTGCCGACGATTTCGATGTGCTGATCGACTTCACTCACCCTTCGGTGACCCTGAAGAACCTGGCGTTCTGCCGTAAGCATGGCAAGGCCATGATCATCGGCACCACTGGTTTCACCAGCGACGAGAAGCTGCTGTTGGCCGAGGCGGGCAAGGACATCCCGATCGTCTTCGCCGCCAACTTCAGCGTAGGCGTCAACCTCAGCCTGAAGTTGCTGGACATGGCCGCGCGGGTGCTGGGCGATGATGTCGACATCGAGATCATCGAGGCGCACCACCGGCACAAGGTCGATGCGCCGTCAGGCACTGCGCTGCGCATGGGTGAGGTGGTGGCCAACGCACTGGGCCGTGACCTTCAGGAAGTGGCGGTGTATGGCCGTGAGGGCCAGACGGGGGCGCGTGATCGCAAGACCATCGGCTTCGCCACCGTGCGTGCCGGCGATGTGGTCGGTGATCACACCGTGCTGTTCGCCGCAGAAGGTGAGCGCCTGGAAATCACCCACAAGGCTTCCAGCCGCATGACCTTCGCCAAGGGTGCGGTGCGTGCCGCGCTGTGGCTGGATGGGCGTGAGGCGGGCTTGTACGACATGCAGGATGTGCTGGAATTGCGCTGAGTCTTGCAGCGACTGTGATGGCCCTATCGCCGGCAAGCCGGCTCCCACAAGGGATTGTGTGGGCTTTTAGGGTTGAGCAAGGCAGCTGCCACCACGAGGGGTTGCGTTGGCTTTTGGAAATTGAGCGACGCAGCTGCTCCCGCAGGGGATTGCAAACCTTCCGGTTGGTGCAGTCCAACATGTGGGAGCCGGCTTGCCGGCGATGGGGTGCAAGGCACCCCCTGTCGCAATCATGTGTTTTAGAGGCACATTTGCGGTAGACCAAAAAAGCACTTTTCTGTAAGCTACAGCTTTAGTGTGTCCACTAAAAGCGCGCAGCGAATTGAATTCAGCACATAAAAGCGGGGTGACGTGTCCATACGTCACTCCGCTTTTTTGCAACCTGCGATCGCCCTTTCATGCTTGATTTACGGGAGGTCTTCTTGACAAAGCCAGCCATACTCGCCCTTGCCGACGGCAGTATTTTTCGCGGTGAAGCCATCGGAGCCGACGGTCAGACCGTTGGTGAGGTGGTATTCAACACCGCTATGACCGGCTACCAGGAAATCCTTACAGACCCTTCCTACGCGCAGCAAATCGTTACCCTGACTTACCCGCACATTGGCAACACCGGTACCACGCCGGAAGATGCCGAGTCGAACCGCGTCTGGTCCGCCGGCCTGGTCATCCGTGACCTGCCGCTGCTGGCCAGCAACTGGCGTAACACCCAGTCGCTGCCTGACTACCTCAAGGCCAACAATGTCGTTGCCATCGCCGGCATCGACACCCGTCGCCTGACCCGTATCCTGCGTGAAAAGGGCGCTCAGAACGGCTGCATTCTGGCTGGTGACAACATCAGCGAAGAAGCCGCCATCGCCGCGGCCCGCGCCTTCCCCGGCCTCAAGGGCATGGACCTGGCCAAGGTCGTTTCCACCAAGGAGCGTTACGAGTGGCGCTCCAGCGTGTGGGAGCTGAAAACCGACAGCCACCCGACCCTCGAAGCCTCCGAGCTGCCGTACCACGTTGTCGCCTTCGACTACGGCGTCAAGCTGAACATCCTGCGCATGTTGGTCGCCCGCGGCTGCCGCGTGACCGTGGTGCCTGCCCAGACCCCGGCCAGCGAAGTGCTCGCGCTCAACCCGGACGGCGTGTTCCTGTCCAACGGCCCTGGTGATCCGGAGCCATGCGACTACGCCATCCAGGCGATCAAAGAGATCCTCGAAACCGAGATCCCGGTGTTTGGCATCTGCCTCGGCCACCAGCTGCTGGCCCTGGCCTCCGGCGCCAAGACCGTGAAAATGGGCCACGGCCACCACGGTGCCAACCACCCGGTCCAGGACCTGGACACCGGCGTGGTCATGATCACCAGCCAGAACCACGGTTTCGCCGTAGACGAAGCCACCCTGCCGGGTAACGTCCGCGCCATCCACAAGTCGCTGTTCGACGGCACCCTGCAGGGTATCGAGCGTACCGACAAGAGCGCGTTCAGCTTCCAGGGCCACCCTGAAGCGAGCCCGGGCCCGACCGACGTCGCGCCACTGTTCGATCGTTTCACCGATGCCATGGCCAAGCGCCGCTGAGCATCCTGCTTCAAGGCCCCGGGCCGGCACCTGCCGCGCCCGGCCGCGCCTGACCCAGATTGTTCAAAGCGGCTTGCCGACTGACCCCGGATTTGAGTGACCACCATGCCAAAACGTACAGACATCAAAAGCATCCTGATTCTCGGCGCTGGCCCGATCGTGATCGGCCAGGCCTGCGAATTTGACTACTCCGGCGCCCAGGCTTGTAAAGCCCTGCGCGAGGAAGGTTTCCGCGTCATCCTGGTGAACTCCAACCCAGCCACCATCATGACCGACCCGGCCATGGCCGACGCCACCTACATCGAGCCGATCAAGTGGCAGTCGGTGGCCAAGATCATCGAAAAAGAGCGCCCGGACGCCGTATTGCCGACCATGGGTGGCCAGACCGCACTGAACTGCGCCCTGGACCTGGAGCGCCACGGCGTGCTGGAGAAGTTCGGCGTAGAGATGATCGGTGCCAACGCCGACACCATCGACAAGGCCGAAGACCGTTCGCGCTTCGACAAGGCCATGAAGGACATCGGCCTGGAGTGCCCGCGCTCCGGTATCGCCCACAGCATGGAAGAGGCCAATGCGGTCCTTGAGAAGCTTGG
Organism: Pseudomonas sp. NPDC089758; assembly: GCF_044748705.1. NCBI lineage: Bacteria > Pseudomonadati > Pseudomonadota > Gammaproteobacteria > Pseudomonadales > Pseudomonadaceae > Pseudomonas > Pseudomonas sp. NPDC089758. The sequence goes on from NZ_JBIVGN010000004.1 coordinate 340,352, forward strand.
CTTCCCCTGCATCATCCGCCCGTCGTTCACCATGGGTGGCACCGGCGGTGGTATCGCTTACAACCGTGAAGAGTTCGAAGAAATCTGCACCCGTGGTCTGGACCTGTCGCCGACCAAAGAGCTGCTGATCGACGAATCGCTGATCGGCTGGAAAGAGTACGAGATGGAAGTGGTCCGCGACAAAAAGGACAACTGCATCATCGTCTGCTCGATCGAAAACTTCGACCCGATGGGCGTGCACACCGGTGACTCCATCACCGTGGCGCCAGCGCAGACCCTGACCGACAAGGAATACCAGATCATGCGCAACGCCTCGCTGGCGGTGCTGCGTGAAATTGGCGTTGAAACCGGTGGTTCCAACGTGCAGTTCGGTATCTGCCCGAACACTGGCCGCATGGTCGTGATCGAAATGAACCCGCGTGTTTCGCGTTCCTCGGCGCTGGCTTCCAAGGCAACGGGCTTCCCGATCGCCAAGATCGCCGCCAAGCTGGCCATTGGTTACACCCTCGACGAACTGCAGAACGACATCACGGGCGGCCGTACCCCGGCGTCCTTCGAGCCGTCGATCGACTACGTCGTCACCAAGCTGCCACGCTTCGCCTTCGAGAAATTCCCGAAAGCCGACGCCCGCCTGACCACCCAGATGAAGTCCGTGGGTGAAGTCATGGCCATCGGCCGTACCTTCCAGGAGTCCCTGCAGAAAGCCCTGCGCGGCCTGGAAGTCGGTGCTTGCGGCCTGGACCCGAAAGTCGACCTGGCCAGCCCTGAAGCCGCCAGCATCCTCAAGCGCGAGCTGACCGTGCCGGGCGCCGAGCGTATCTGGTACGTGGCTGACGCCATGCGTTCGGGTATGACCTGCGAAGAGATCTTTGCCCTGACCGGCATCGACATGTGGTTCCTGGTGCAGATGGAAGACCTGATCAAGGAAGAAGAGAAGGTCAAGACCCTGGCCCTGTCGGCGATCGACAAGGACTACATGCTGCGCCTCAAGCGCAAGGGCTTCTCGGACCAGCGTCTGGCCAAGCTGCTCGGCATCACCGACAAGAACCTGCGCCGTCACCGCCACAAGCTGGAAGTGTTCCCGGTTTACAAGCGCGTCGACACCTGCGCTGCCGAGTTCGCCACCGATACCGCCTACCTGTACTCCACCTATGAGGAAGAGTGCGAGGCCAACCCGTCGACCCGCGACAAGATCATGATCCTGGGTGGCGGCCCGAACCGTATCGGCCAAGGCATCGAGTTCGACTATTGCTGCGTGCACGCGGCACTGGCACTGCGTGAAGACGGTTACGAGACCATCATGGTCAACTGCAACCCGGAAACCGTCTCCACCGACTACGACACCTCCGACCGTCTGTACTTCGAGCCATTGACCCTGGAAGACGTGCTGGAAGTCTGCCGCGTCGAGAAGCCCAAGGGCGTCATCGTCCACTACGGCGGCCAGACCCCGCTGAAACTGGCGCGCGCCCTGGAAGAGGCCGGCGTACCGATCATCGGTACCAGCCCGGACGCCATCGACCGTGCCGAAGACCGTGAGCGCTTCCAGCAGATGGTTCAGCGCCTGAACCTGCTGCAGCCGCCAAACGCCACCGTGCGCAGCGAAGAAGAAGCCATCCGTGCCGCGGGCGGTATCGGTTACCCGCTGGTGGTGCGCCCGTCCTACGTACTGGGCGGCCGCGCGATGGAGATCGTCTACGAACTGGACGAGCTCAAGCGCTACCTGCGTGAAGCGGTGCAGGTGTCCAACGACAGCCCGGTACTGCTCGACCACTTCCTCAACTGCGCCATCGAGATGGATGTGGATGCGGTCTGCGACGGCACCGACGTTGTCATCGGCGCGATCATGCAGCACATCGAACAGGCCGGTGTTCACTCCGGTGACTCGGCGTGCTCGCTGCCGCCTTACTCGCTGAGCAAGGACGTGCAGGACCAGGTTCGCGACCAGGTGCGCAAGATGGCACTGGAGCTGGGCGTGGTTGGCCTGATGAACGTGCAGCTGGCCTTGCAGGGCGACAAGATCTACGTGATCGAAGTCAACCCGCGCGCCTCGCGTACCGTGCCGTTCGTGTCCAAGTGCATCGGCACCTCCCTGGCGATGATCGCTGCCCGCGTCATGGCTGGCAAAACCCTGAAAGAGCTGGGCTTCACCCAGGAAATCATCCCGAACTTCTACAGCGTCAAGGAAGCCGTCTTCCCGTTCGCCAAGTTCCCGGGGGTTGACCCGATCCTCGGCCCTGAGATGAAATCGACGGGTGAAGTCATGGGTGTCGGTGACAGCTTCGGTGAAGCGTTCGCCAAGGCCCAGATGGGTGCCAGCGAAGTGCTGCCAACGGGCGGTACCGCGTTCATCAGCGTACGTGACGACGACAAGCCGCAAGTGGCTGGCGTTGCCCGCGACCTGATCGCCCTGGGCTTTGAAGTGGTCGCTACTGCAGGTACTGCCAAGGTCATCGAGGCGGCGGGCCTGAAAGTGCGCCGCGTGAACAAGGTGACCGAAGGTCGTCCGCACGTGGTCGACATGATCAAGAACGACGAAGTGTCGTTGATCATCAACACCACCGAAGGCCGTCAGTCGATTGCCGACTCCTATTCGATTCGCCGCAATGCGTTGCAGCACAAGATCTACTGCACCACGACCATTGCGGCTGGTGAAGCCATCTGCGAAGCGCTGAAATTCGGCCCTGAAAAGACCGTTCGTCGCTTGCAGGATCTGCATGCAGGACTTAAAGCATGAGCATTACCAAGTATCCGATGACCGTTCAGGGCGCTCGCGCCCTGGAAGAGGAACATCTGTTCCTGAGCAAGACCGAGCGCCCGCGCCTGAGTCAGGCCATTGGCGAAGCGCGCGAACTGGGCGACCTCAAGGAAAATGCCGAATACCATGCCGCCCGTGAGGAGCAGGGCATGGTCGAGGCGCGTATCCGCGACATCGAAGGCCGTCTGCAGAACTCGGTAGTGATCGATGTGACCACTATTCCTCACACCGGCAAGGTGATTTTCGGTACTACTGTGGTGCTGGCCAACACTGAAACCGATGAAGAGGTGAGCTACCAGATCGTTGGCGAGGATGAAGCCGACGTGAAGCAAGGCAAGCTCTCGAGTGGCGCACCGATCGCCCGTGCCATCATCGGCAAGGAAGAAGGTGATACTGTCGTCGTCAAGACGCCAAGCGGCTCGGTCGAGTACGAGATTGTCGAAGTCAAGCACATCTGACCGGCGCCAGCGGGCGCCATCCCTTGAGGGGATCCTCTGGCAGCTGGCCCAGGTTTTCTGGGTCGGTGGCCTTTGGGTGTTCCATGTGGGGCTGGTGCCTGCGCTCAAGGTCAGTGGCCTGGCGCCCTTGCTGGTACAGGACATCGCCGGGCAGATCGACCGTTGGTTGATAGGTGTGGCGATGCTCGGGCTGCTGACGCAGCTGGCGGTGCTGGCGAGGGTCGATGGCCTGGCTGCCTGGTGGCGGCAATTCCGTGGCCAGATGCTGTTGCTGGGCTTTGCGGCCTGCGTGGGGTACTACACCTTGCGCTACGGTATCTCGGTCGGCGAGCGCTGGCAGATGTTCTGTTTCCTGGTGCTGGGGTTTTCCGGCATCGTGCTGGTCGCTCAACCGGTACCGGTCAGGGCGCGTCAAGCGCGCCACTGAGCGGCGCCACCGTTACTTGTAACGGTGGATGTTGGACAGCTGCTTGTTCGGCTGCGGGTTCTTGCGGTAGATCAGCGCTTTCTTGCCGATGGTCTGCACCAGCTCGGCGCGGCCTTGCTTGCACAGCTCTGCGATGGTCTCGGCGCGCTCTTCGCGATCTTCCGAGCGAATTTCGACCTTGATCAGCTCATGGTCGGCCAGGGCGCGGTCCAGTTCAGCGATCACGCCTTCATTCAAACCGTTGCCAGCAACGATCAGGACCGGTTTCAGGTCATGACCAATGGATTTGTATTGCTTCTTCTGCTCGTTATTGAGCGGCATAATCTGACCCTTTCCGTCTGATTCTGTAAAATTGACGGGCATTTTACCCGAGGGCCTGTGGCTCCGCCCAGTCAAACACGACGCATATCATCGAGGTGCCCCGTGGTACAACGTTCCAAAAGCAGCGCCAACTGGCTGCGAGAGCATTTTAACGACCCTTTTGTTAAGCAGGCGCAGAAGGATGGCTACCGTTCGCGCGCAAGCTACAAACTGCTGGAGATCCAGGAGAAGGACCGCCTGATCCGTCCCGGCATGAGCGTGATCGACCTCGGCGCAGCCCCTGGCGGTTGGTCGCAGGTGACCAGTCGTCTGATTGGTGGCCAAGGCCGCCTGATCGCTTCCGACATTCTGGAAATGGACTCGATCCCTGACGTTACCTTCATTCAGGGCGACTTCACCCAGGATGAAGTGCTGCAACAGATTCTCGACGCGGTCGGTGATTCGCACGTAGACCTTGTGATTTCCGACATGGCCCCCAATATGAGTGGTACGCCTGAAGTGGACATGCCACGTGCGATGTTCCTCTGTGAGTTGGCCCTGGACCTGGCAACACGTGTACTCAAGCCCGGTGGTGATTTTCTCATCAAGATTTTCCAGGGCGAAGGCTTTGACATGTACCTGAAGGATGTTCGCACCAAGTTCGACAAGGTGCAGATGCGCAAGCCGTCGTCTTCGCGGGACCGCTCGCGTGAACAGTACCTGCTGGGTAGGGGTTTCAAGGGCGCTTGAATGGCGTGCTGCGGGGTGGTCGATAGTTATTTCCAATCGGCCGCCCCGTCTGGATTGTCCGAACTTCGTGTAGTCTAGATTTCACAAAGGGTTACAGACGGTGCCTGCGGTTGCGTAGGTAATGTAGTAAGTTAGGGCGATGAATATCATGCGAGGCACGGCTGCGTCGTGCGCCGGCCTCAGAGGGTAGCGAATTGAACGACATGGCAAAGAATCTGATCCTGTGGTTGATCATCGCAGCTGTCCTGGTGACGGTGATGAACAACTTCTCCAGCCCTAACGAGCCGCAGACCCTCAACTACTCCGACTTCATCCAGCAGGTCAAGGATGGCAAGGTCGAGCGTGTTACCGTCGATGGCTACATCATTACCGGCAAGCGCTCCGATGGCGACAGCTTCAAGACCGTTCGCCCGGCCATTACCGATAACGGCCTGATCGGCGACCTGGTCGACAATAATGTGGTCGTCGAAGGCAAGCAGCCTGAGCAGCAGAGCATCTGGACTCAGCTTTTGGTGGCGAGCTTCCCGATCCTGGTGATCATCGCCGTGTTCATGTTCTTCATGCGCCAGATGCAGGGCGGTGCAGGCGGCAAGGGCGGGCCGATGAGCTTCGGCAAGAGCAAGGCGCGCCTGTTGTCCGAAGACCAGGTCAAGACCACCCTGGCCGACGTCGCAGGTTGCGACGAGGCCAAGGAAGAAGTCGGCGAGCTGGTCGAGTTCCTGCGCGACCCGGGCAAGTTCCAGCGTCTGGGCGGGCGCATCCCGCGTGGCGTGTTGATGGTTGGCCCACCGGGTACCGGTAAGACCTTGCTGGCCAAGGCCATTGCCGGCGAAGCCAAGGTGCCTTTCTTCACCATCTCCGGTTCGGACTTCGTCGAGATGTTCGTCGGTGTGGGCGCCAGCCGTGTGCGCGACATGTTCGAGCAGGCCAAAAAGCACGCCCCATGCATCATCTTCATCGACGAGATCGACGCCGTTGGTCGCCACCGTGGCGCCGGCATGGGCGGTGGTCACGACGAGCGTGAGCAGACCCTCAACCAGTTGCTGGTCGAGATGGACGGCTTTGAAATGAACGATGGCATCATCGTCATCGCCGCCACCAACCGTCCGGATGTACTGGACCCGGCCTTGCTGCGTCCTGGCCGTTTCGACCGCCAGGTGGTGGTCGGCCTGCCGGACATCCGTGGTCGTGAGCAGATCCTCAAGGTCCACATGCGCAAGGTGCCGATCGGCGAAAACGTCAACCCGGCGGTCATTGCCCGCGGTACGCCAGGCTTCTCCGGTGCTGACCTTGCCAACCTGGTCAACGAAGCTTCGCTGTTCGCGGCCCGCTCCAACAAGCGCCTGGTCGAGATGAAAGAGTTCGAGTTGGCCAAAGACAAGATCATGATGGGCGCCGAGCGCAAGACCATGGTCATGTCCGAGAAGGAAAAACAGAACACCGCTTACCACGAGGCCGGTCACGCCATTGTCGGTCGTCTGGTGCCTGAGCATGACCCGGTCTACAAGGTCTCGATCATTCCGCGCGGTCGCGCCCTGGGTGTGACCATGTTCCTGCCCGAAGAAGACCGCTACAGCCTGTCCAAGCGTGCGCTGATCAGCCAGATCTGCTCGCTGTACGGTGGCCGTATCGCCGAGGAAATGACCTTGGGCTTCGACGGCGTCACCACCGGTGCCTCGAACGACATCATGCGCGCCAGCCAGATTGCCCGGAACATGGTCACCAAGTGGGGCCTGTCCGAGAAGCTCGGCCCGCTGATGTATGCCGAAGAAGAGGGCGAGGTCTTCCTCGGCCGCAGCGCCGGTAGCCAGCACGCCAGTGTTTCCGGTGAAACTGCCAAGCTGATCGATTCGGAGGTGCGCAGCATCATCGACCAGTGCTATGCCACTGCCAAGCAGCTGCTGACCGACAACCGCGACAAGCTCGACGCCATGGCCGAAGCACTGATGAAGTACGAGACCATCGACGCCGACCAGATCGACGACATCATGTCCGGTCGTACGCCTCGCGAACCGCGTGACTGGGACGACGATAAGACTTCGGGCACGCCTGCTGCCCAGAATGATCGCCCTGAATCGCCGATCGGCGGCCCAGCGGCTCAACACTAAGGGCATCTATGAGCTCTAAGCTGTACCCGACCCGGTTGCCTTGCGGCAACCGGGTTCTTGATTTGTCCCGTACCCATGTCATGGGTATCCTCAATATCACCCCTGATTCCTTCTCTGATGGCGGGCGCTTCAGTCAGCGCGACGAGGCCCTGCGTCATGCAGAAGCCATGGTTGCGGCAGGCGCGACGCTGATCGACATCGGCGGCGAGTCGACTCGCCCGGGTGCCCGTGCGGTGTCGGTCACCGAGGAGCTCGAGCGTGTGGCACCTATGGTCGAGGCGATCAACAGTCGCCTTGATGTGGTCATTTCGGTCGATACCTCCACGCCTGCCGTCATGCGTGAGTCGGCCCGCCTCGGTGCTGGCCTGATCAACGACGTGCGTGCACTGGAACGTGATGGTGCCCTCGATGCCGCGGCAGATACCGGGCTGCCGGTGTGCCTGATGCACATGCGCGGTGAGCCGGGGAACATGCAGGACGACCCGCATTACGAGGATGTGACTGCTGACGTAACGCGCTATCTTGAACAGCGGATGGCGGCTTGCGCAGCGGCGGGAATCGGTGCCGAACGCATCATCCTGGACCCAGGTTTCGGCTTCGCCAAGACACTGGCGCATAACCTGAGCCTGTTCAAACATATGGAAGCGCTCTACAGCCTCGGTCGCCCGTTGCTGGTGGGGGTTTCACGCAAGAGCATGATCGGCCTGACGCTGGATCGTCCGGTCGGCGAGCGGCTGTACGGCAGCCTCGCGCTTGCGGCATTGGCCATGACCAAGGGTGCCAGCATTCTGCGCGTCCATGATGTGGCCGAGACCGCCGATGTGGTGCGCATGATCGCTGCGGTACAGAACGCCGAATAAGAACATTGGAGTCCCTATGAGCAGAAAATACTTTGGTACCGACGGCATCCGTGGCCGCGTCGGCGAATACCCGATCACCCCCGACTTCATGCTCAAGCTGGGCTGGGCGGCGGGCATGGCCTTCCGCAAGCAAGGTAACTGCCGCGTGCTGGTGGGCAAAGACACGCGTATTTCCGGTTACATGTTCGAGTCCGCGCTCGAGGCGGGCCTTTCTGCTGCAGGTGCTGACGTCTTGCTGCTCGGGCCGATGCCGACCCCGGCCATCGCCTACCTGACCCGTACCTTCCATGCTGAAGCGGGTATTGTCATCAGTGCTTCGCACAACCCGCACGATGACAACGGTATCAAGTTCTTCTCGGGCCAGGGCACCAAGCTGCCCGACGAAATCGAGCTGATGATCGAGGAGCTTCTTGACCAGCCGATGACGGTGGTCGACTCCAGCAAGCTGGGCAAGGTTTCGCGCATCAACGATGCCGCTGGCCGCTACATAGAGTTTTGCAAGAGCAGTGTGCCGACCAGCACCGGTTTCGAAGGCCTCAAGCTGGTGGTGGACTGCGCCCATGGGGCGACCTACAAAGTCGCGCCGAGCGTGTTCCGTGAGCTGGGTGCCGACGTGACGGTGCTGCATGCGCAGCCTGACGGCCTGAACATCAATGAAAACTGCGGTTCGACCCATATCGAGTCGCTGCAGGCGGCAGTACTGGTCGGCCACGCCGACTTGGGTATCGCCTTCGATGGTGACGGTGACCGGGTGTTGATGGTCGACCATACCGGCGCGATCGTCGATGGCGACGAGCTGCTGTTCATCATTGCCCGGGACCTGCACGAGCGGGGCAAGTTGCAGGGTGGTGTGGTCGGTACGCTGATGAGTAACCTGGGCCTGGAGCTTGCGCTCAAGGACCTGGACATACCCTTCGTGCGGGCCAAGGTTGGCGACCGCTACGTCATGGCCGAGCTGCTCGAGCGCGGCTGGCTGGTGGGGGGTGAAAACTCTGGGCATGTCGTGTGCTGCAACCACACCACCACCGGTGATGCGATCATTGCCGCACTGCAGGTACTGCTGGCGCTCAAGCGCCGCGGCGAGACCTTGGCGCAGGCTCGCCAGGCCTTGCGCAAGTGCCCGCAGGTGCTGATCAATGTGCGCTTTGGCGCGAGCAAGGTCGACCCCCTGGAGCATCCGGCCGTCAAGGAGGCCAGTGCCAAGGTCACTGACGACATGGCGGGGCGTGGGCGTGTGCTGTTGCGCAAGTCGGGCACCGAGCCGTTGGTGCGGGTGATGGTTGAAGGTGACGACGAAAGCCAGGTGCGCACGCATGCCGAAGCCCTGGCCAAGCTGGTCGCTGAAGTTTGTGTCTGAATTGGGCTTGCCAGCGCAGATCTGGTTGGGTAAGATCTGCGCCCACTTTGACCGACGAGGTAAAGCATGCGTCGCCCCATGGTAGCTGGTAACTGGAAGATGCACGGTACCCGCGCCAGCGTCGCTGAGCTGACTCAGGGCTTGGGCAATATGCTCATCCCCGACGGTATCGAAGTCGCGGTTTTTCCTCCGGCCCTGTTCATCAATCAAGTCGTTGATGGCCTGCAAGGCAAAGGAATCATCGTCGGAGCACAGAATTCTGCAGTACAGCCCGAACAGGGTGCGCTGACCGGTGAAGTTGCACCGAGTCAGTTGGCTGAAGCGGGTTGCAAGTTGGTGTTGATTGGCCACTCCGAACGTCGCCAGGTTATCGGTGAAAGTGAAGAAGTGCTTAATCGCAAGTTTGCAGCTGCTCAGAAAAGTGGTTTGACGCCGGTGCTCTGTATAGGGGAAACTCTCGAAGAGCGCGAAGCGGGCCAGACGCTAGAAGTTGTTGGGCGTCAACTAAGCAGTGTTATCGACGCGTTCGGTATTGCCGCTTTTGCCAATGCAGTAATTGCCTATGAGCCTGTATGGGCCATCGGTACAGGTTTGACGGCCTCGCCGCAACAAGCTCAGGATGTGCATGCCGCCATCCGTAGGCAGTTGGCAGCGAAGGACGCCGAAGTTGCGCAGAATGTGCAGCTTCTCTACGGCGGTAGCGTGAAGGCGGCCAATGCGGCCGAACTGTTCGGCATGCCGGATATTGATGGGGGGCTCATTGGTGGAGCATCCCTGAACGCAGACGAATTCGGTGCAATTTGTCGCGCCGCAGGAAACTGAACAAATGCTGGAAACAGTTATCGTTGTTTTTCATCTGTTGGCAGCGCTGTCGCTTGTAGTGCTGGTACTGTTGCAACAGGGTAAGGGTGCGGAAGCAGGTGCATCTTTCGGCGCAGGTGCTTCAAATACTGTGTTCGGAAGCCAAGGTTCTGCTACCTTCCTGAGTAAATTCACTGCTATACTTGCTGCCACTTTCTTTTTGACAGCACTTGGGTTAGGATACTTCGCCAAGCAACAAGCTCACCAGCTTGGTCAGGCGGGACTTCCGGATCCAGCGGTCTTGGAAGTGCAACAGCCAAAGCCGGCAGTAAATGATGATGTACCGGTGCTCCAGGAGCAGAAGAGCGAAACCACCCCAGCGGGTGACGTACCTCCTCCAGCCGAAGAGCAGAAGTAACGGGTTTCAAGAAGTAATATTGCCGAGGTGGTGGAATTGGTAGACACGCAACCTTGAGGTGGTTGTGCCCATAGGGTGTAGGGGTTCGAGTCCCCTTCTCGGTACCAATTAAAGCTTGAGAGCCCGCTTTAGCGGGCTTTCTTGCAGGTGGAGGTTAGATTGACCCAGCGACGGGTTCAGTCTTATACTTTCGCCCCAGCTTTGTCGCGGGGTGGAGCAGCTTGGTAGCTCGTCGGGCTCATAACCCGAAGGTCGTTGGTTCAAATCCAGCCCCCGCAACCAGCTTCAGCGGAGCCCCTTTTCAGGGGCTTTTTGCTAGCCGAACAGTTTACGGCGTCGTTGTCCAACGGCGCTTTCAGGGATGGGCGCTTCGCCCATTTTTTATTTGCACAGCATGCACGAGGGGGTTCAGGTGTCGAGCAAGCTAGAACAGTTGCAGGCCTTGTTGGCCCCGGTGGTCGAGGGTCTGGGCTATCAATGCTGGGGGATCGAGTACGTTTCCCAGGGTAAGCATTCGGTACTGCGCATCTATATCGACAAGGAAGGCGGCATCCTGGTGGAGGACTGTGAAGCGGTCAGCCGTCAGGCCAGCGCCATTCTTGATGTGGAAGATCCGATCAGCAGTGAATATACCCTTGAGGTGTCCTCTCCAGGCATGGATCGCCCGCTGTTCACGCTGGAACAGTTTGCCTCGCATGCCGGCGAACAAGTGAAGATCAAGCTGCGTACGCCCTTCGAAGGTCGTCGTAACTTCCAGGGCCTTCTCCGCGGTGTGGAGGAGCAGGATGTGGTGGTCCAGGTGGACACTCACGAGTTTCTGTTGCCGATCGATTCGATCGACAAGGCCAATATTATTCCCAGTTTTGACTGAGACGTGCCGGGCCCGGCGGACTATCCGGGCCCAATGGCTTGCGCAAGGCGAGGCGTACGATGAGCAAAGAAGTACTGCTGGTTGTTGAATCGGTATCCAACGAAAAAGGTGTACCGCCCGGCGTCATTTTCGAAGCGCTGGAAGTGGCTCTGGCCACTGCAACCAAAAAACGTTTTGAAGACGAAGTCGATCTGCGTGTGGAAATCAACCGCCACACCGGTAGCTACGAGACCTTCCGTCGCTGGACCGTGGTCGACGAAGCCGATCTGGACGATCCGGCGATCGAGACCTGGCTGGCCAAGATTCACGAAACTCACCCTGAAGCCAAAGTGGGTGACGTGATCGAGGAGAAGATCGAGTCCATCGAATTCGGTCGTATCGCCGCCCAGACCGCCAAGCAGGTCATCGTGCAGAAGGTCCGTGAGGCCGAGCGCGCCCAGGTGGTCGATGCCTACCGCGAACGCGTTGGCGAGATCATCTCCGGCACTGTCAAAAAGGTTACCCGCGACAACGTCATCGTCGACCTGGGCAACAACGCCGAGGCGCTGCTGGCTCGCGAAGACATCATTCCACGTGAGACCTTCCGGGTCAGCGTGCGCTTGCGTGCGCTGCTCAAGGAAATCCGCACCGAGAACCGCGGTCCGCAGCTGATCCTGTCGCGCACCGCGCCACAGATGCTGATCGAACTGTTCCGCATCGAAGTGCCGGAAATCGCCGAAGGCCTCATCGAAGTCATGGCCGCTTCCCGTGATCCGGGTTCGCGTGCCAAGATCGCCGTCCGCTCCAAGGACAAGCGCATCGACCCGCAGGGTGCCTGTATCGGCATGCGCGGTTCGCGCGTCCAGGCCGTATCCGGCGAGCTGGGTGGCGAGCGTGTGGATATCGTCCTGTGGGACGAGAACCCGGCGCAATTTGTCATCAACGCCATGTCGCCGGCTGAAGTCGCGGCGATCATCGTTGACGAAGATGCCCATGCCATGGACATCGCCGTTGCCGAGGACAACCTGGCCCAGGCCATTGGCCGTGGTGGTCAGAACGTTCGCCTGGCCAGTCAGTTGACCGGCTGGACCCTGAACGTGATGACCGAGAAGGATATCCAGGCCAAGCAGCAGGCGGAAACCGGTGACATCCTGCGCAACTTCATCGAGGAACTGGAAGTCGACGAGGAGCTGGCCCAAGTGCTGGTCGACGAAGGCTTTACCAGCCTCGAAGAAATTGCCTACGTACCGTTGGAAGAAATGCTCAACATCGATGGCTTTGACGAGGAAATCGTCAATGAGCTCCGCGCTCGAGCCAAGGACCGTTTGTTGACCAAGGCCATCGCTACCGAAGAAAAACTGGCAGACGCCCATCCGGCCGAAGACCTGCTCTCCCTTGAGGGCATGGACAAGGACCTGGCGGCGGAACTGGCGGTGCGCGGCGTGGTTAACCGCGAAGACCTGGCCGAGCAGTCGATTGACGACCTGCTCGACATCGACGGCATCGACGAAGAGCGTGCCGGCAAGTTGATCATGGCCGCCCGAGCCCACTGGTTCGAGTAATTAGGCGCGGCCTGAGGAGAGAAGTGCATGACGCAAGTCACGGTGAAAGAACTGGCCCAAGAGGTCGAGGCACCGGTAGAGCGCCTGCTGCAGCAGATGCGTGAGGCAGGTCTGCCGCACACCGACGCCGGTCAGGTAGTGACCGACAATGAGAAGCAGACTCTGCTGACCCATTTGAAGAGCAGCCACAAGAGCAAGGCGGAAGAGCCGCGCAAGATTACCTTGCAGCGCAAGACCACCAGCACCCTGCGTGTCGCCGGTAGCAAAAGCATCAGCGTAGAAGTACGCAAGAAGAAAGTATTCGTTCAGCGCAGCCCTGAAGAGATTCAGGCTGAGCAGAAACGTGAGCAGGACGAGCGCCGTGCGGCTGAAAACGCCGCGCGTGACAAGGTCGACGCCGACGTGCGCCAGCGCAACGAAGAGCAGGCTCGTCGCCACGCGAACGCCACTGCTGCCGCTGCTCCAGCTGCCAAGGCCGAGCCGGCACCCGCCGCTCCAGCTGCAGCTCCGGCACCCGCACCGGTCGTCGCTGACGCGCCTGCTTCCGAAGACGCTGCAGCCCGTGCTGCCGAGCGCAAGAAGGACGAGACCCGTCGCAACGAAAGCCGCACTCGCGATGACGATCGTCGCCGTGGCGAGGCGCCACGTGTGTCGATCAAGGTCAAGGTGAAGGAGAAGGAAAAGGCTCCGACCCCTCGTGCCGCTCCGCGCACCACCGACGAAGAGAGCGATGGCGCTCGCCGTGGTCGTGGTGGCAAGGGCAAGCTGAAGAAGCGCAACCAGCATGGCTTCCAGAACCCGACTGGTCCGGTCATCCGTGACGTGACCATCGGCGAGACCATCACGGTCTCGGAGCTTGCGCAGCAGATGTCGGTCAAGGCCGCTGAAGTCGTCAAGTTCATGTTCAAGATGGGTACTCCGGTCACCATCAACCAGGTGCTCGACCAGGAAACCGCTCAGCTGATCGCAGAAGAGCTGGGCCACAAGGTCACCCTGGTCAGCGATACCGCCCTGGAAGATTCCCTGGCCGAATCGCTGAAGTTCGAAGGCCAGGCCGAGTCGCGTGCACCGGTGGTTACCGTCATGGGTCACGTTGACCATGGCAAGACCTCGCTGCTCGACTATATCCGTCGTGCCAAGGTTGCCGCTGGCGAAGCCGGTGGTATCACCCAGCACATCGGTGCCTACCACGTGGAAACCGACCGCGGCATGGTCACCTTCCTCGATACCCCAGGCCACGCTGCGTTCACTCAGATGCGTGCCCGTGGTGCCAAGGCGACCGACATCGTCATCCTGGTGGTGGCGGCGGACGACGGCGTGATGCCACAGACCCGTGAAGCCGTTCAGCATGCCAAGGCAGCTGGCGTCCCGCTGGTGGTTGCGGTGAACAAGATCGACAAGCCTGGTGCAGACCTCGATCGCATCCGTAACGAACTGTCCGTCGAAGGCGTGACCTCCGAGGAATGGGGTGGTGACACGCCGTTCGTCAAGGTTTCGGCGAAGATGGGTACCGGTGTCGACGAACTGCTCGAAGCCGTACTGCTGCAGGCCGAAGTGCTCGAGTTGACGGCCACTCCGACCGCGCCTGGTCGTGGTGTGGTGGTTGAATCGCGCCTGGACAAGGGCCGCGGCCCGGTGGCTACCATCCTGGTTCAGGACGGTACCCTGCGTCAGGGCGACATGGTCCTGTGCGGCTCCAACTATGGCCGCGTGCGTGCCATGCTGGACGAGAACGGCAAGCCTGTTAAGGAAGCCGGCCCGTCTATCCCGGTCGAGATTCTTGGCCTGGATGGCACCCCGGAAGCCGGTGACGAGCTGTCCGTGGTCGCCGACGAGAAGAAAGCCCGCGAAGTTGCTCTGTTCCGTCAGGGCAAGTACCGCGAGGTCAAGCTGGCTCGTGCTCACGCCGGCAAGCTGGAAAACATCTTCGAGACCATGGGTCAGGAAGAGAAGAAGACCCTCAACATCGTCCTCAAGACCGACGTGCGCGGTTCCCTGGAAGCACTGCAGGGTTCGCTCGGCGGCTTGGGCAACGACGAAGTTCAGGTTCGCGTGATCGGTGGCGGCGTCGGTGGTATCACCGAGAGCGATGCCAACCTGGCGCTGGCGTCCAATGCGGTGCTGTTCGGCTTCAACGTGCGTGCCGATGCCGGTGCGCGCAAGATCGTCGAGCAGGAAGGTCTGGATATGCGTTACTACAACGTGATCTACGACATCATCGAAGACGTCAAGAAGGCCCTGACCGGCATGCTCGGCAGCGATGTCCGCGAGAACATCCTGGGCGTTGCCGAAGTGCGTGACGTGTTCCGTTCGCCGAAGTTCGGCGCCATCGCTGGCTGTATGGTCATCGAAGGTACCGTGTACCGCAACCGTCCGATCCGCGTACTGCGCGACGACGTGGTCATCTTCGAAGGCGAGCTGGAATCGCTGCGTCGCTTCAAGGACGACGCTGCAGAAGTCCGTTCGGGCATGGAGTGCGGTATTGGCGTCAAGAGCTACAACGACGTCAAGGTCGGCGACAAGATCGAAGTCTTCGAGAAAGTCCAGGTTGCTCGTACCCTTTAAGGGCGAGCAGGGTCTCAGCCCCCGCCCCAGGGCGGTGGGCAGCCCCTCAGTAGGTAGCGCCCGGTCAGGCTTCAGCCTGACCGGGCGTTTGCCGCTTTAAGTTACAGGTAGCAAGAATGGCCAAAGAATACAGCCGTACCCAACGTATCGGTGATCAGATGCAGCGTGAGCTGGCAGAGCTGATCCGCCGTGAAGTCAAGGACCCACGCGTGGGCCTGGTGACGATCACTGCCGTGGACGTCAGTCGCGACCTGGGCCACGCCAAGGTCTACATCACTGTCATGGGTGAAGAAACCCCGGACGCCGTTCAGCAGTCGCTGAAGGCGCTGAACAGCGCAGCCAGCTTCCTGCGCCTGCACCTGGGCCGCTCCATGCAGCTGCGCAGCGTGCCGCAGTTGCACTTCCATTTCGATGAAAGCGTCAGCCGCGGTGTGCATCTGTCGGCGCTGATCGAGCGTGCAGTGGCCGAAGACCGCCTGCACAAGGATAGCGACGAGCAGGACACCAAGGAGTAACCGGTGGCCCAGGTCAAACGTATCCGCCGCAACGTCAGCGGCATCATCCTGCTGGACAAGCCACTTGGCTTCACTTCCAACGCCGCACTGCAGAAAGTGCGCTGGTTGCTCAACGCGGAAAAGGCCGGCCACACTGGCAGCCTCGACCCGTTGGCTACTGGCGTGCTGCCGCTGTGCTTCGGCGAAGCGACCAAGTTTTCGCAGTACCTGCTCGATTCCGACAAGGGCTACGAAACCGTCATGCAGCTGGGGCAGACTACCAATACTGCCGATGCGGAAGGCGAGGTCCTGCAAACCCGTGAGGTGACCGTTGGTCGTGCCGACATCGAGGCGCTGCTGCCACGTTTTCGCGGCCCGATCAGCCAGATACCGCCGATGTACTCGGCGCTCAAGCGTGATGGTCAGCCGCTTTACAAGCTGGCGCGTGCAGGAGAGGTAGTGGAGCGCGAGGCGCGTTCTGTTACTATTAACCGCTTGGAGTTGCTCGAGTGCGAAGGTACACGAGCACGGCTGAGCGTAGGATGCAGCAAAGGCACCTATATTCGCACCCTGGTGGAGGATATCGGCGAGGCCCTTGGCTGTGGCGCCTATGTTGCCGAGCTGCGCAGGACCCACGCCGGGCCCTTCGAGCTGGCCCAGACCGTGACCCTCGAAGAACTTGAACAGGCCCACGCCGATGGCGGTAAGGAAGCGCTCGATCGCTTCCTCATGCCTTCGGACAGTGGCCTGCAGGACTGGCCGCTGATTGGCCTGTCCGAACACAGCGCGTTCTACTGGCTGCATGGCCAGGCGGTACGTGCGCCGGACGCGCCGCAATTTGGCATGGTCCGGGTACAGGATCACAATGGTCGTTTCATCGGTATCGGTGAGGTGAGCGAAGACGGGCGTATTGCGCCGCGTCGACTGATTCGATCGGAATGATCGAAACCGGGGGCTTCGGCTTTTGCTGTGGCCCGCGGATACAAGGGTGGCTGTCAGTAGGCACGGTCACACCTTTTTTATTAATACAGGGATTTGTCCCTGGCCTATTGGACCCGCTTGCGGGTTCCGTTATCAGGAGAAGCCAAATGGCCCTCAGCGTTGAAGAAAAAGCTCAAATCGTTACCGACTTCCAGCAAGCTGCTGGTGACACTGGTAGCCCGGAAGTTCAGGTCGCTCTGCTGACCGCGAACATCAACAAGCTGCAAGGCCACTTCAAGGCCAACGGTAAAGACCACCACTCGCGTCGTGGCCTGATCCGTATGGTTAACCAGCGTCGTAAGCTGCTGGACTACCTGAAGGGCAAAGACACCACTCGTTACAGCGCCCTGATCGGTCGCCTGGGCCTGCGTCGCTAATAGCGGCCTGGTCAGTGGTGTGCATGGCGTGTTGCATGCTTCGCCAGCGCTGCTTGGCAGCGTTTGCGTCGGACACGTCACGCGTATCTTCGAGGTTGGCAGCCTGGCAACGCTGAGCGGTTTTTCCGCCCGGCGCCAGGCTCCCAGCCTCGTGTTGTATCTGGACGGTCAATGGGGCCGATTCCCTGTTCTGCCCAAGAATTCGCAAGAAACCAGTTCCCCCAGAGCCACTGAAAAAAGGTAGGAAACCGTGAACCCGGTAATCAAGAAATTCCAGTTCGGTCAATCGACCGTTACTCTCGAAACGGGCCGCATTGCCCGTCAGGCAACCGGCGCCGTGCTGGTTACCGTCGACAACGATGTCACCGTGCTGGTGACCGTAGTCGGTGCCAAGCAGGCCGATCCAGGCAAGGGCTTCTTCCCTCTGTCGGTCCACTACCAGGAAAAGACCTACGCCGCCGGCAAGATCCCGGGTGGCTTCTTCAAGCGTGAAGGCCGTCCTTCCGAGAAAGAGACGCTGACCTCGCGCCTGATCGACCGTCCGATCCGCCCGCTGTTCCCTGAAGGCTTCATGAACGAAGTCCAGGTCGTCTGCACCGTGGTGTCGACCAGCAAGAAGACCGATCCGGACATCGCTGCGATGATCGGTACCTCGGCTGCCCTGGCCATCTCCGGTATCCCGTTCGAAGGCCCGATCGGCGCTGCCCGTGTTGCCTTCCACGAAAGCACTGGCTACCTGCTGAACCCGACTTACGAGCAACTGGCTGCCTCGAGCCTGGACATGGTCGTTGCCGGTACCTCCGACGCCGTACTGATGGTTGAATCGGAAGCTCAAGAGCTGACCGAAGACCAGATGCTGGGCGCTGTACTGTTCGCCCACGACGAATTCCAGGCCGTTATCCAGGCTGTCAAAGAGCTGGCTGCCGAAGCCGGCAAGCCGACCTGGGACTGGAAACCTGCCGTTGCCAACACCGAGCTGTTCAACGCCATTCGCGCTGAGTTCGGCGAAGCGGTTTCCCAGGGCTACACCATCACCGTCAAGGCCGACCGCTATGCGCGCCTGGGCGAGCTGCGTGACCAGGCGATCGCCAAGTTCTCCGGCGAAGAAGGCCAGCCTTCGGCCAGCGAAGTCAAAGAAATCTTCGGCGAGATCGAATACCGCACCGTTCGCGAAAACATCGTTAACGGCAAGCCGCGTATCGATGGTCGTGACACCAAGACCGTACGCCCGCTGAACATCGAAGTGGGCGTTCTGCCGAAGACGCACGGTTCGGCACTGTTCACCCGTGGTGAAACCCAGGCCCTGGTCGTCGCGACCCTGGGTACTGCCCGTGACGCCCAGCTGCTGGACACCCTGGAAGGCGAGAAGAAAGACCCCTTCATGCTGCACTACAACTTCCCGCCGTTCTCGGTGGGTGAGTGTGGCCGCATGGGCGGTGCTGGCCGTCGTGAAATCGGCCACGGCCGCCTGGCCCGCCGTTCTGTACAGGCCATGCTGCCTGCCGCTGACGTGTTCCCGTACACCATCCGTGTCGTGTCGGAAATCACCGAATCCAACGGTTCCAGCTCCATGGCATCGGTCTGCGGTGCTTCCCTGGCACTGATGGACGCTGGTGTACCGATGAAGGCACCTGTGGCCGGTATCGCCATGGGCCTGGTCAAGGAAGGCGAGAAGTTCGCTGTCCTGACCGACATCCTGGGTGACGAAGACCACCTGGGCGACATGGACTTCAAGGTTGCCGGTACTGCCAAAGGCGTTACCGCACTGCAGATGGACATCAAGATCAACGGCATCACCGAAGAGATCATGGAAATCGCCCTGGGCCAAGCCCTGGAAGCGCGCCTGAACATCCTCGGCCAGATGAACCAGATCATTGGCCAGTCGCGTACCGAGCTGTCGGCCAACGCGCCGACCATGATCGCGATGAAGATCGACACCGACAAGATCCGTGACGTCATCGGTAAAGGCGGCGCCACCATTCGCGCCATCTGCGAAGAGACCAAGGCTTCGATCGATATCGAAGACGATGGCTCGATCAAGATCTTCGGCGAAACCAAAGAAGCTGCAGAAGCAGCGCGTCAGCGCGTTCTGGGCATCACCGCCGAGGCCGAGATTGGCAAGATCTACGTGGGCAAGGTCGAGCGTATCGTCGACTTCGGCGCCTTCGTCAACATCCTGCCTGGCAAGGATGGTCTGGTGCACATCTCCATGCTCAGCGATGCACGCGTAGAGAAAGTGACCGATATCCTCAAAGAAGGTCAGGAAGTCGAAGTACTGGTACTGGACGTGGATAACCGCGGCCGTATCAAACTGTCGATCAAAGACGTTGCCGCGGCCAAGGCCTCGGGCGTCTAAGCGACCAGCAACGCTGTATGAAAAGGGCCCCTAGCGGGCCCTTTTTTTATGGCCTGCCGGGAACCTTTTGCACACTTGCATCTTGCACGCAGATTTACCTCGCAGGTTGCAATTTGCACGATCAGCCGCTTTTCGCGATTTGTATAAGTTGTTGATATTCAAGGGAAAAAATAAATCTCAGAACCTGGCACAGCCCGTGCAACTACCTTCATATCTGCCGCCAGGACATACGGCGCAGACCTTTCGAAAAACAGGAGTGACTCACATGAAGAAGTTCGCCATTGCTGCCGCTACTGCTACCGCTCTGACCCTGACCATGGCTGGTGGCGCGTTCGCCGCAGAGCCAGTTCAGGCTCCAGTCATGTTGGCTGCCAACGATACTGTGGACAACATGCAACAGGAAGGCTCCGACACTTGGATCACTACCAAAGTCAAAGCTGACCTGATGACTGAAAAAGGCGTGCCAGGCTCTGACATCAAAGTCGAAACCAGCCAAGGTGTGGTTTCGCTGTCTTCTGACGTGAAGGTCACCGACTCTCAGAAAGAAGAAGCAGTACGCATTACCAAGAACATCGAGGGCGTCAAGAGCGTCATGGCTGATGGCCTGAAGTCCGAATAAGGAATGTCCCGTCGGCCAGAAGGACCTGGCCACCTTTAAAAAAAGCCCCGGCCTCGGCCGGGGCTTTTCATTAGCGCTCAATTCACCGGATTGCGCGCGACGACATCGCCTTCGAAACACACCTGCTCAGCGATCAGTGGCTCCACAAGCGGCCGGCTCTCACGAAAGTGCGGGGTCTGGGTATGCGCTTCGTACGCCTTGTCATCGCGGTAGATTTCGTAGAGGTAGATCACCTCGGGGTCGACTCGATCCTGTAACACATCGAATACCAGGCAGCCGGGTTCTGTGGCAACGGAAGCGGCAGCGTTTACCTTGATGGCAGTGAGAAATAGTTCGGCACAACCCGGCTTGACCCGTGTCTTGATGAACAGACTGTACACATGAGGCTCCTTTTGTTTTAAATTCAACTCTGAATTGTATACAAAAATGGAGCCAGCCAATGTCTGATTTACCTGCACGCCCCGGTCGCCTCAATGGCCTGCGCCATATCGCCCTGTTGGTGCCCAACCTTGAAGAATGCGAGCGCTTCTATGTCGATGTGCTCGGCATGGAGGTATTGAATCGGGCCAACGAGGATCTGGTCTACTTGACCTGCGGTAACGACAACCTGTCGCTGGGGCGGGGGGCAGGCGCTGCCAATGGCCTGCAGACGCTGGATCACTATGGGTTCATCGTCGACAGCGTAGAGGAATTGGAGGCCTGGTATCAGTACTTCAAGGCCTGCGGGGTGACGCTGCTGGACCGGCCCTTCAATCATGGGGATGGCGCGCGCAGCTTCCACTTGCTGGACCCGGCAGGCAACAAGGTGCAGCCGCTGTACCACCCGACGGTGTCGGGGCAGCGGTTGGTCTGAATTCAGGTTGTGGATGTTTTGGGGCCGGTGCAGCTGGCAGGGATTACTCAGCATCAAGGTGCAACGGCGTAATCACCCGACCATCTGATTCAGCCTGCCCCAGCGTGGTATCGATGAAGTAGACCCGGTCATCCTCAAGCTTGCCCTTGTCGACCAGGTAGTCCTTGATACTGCTGGCCCGCTCCTGGCCCAGGGTCCGCAGCAATGCGGCACTTTCGGCCCATGACTTGAGTACCGCCTCGCGCAGCTTGGTGGTGCGCTCCTCGCGGCTGAGTTGTTCCCAGTCGGCCGGCGGTTGCTGTTTCAGGCGGCTACGGTAGATGCCTTCGAGCATGGCAGGTTTGTCGCTGTCGTCGACCACCAGCATGGACGCGTTGGCCGGGACCTTGTCGCCACGGCGTTGCAGAATCTTGTACCAAATGGCCTGATACTCCCGCTCCAGGCGCTGCTGAGCGAGCAGTGGGCCATCGCTGCTCTGGGCACTGGTGCCTTCGATTTCCAGGCGCAGTTCAGGGCGCTCCTTGAGCGCCGAGGCGAGTTTGTTCAGGGCCGATTGCGCATCGCCATTGAGCTCGCTGGAACCTGGGGCGAACGATACATTGCCGAGGTCTTGTGAGCCGCCGCCAGCGATCAGCCCGCCGATGAATTTGAACGGTGCCTGAGCCGCCCGCAGTACAAGGTTACGCAAGGTCTGCCAGACGATTGGCATGACGCTGAACTGCGGGTTGTTGAGGTCGCCGGTCACTGGCAGTTCGATCGAGATCTTGCCTTCGGTGTCCTTGAGTAGCGCAACCGCCAAGCGGATGGGCAGGTCGACCGCATCCGGGCTATCGACTTTTTCCCCCAGTTGCAGCTGTTCGACCACCACTTTGTTCTCGGCTTTGAGCTGGCCGTTGGTGATCAGGTAGTGCAGGTCGAGGTTGAGGCGGCCCTTGCGAATGCGAAAGCCTGCAAACTTGCCGGAGTAGGGCGTCAGCGTGGTCAACTCGACGCGCTTGAAGCTGGTGGCGATATCAAGGCTGGCCAGCGGGTTGAACGGGTTGAGCGCGCCTTTGATGGTAACGGGTGCGTAACGGTCGACTTTACCCTTGATGTCCACCTTGGCTGGCGCCGGCTTACGGTTGTCGATGGTGCCGATCTGGCCGTTCATTTGCTGGACGGCCGTGGCGAAGTTAGGTGTGAGGGTGAGGTCGGCGAAGTTGGCTGAGCCATCGTTGATGCTGATCTGCCCGATGCGGATGCCCAGCGGCTTGCTGCCTGCGGGGCTGGCCGGCTTGGCTTCGTTTGGCGCGGGGGCATCGGCAGGCTGCGGGATGAGCAGGTCATCCACGTTGGTGCTGCGATCTTCGTTGATGATGAAGCGGGCATAGGGCTGCAGGAGGGTTACCTTATCGATCGACAGGGTATCGCCGTGCACATAGGCCAGGCCGTCGACATTCACCTGCTGCCATTTGACGAAGTCGCGGTTCTTGATGGTGTCCAGGGTGTGCAACTGGTTGACCTGCGCCTTGCCGGCCACGGTGAAGGCCAGTGGCTCGGTGCCTTTGAGGTCGACCTTGAGGTCGCTGGCGAGCATGCCGCTACGCAGCTCCAGGCGGATGAACGGGTTGATGTAGGCCTGCGCAATACGCAGATCGATGTCGCGTGTGCTGACGTCGAGCCTGGCGCTGACCGGCGCCAGGTTGACCTCGCCACTGGCCTGCAGCTTGCCCTGCTTGCCAATGCCGGTGTCGAGCTTGAGGGTGAAGGGCGACTGGTTGAGGCTGTCGAAGCCCTGCATGTCGACGTTCAGCGGCCCAACGTCCAGCGCAACCGGCTCTTTCTGGCTGCGGTCGGCCAGGTGCACCTGATAATTGCGCAGCTGAACGTCCTTGAGTAGCACTTGCCATGGCTTGCTCGGCTGCTTTGCTGCCTCGTCGTTGGGGGCCGGTGCTGCGGCGGCCGGCTCTGCCTTTTCCTTGGGCGTGGGCTTGGCCGGCTGGCTGGCGAAGAGTTTTTGCCAGTCGAGTTGGCCGTCCGGCTCCAGGGCGGCCCAGGTTTCCAGTTTTTCACTGCGGATCTTGCCCACGGTCACCAGCTGCTTGGCCAGGTCGATGCGGGTTTCGCTGACATCGAGGCTCACCAGGCGGACCAATGGACGGCCATCCGGCGCCTTTATGGCGAATGGCGCGACACGTACCGAGGTGTTGTCCAGCAACAGCTCGGTTTGCTTGGACAGGTTGAGCCTGTAGTGCGTGTCGAAGTTGACCACGCCGTCCTCCAGCACCAGCGGCACGGCGTCGCGAACGTAGGGCCAGAACAGCTTCATTTTGCCGTCGGTGATTTTCAGTGTGCCTTCGGACGCTATAGGCGCCAGGCTCAAGGTGCCGTTCCAGTCGATGCGCCCGCCGTTAGGGCCCAGTGCCACCAACGTCATGTCGGCGTTGTCGTTCGGCAGCGTGCTGAGGTTTTTCAGCTCCAGGTTCATGTCGTCGTAGACGAATTCGATCGGCTCGCTTGGGCGTTGGTCGGCAAAATGCAGGTAGCCAGCGTTGAGCTTGATGCTGCCGATGCGCAAGGGGAACGGATCCGATGCAGGCTCGTCAGCTTTGGGTTCGCTGGCCGGCAGCTTGAAAAGCTGGGTGAGGTTGAGCGTACCGTCCTTGGCGAAGAGCACTTCGTTGCGGGGCTTGTCGAGTTCGACCGCCTGCAGGTGCAGGGCGCCGCTCCACAGGCTGTCGAGCGCCAGGTTGGCATACAGCCGCTCGAAGCCTACCTGTTCCTTGCCCGGTTCGCCGATCTGCAGGCCCCACAGCGTCAGTTCGAGGCTGAACGGGTTGAGTTCTATGCGCTCAATGTGCGCCGGCAGCGTGGCGTATTGCGCCAGCTGCTGGTTGGCGATGCGCAGGGCAACGCCAGGCGCGATTAGAAAGCCAAGCAGGCTGTAGAGGGCCACCAGAGCCAACAGGGCGCCGAGGGCGCGAGTCAATCCTTTGTACATGTGTCGCTTCGTCTGTCCAGGCAGGAGAGCTTGGAGTATGGCAGGTTAAATCGGTTCCGCCGGGGCGAGGGCATTTGCGCTCACTCGATCCCCATACGCCTTCTGGCGCGATGCGCCGAACCGTCACGCATGGCCCAACGCAGCACGGGGGCGGTGCGGTTGAGTCCCATACGGATCATGCGCCGCTGCAACGGGCTCTGATGCAGGCCGAGCATGGCCTGGGCCCAGTCCGGCAACAGGTCGATACCCGCTTGCAGCATCAACCTGCCAACCGGCTCGGCAAGTCGGCTCGGGGCTGGGGCCTGAAGCAGGATCTCGACCACTTCCAGGCTGCGCGCGTCGCAGTGCAATTGAGGCCGCATACGCTGCAGGTACTCGTCAACCTGCTGGCATGAGCGGGGTACATTGCGGGCGCCGAGGCGTTCGGCGATCAGGGCGATCTCATCGTAATAGCCATCCTGCTCGGCGCGCGACAGCTGCGGGTCGCGATAGCGCAGGTGGGCGGCGAGGAAGCTGCTGACTTCGGCCACGTGGACCCAGGTCAGCAGGTCGGGGTCGCTGGCAGCGTATGGACGGCCATCGGGCGATGTCCCGGTGACCTGCAGGTGAATGGTGCGGACCTTGTCGATCAGCCATTCGGCATCACGGGTCGAGCCGAATGTCGTGCCCGAAATGAACTGGCTGGTGCGGCGCAGGCGGCCGAGCAGGTCCTGGCGAAAGTTGGAGTGATCCCACACCCCCGCCAGTGCCAGCGGGTGCAGCAGTTGCAGCATCAGGGCGCTGATACCGCCAACCAGCATGCTGGGGAAGTCGCCGTGCACCCGCCAGCTCATGCTGTGCGGGCCGAACAGGCCAGGGTCACCTTTGGGGGATTCCAGGTCGAGCTGGCCGAGGGCCAGCCCGGTGAGGCTCATGACCTGGGTTTCGATGCGGCGGCGTAGGGCTTCCATGGTGACCTGTCGTTCAGGGCGGCCATGAACAGCTGCCGCCGGCTATTGGTTGAGGCGTTTGTCGATCAACCCCTGCACCACGCTCGGGTCAGCCAGGGTCGAGGTATCGCCCAGGGTGTCGAGCTCGTTGCAGGCAATCTTGCGCAGTATACGCCGCATGATCTTGCCCGAGCGGGTCTTGGGCAAGGCCGGCGCCCACTGGATCAGCTCGGGTTTGGCGAAACTGCCGATCTCTTTGCTGACCAGTGCCAGCAGTTCGGCCTGCAGGGCATCGTCCGGCGTCACGCCATTCATGGTCGTCACGAAGGCATACACCCCCTGACCCTTGAGGTCATGGGGGTAACCGACCACTGCGGCCTCGGCGACGCTTTCGTGCAACACCAAGGCGCTTTCCACTTCGGCGGTGCCGATGCGGTGACCGGAAACGTTGATCACATCATCGATGCGGCCAGTGATCCAGTAGTCGCCATCGGCGTCGCGGCGGGCGCCGTCGCCGGTGAAGTAATAGCCGGGCATGGGTTTGAAGTAGGTGTCTACCATGCGTTGGTGGTCGCCGTAGACGCTGCGGATCTGCCCCGGCCAACTGGCCTTTATCGCCAGCAGGCCGGCGCCGGGGCCTTCGATCAGCTTGCCTTTGTCATCCAGCAGCACCGGTTGCACACCGAACATGGGTTGGGTCGCACAACCGGGCTTTAGCTTCTGCGTGCCGGGCAGCGGGGTGAGCATGATGCCGCCGGTTTCGGTCTGCCACCAGGTGTCGACGATAGGGCAGCGTTTTTGGCCGACTTGCTCGAAGTACCATTCCCACGCCTCTGGGTTGATCGGCTCGCCGACGCTACCGAGCAGGCGCAGGCTCTTGCGCGACGTACCCTGCAACGGGCCAGAGCCTTCACGCATCAGTGCCCGCAGGGCGGTGGGTGCGGTATAGAAGATATTGACCTTGTGCTTGTCCACCACCTGCCAGAACCGGGAGCTGTCAGGGTAGTTGGGAACGCCCTCGAACATCAGTGAAACCGCGCCGTTGGCCAGCGGGCCATAGACGATGTAACTGTGGCCGGTGACCCAGCCCACGTCGGCGGTGCACCAGAACACCTCGCCGTCACGGTAGTCGAACACCACCTTGAAGGTCATGGCGGCCTGCAGCAGGTAACCGGCAGTGGTGTGCAGCACGCCCTTGGGCTTACCGGTGCTGCCGGAGGTGTAAAGGATGAACAGCGGGTCTTCGGCCTCCATGGGTTCAGGTGGGCAGTCGTCACCCGCGTTTTCCGTCGCCTGGTCGTACCAGAGGTCGCGGCCTTCGCTCCAGGCGACGTCGGTGCCCGTACGGCGTACTACCAATACGCTGCTGACGTCTGGGCAACTGGCCAATGCCTTGTCGACATTCTGCTTGAGCGGGATGCGTTTGCCGCCGCGCACGCCCTCATCGGCGGTGATCACGGTGCGGCAGTCAGCATCGAGAATGCGGTCGCGCAACGCATCCGGCGAGAAGCCGCCGAACACCACCGAGTGAATCGCGCCAATGCGCGTGCAGGCAAGCATGGCGTAGGCGGCCTCGGGGATCATCGGCATATAGATGCATACCCGGTCGCCTTTCTGCACGCCACGTGCCTTGAGCGCATTGGCCAAGCGGCAGACCTGGCGGTGCAGCTCGTGATAGGTGATGGCCTTGGAGTCCGCGGGGTCGTCGCCTTCCCACAACAGGGCGGTCTGCGCGCCGCGCTGGGCCAGGTGGCGATCGATGCAGTTGTAGCTGACGTTCAGTTGGCCACCTTCGAACCAACGGGCTTCGCCGGTCTTGAGGTCGCAGTGCTGTACGCTGGACCACGGTCTGATCCAGTCCAGGCGCTTGGCCTGTTCTGCCCAGAAGGTGTCGGGGTCTTCGACCGACTGGCGGTAGAGGCGGCTGTAGTCGTCGGAAGAGAGGCTGGCGGACTGGCTGACGGCCAGGGCCTGGGGATAGTCGCGGATATCGAACATGGCAGGTGGTCCTTTGCGCTTGTCGGGGCGGTGGACTGCAACGGCTATTCGATTGGACAGTGTAGCTGGAACAGGTGTTCAACCTGTGCCGGCGTCTTCGCGGGCGGGCCACGAAGACGCCGGCATCGGTCAGCCGCGGTGACGGCCGCGGAAGTAGTTGATCAGGCCCTGGGTGGAACCGTCTTCGGCGCTGTCTTCCAGGCTGCCGACGATACGCTGGTAGACACCCTTGCCCAGCTCCTTGCCCAGTTCCACGCCCCACTGGTCGAAGGCGTTGATGCCCCAGATCACGCTCTGCACGAACACCTTGTGCTCATACATCGCCACCAGCGCGCCAAGGCGACGCGGGCTGATGCGTTCGACCACAAGGGTGTTGCTCGGGCGGTTGCCCGGGATCACCTTGTGCGGCGCGAGTTTTTCGATGTCGGCTTCATTCAGGCCTTTTTGACGTAATTCGGCCTCTGCCTCTTCACGTGTCTTGCCCAGCATCAGCGCCTGGCTTTGCGACAGGCAGTTGGCGTACAGCCACTGATGGTGGTCGGCGACCGGGTTGAAGCTCACCACCGGGACGATGAAGTCGGCCGGGATCAGCTGGGTGCCCTGGTGCAGCAACTGGTGGTAGGCGTGCTGGCCATTACAGCCGACGCCACCCCAGATGACCGGGCCGGTATCGGTCTTCACTGGCGTACCGTCGGTCAGCACGCTCTTGCCGTTGGATTCCATGTCCAACTGCTGCAGGTGTTTGGTGATGTTGCGCAGGTAGTGATCGTAGGGGAGGATCGCGTGGCTGCGGGCACCCCAGAAATTACCGTACCAGACGCCCAGCAGGGCCAGCAGCACCGGCATGTTCTTCTCGAACGGCGCGGTCTGGAAGTGCTGATCCATGGTGTAGGCACCCGACAGCAGTTCCTTGAAGTTGGCGGTCCCGATGGCCAGGGCAATCGGCAGGCCGATGGCCGACCACAGCGAATAGCGCCCGCCGACCCAGTCCCACATGGGGAAGATGTTTTCTTCGCGGATACCGAAGGCCACGGCGGCAGCCTTGTTGCTGGAAACGGCGATGAAGTGGCGATACAGCTCTGCTTCGGAACCGCCCTGGGCCAGGTACCAGGTACGTGCGGCCATGGCGTTCTTCAGGGTCTCGAGGGTGTTGAACGACTTGGACGAGACGATGAACAAGGTGGTTTCGGCGCGCAGGTTGGCCGACAGTTCATGGAATTCACTGCCGTCGATGTTGGCCAGGTAGTGGCAGCGCACGCCTCGCTGGGCGTAGGGCAGCAGCGCCTCGGAAACCAGCTCTGGGCCCAGGAAAGAGCCGCCGATGCCAATGTTGACCACGTCGGTGATCGGCTTCTCACTGTAGCCACGCCATAGCCCGTCATGGATACGCCCCACCAGCTCGGTGATCTGGTTGAGTACCTTGTGCACCTCGGGCATCACGTTGACGCCGTTGACGCTGAGCTTGTCACCCACCGGGCGGCGCAGGGCGGTGTGCAGCACCGGGCGGCCTTCGGAGGCGTTGATGATTTCGCCGCTGAACATCGACTTGATCGCATCCTGCAGGCCGACTTGTTCGGCCAACTGCACCAGCAGGTCGCGGCTTTGTTCGTTGATCAGGTTTTTCGAGTAGTCGAGGAACAGGCCGCAGCAGCTCAGGGAGAATTCATCGAAGCGCTTGGGGTCGGCGGCGAAGGCTTCGCGCATGCTGAAATCCTGCATGGCGTCGCGGTGCTGCTGAAGGGCCTGCCAGGCTGGCAGGGCCGTAACATCATGGGGTGTCCGGTAATACGCCATTGCGCAGAATTCCTTGTTGCGTAGGTGTGGCCTTGGACAGGGGCGTCACGGCCAGGTTCAGGCAGGCCATCATTATAGGCATTGGTTGCGCGCAGGGAATGGGGCGGGGAGGGGAATTTGGGGCTGCAGTGCAGCCCCTCGGCGTCACGCGGTCGGTTCGTCAAGGTGCACATAAAGGTTGTCGATAAGCCGCGTGTTCCCCAGGTAGGCGGCAACCAGAATCACCAGGTCACGGTCATCGATCATCGCTGGGCGAAGGGTCAGCGCATGGCGTACCTGCAGGTAGTCCGGGCGCAGGCCGGCTGCTGCCAGCTGATCCTGGCCCTCGGCAACCAGCGCGGCAAAGTCGCGTTGGCCACGGCTGATGGCGTCCCCGATGTGCTTGAGCGTGCGGTAGACCACCGGCGCGGTAGCCCGCTGCTCGGCCGTCAGGTAACCATTGCGTGACGACAGCGCCAGGCCATCTTCGGCGCGCACGGTCGGCTCGCCGATGATCTGGATCGGCATGTTCAGGTCGCGCACCATGGCGCGGATCACCGCCAGTTGCTGGTAGTCCTTTTCGCCGAATACCGCGAGATCAGGCTGCACCATGTTGAACAGCTTGCTGACCACGGTCGCTACGCCCTCGAAATGCCCCGGACGGCTTGCGCCACACAGGCCTTCGGAGAGGTTCGGCACGCTGACGCGGGTCTGCACGGCCATGCCGTCTGGGTACATCTCTTGCACAGTAGGCGCGAACAGCAGATCGCAACCCGCCTGGAGCAGGCGCTCTTGGTCGGCGGCAAGGGTGCGAGGGTACTTGTCGAGGTCTTCGTTGGCGCCGAACTGAAGCGGGTTGACGAAGATGCTGGCAACGACGAAGTCGGCACGTTGGGCCGCTTTGGTCACCAGCGCAGCATGGCCGCTGTGCAGGTTGCCCATGGTTGGCACGAAGCCGATACGCTTGCCCTCGCCACGGGCGCGGGCGATGGCCGCGCGCAGTTCACCGACGGTATTGACTGTGTTCATGCGCTGAATCCGTGCTCAGTCGCTGGGAAGCTCACGTCTTTGACCGCCTTGACGTAGGCGGCAAGTGCGCTCGCGATGTCTGGCTGGCCGACCATGAAGTTTTTCACGAACTTCGGCACCCGGCCGCTCAGGGACAAGCCCAGCATGTCGTGCAGGACCAGCACCTGGCCGTCGGTGGCGCTGCCGGCACCGATGCCGATCACCGGGATACTCACGGCCTGGGTAATCTCGGCGGCCAGTTCGCCAGGTACGCATTCGAGCAGCAGCATGGCGGCGCCGGCCTGTTCCAGCGCGATGGCATCAGCGCGCATCTGCCGGGCCTGGGCTTCCTGGCGCCCCTGCACTTTATAACCGCCCAGAACGTTGACGGTTTGCGGGGTCAGGCCCATGTGGGCGCACACCGGCACGCCGCGCTCGGCCAGCAGGCGAATGGTCTCGGCCAACCATGCAGCGCCTTCAAGCTTGATCATGTGGGCGCCAGCCTGCATCAGCATGGCGCAGTTGGCGAAGGCCTGCTCGGGGGTGGCGTGGGCCATGAACGGCAGGTCGGCAAGAATCAGCGCACCCTCGTTGCCGCGTTTGACGCAGGCGGTGTGGTAGGCCATTTCCGCCGTGGTGACGGGCAGCGTGCTGTCATGGCCCTGCAGGACCATCCCCAAGGAGTCGCCCACCAGCAACACTTCGACCCCGGCCTGGCTGGCAGCCTTGGCAAAGGTGGCGTCGTAGCAGGTCAGCATGGTGATCTTTTCACCCTTGGCCTTGAGGCCGTGCAGGGTGGTCAGGGTTACGTCAGGCATGTAGGAAAATCCTCGTTCAGGCGCTGTGAAAAACGACCGCCAACAACGCGTGTAGTCATCTTCCGGAGCGGCACATCATCGCGCGTGATGTTCGGGGCACAGGTCCGTCCGGGCCTAAATACGGGTATGCGGCACTTTGGTGCCACACGGGACGCCTATAGTCGTGAGCGAGGTGGGGGAAGTCAATCACCCTGTTACCGCATTGTTACTAACAGGGTGTTACTGGCGTTACCGCCCTTGGAGAAAGGCCGCAGCGCCTGGGCTACAGGCGTTCCAGGCCAACGAACGGGCAGGCTTGGAGCAACTGGGCAAGCGGGCGCCCGTCGGCCAGGTGAAAATCGTCTGCCACCAGCTCGGCCAGTGGGTATAGCACGAAGGGGCGGGCATGCATGTGGTAGTGCGGCACCTGCAGGCGTGGCACATCGATGACATGGTCGCCGAACAGCAAGATGTCCAGGTCGAGCGTGCGTGGGCCCCAGCGTTCCTTGCGTACACGGCCCTGTTCGTTCTCGATGGCTTGCAGGGCGTCCAGCAGGTCCAGGGGGGCGAGTGAGGTGTCCAGGGCAGCGACGGCGTTGGTGTAACGCGGCTGGCCAGGCAGCAGGGAGTCACTGGTGTACAGGGCAGACGCTGCCACCAGGCGGGTGTTCGCCACCCGGTCCAGCGCCTGCAGGGCGTTGCCCAGTTGCTCGGCAGGCGCATCCAGGTTACTGCCAAGGCCGATGTAGGCGCGAGTGGTCACTCGAACGCCTCATCGCCACCACGTTTACGCTTGCTGGAGCTGCGCTTGCGCTTGCGTGGGCCGGCGCCGGTGCCTTCATCGCGGCTGCCCAGCTCGCGGATCATCTCGCGGCGCTCGGCGTCGTTGGCGTCCTGGTAATCGGTCCACCACTGGCCGAGGTCATCGGTTTCTTCGCCTGCGCTCTCACGCAGCAGGAGGAAATCGTAGCCGGCGCGGAAGCGTGGGTTGTCGAGCAGCACGTCGGCGCGTTTGCCGCTGCGGCGCGGCAGGCGCTCCTGCATGTCCCAGATCTCGCGGATAGGCAGGGTGAAACGCTTTGGAATGGCAATGCGTGCACACTGTTCGGCAATCAGGTCGTGGGCTGCGCCATTCATCGCCGGGATCGGCGGCACGCCCTGGTTTTGCAGGTGCAGAACGCGGCTTGGCAGTGCTGGCCAGAGCAGGGCGGCGAACAGGAAGGCCGGGGTCACCGGTTTGCCTTGCTTGATACGCAGGTCAGTGTTGCTCAGGGCCTGGCTGATCAGGGTATGGGTGTAGGTCGGGCGCTCTTCCAGTGCATGCGCACTGGCCGGGAACAGCGGCTCGAACAACGCCAGGTCTACCAGCATCTCGAAGACGATGGCGCCTTGCCCGGACAGGAATAGCTTGAGGCACTCCTCGAACAGCCGCGCAGGCGGGATTTCGCGCAGTAGCGGCGCCAGGCTGCGGATCGGCTGGTAAGTGTGCTTTTCGATGCCGAAGTCGAGCTTGGCGGCGAAACGCACCGCGCGCAGCATGCGTACCGGGTCTTCCTGGTAGCGATGAGTCGGGTCACCAATCAGGCGCAGCAGACGGTTGCGTACGTCATGCACGCCGTTGGCGTAATCGAGGATGCGTTCGCTGACCGGGTCGTAGTACAGGGCGTTGATGGTGAAGTCGCGGCGTTGCGCGTCCTCTTCCAGGCTGCCGTATACGTTGTCGCGCAGAATGCGGCCACTGGCATTGTGCGACGAGCGGTGGCTGTCACCTTGGTCGTCTTCGGAGTGAGGGGCACGGAAGGTCGCGACTTCGATGATTTCACGGCCGAAATGCACGTGAACCAGCTTGAAGCGACGGCCGATGATGCGCGCATTGCGGAACTCGGCACGTACCTGCTCAGGTGTTGCGCTGGTGGCGACGTCGAAGTCCTTGGGCGTGATGCCCAGCATCAGGTCGCGCACGCAACCACCGACCAGGTAGGCCTGGTAGCCCGCGCCTTGCAGGCGCTCGACGATATTCACCGCATGGCGGCTGAACTGGTGGCGCTGCAGCGAGTGTTGGCTCTTGTTGATCACCTCAGGCGTGGTGCGCTTGTGGTGCTGGCCCGGTACGGGAGGGCGGAAAGACTGGAACAGCTTCTTCAGCATGGGATGCACTGTGTGAAGGAATGTTCGGCCAAGAATAGGAGAATGGCCGCATGATGGGCGGGGATTCTAGCATTTACTCGGGGGATGGTGTAGGCGGTAGCAGGATGGACTGCCAGAAGGGGAGAAACGACAAGGGGAGCCTAAGCTCCCCAAGAAGTCGTTGCGTGCTCTTATTGTTGTTATGCCGGGCTTCTTGTTTTTGTTGAGTGCCCTGCCCACAAATCTCAAAGCTTGTGGACGACCCCCAATCCAGGGGTTAAGAGCAAACGGATTGCTTTGGCCGCTGATGTCATGCTGATCAATCGATCCAACCAGTTCAGGCGCTGCTTTTTAGTGCAGTTTTTGTTGTTCTCTGCCTGGTCGTGGGGCAAGCCCCAAACACGCATCCTCTCCAAAAGAATCAGTTAGCTGCGCCTCCGCCGTCTTGTTTTTATTGTGCGTGAGCCGTTTCGTCTTGTTCTTATTCTGAGTTGCAGTGCTTGTTATTGTTCTTGTACTGAACATATAGCAGGTGGCGTGCCAACTTTGAGAAACCCAATGAAATCAATGGTTTGACGGGTTTGACGAGAGGCTGGCCGGTGGGGAATGACGAGATTTCGTTACCGTACGCCTCGGGAACTGTTACGGCGAAAAGGTTAGGTAACAGATTTTTGCGGGGGCCGATTGTTACCAGGGGCACAGAGGCTGTTGCGCGTCCATGCAATGGAGCGCCGCGCGGGCGGCGCTCCATAGGAGTCGCTCATTCGCTGGTAGCGTTGCTCTTGCGGCGCGGTATGCCCAGGCGTTGGCGGCGTTCCCACAGGCACTTGCGGCTGACGCCGAGCTTGCGGGCCAGTTCGGTTTCGGTCATATGGTCCTGGTGCTCGAGCACGAAATGCTGGAAGTAGTCTTCCAGCGACAGGTCCTCGGTCGGCTCATGGCTGGCGTTGTTGGCAGCGCCCGCGGCCATCGCGTTGTCGAGCGCGTCGTCATCGTCCATGTCGCTCAGCTCGATGTCGATACCCAGCAGTTCGGCCGATATCTCCGCGCTCTCGCTTAGAATCACCGCACGCTCTACGGCGTTCTCCAGTTCGCGCACGTTGCCCGGCCAGCTGTAATGACGAATGGCTTGCTCGGCTTCAGACGAGAAGTGCAAATCGTCCCGACCGATGCGCGCGCTCTGCCTGGCGAGGAAGGCGCTGGCGATCTCGTTGACGTCACTGCCGCGCTCACGCAGCGCTGGCAACTTGAGGGCGATCACGTGCAGGCGGTAATAAAGGTCTTCACGGAATTGCCCAGCCTTGGCCAGGTTTTTCAGGTCGCGGTGGGTCGCGGCAATCAGGCGCACGTC
The DNA here is from genome assembly GCF_044748705.1 of Pseudomonas sp. NPDC089758. Lineage (NCBI taxonomy): Bacteria > Pseudomonadati > Pseudomonadota > Gammaproteobacteria > Pseudomonadales > Pseudomonadaceae > Pseudomonas > Pseudomonas sp. NPDC089758. Next base: position 374,206 of record NZ_JBIVGN010000004.1, read on the forward strand.
GACTTTTTGCGACTGTACCGAACCCACCCGGCGGATTTCGCCCTCCTGCAACACCCGCAGCAGACGGGCCTGGGCTTCCAGCGGCAGTTCACCGATCTCATCGAGGAACAGGGTGCCGCCGTCTGCCGCTTCCACCAAGCCGGCACGCCCTGCGCTGGCACCAGTGAATGCCCCTTTTTCGTGGCCGAACAGTTCCGACTCGATCAAGGTTTCGGGGATGGCCGCGCAGTTCACCGAGATCATCGGCGCTTTGGCGCGCCGTGACAGGTTGTGCAGGGCACGGGCTACCAGTTCCTTACCGGTACCGGACTCGCCCTGGATAAGCACATTGGAATCGGTCGGCGCCACCTTGCGGATCTTGCTGTACATGTCCTGCATGGGAGGGCACGAGCCAATGATGCCGATCTCGCCGTTGGCCGATGCCGGAGCGCCTTTGTCGGCAGGGGCTGCCTTGCCGTTGCTGCGTGGCTCGGCCACTGGGGCGGGTGCCGGTGCACTCTGCCGGTCGCGCAGAATACGCGCCACCGCCTGGAGCATTTCGTCGTGGTCGAAAGGCTTGGCGATGTAGTCCACCGCGCCCATCTTCATCGAGTCCACCGCCGAGCGCAGGCTGGCGTAACTGGTCATGATCAGCACTGGGGTGCCTTGGCCAAGCTTGATCAACTCGGTACCCGGCGCGCCGGGCAGGCGCAGGTCGCTGACGATCAGGTCGAAGGTGGCAATGCTGAAGCGTTCCTGGGCTTCCTGCACCGAGCCGGCTTCGCTGACCTGGTACTGGTTCCGCTCGAGCAGGCGACGCAAGGCCGAGCGGATGATGGTTTCGTCTTCGACGATCAGAATATGCGGCATTGATTCAATTCTCTCGACGGTCTCGAATTTCAGGGGACGTCGCTACGACATGCCGGGGCAGGGTCACGCGGATCCGGGTGCCACGTTGCCGTTCGATGTCGGCCGGGCTGTCGATGGTGATTTGCCCATAATGCTCTTCCACGATGGAATAGACCAGAGCGAGCCCTAGTCCGGTTCCCTCGCCAGGGTCCTTGGTGGTGAAGAAAGGTTCGAACAGGCGGTCCATGATGTTCTTCGGAATCCCACTGCCTTCGTCCTCGACGATCAGGTCGACGGTGTGCTCGCTGACCTCGGTGCGTACCCGCACGGCGCTGCCGGGCGGCGACGCGTCGCGCGCGTTGGAGAGCAGGTTGATCAGCACCTGGGCCAGGCGCTGAGGATCCCCCTCTGCCCAGTGGTCGGGGTCGCAGAGGTTGAAGAACTGTACTTCGAAATTGCGCCGGTTCAACGCCAGCAGACCGATGGCATCCTGGGCCACTTCGGCCAGGCACACCGGCTCTTCGCTGTTCTGGTGGCTACCGCCGGCATGGGCAAAGCTCATCAGCGACTGCACGATGCGCGACACCCGTTTGGTCTGTTCGAGGATCTGGCTCGACAATTCGATGATCTCGCCGTCGCCTTCGCGCTCCTCGCGCAGGTTTTGCGCCAGGCAGGCGATGCCGGTGATCGGGTTGCCGATCTCGTGGGCCACGCCCGCAGCGAGGCGGCCGATGCTGGCCAAGCGTTCGGAGTGCACCAGCTTGTCTTCCAGGGCCTGTGTCTCGGTGAGGTCTTCGACCAGCAACACCAGCCCGCTGTTGCCAGGTGCCAGGGGCTCATCGATGGCCGCTTTGTGCAGGTTGAGCCAGCGCGGCTGGCCGTCCAGTGCCAGGCGCTGCTTGTGCAAGTGCTCATCGGGTACGTTGATGAAACCCAGCAGCAGGCCGCGCCAAGGTTCATCGATGGTTACCAGGCGCGACCCGACCACGTGCTTGGCGGCGATGCCGGTCAGCTCCTCCATGGCCTTGTTCCACATCAGGATTTCTTTGTCCTTGGCCAGCGAGCAGACGCCCATGGGCAGCTCCTGCAGGGTCTGACGGTGGTAGCGGCGCAAGGCATCGAGTTCGGCAGCCAGGCCCGTCAGGCGCGAGTGGTAATCTTCCAGGCGGCTTTCGATGAAGTGGATGTCTTCGGTGACGTAGTTCTCGTTGCCAGACTTGTAGGGCAGGAAGGTTTCGACCATGTCCTGGGCCACGCTCGGCCCCATCAGGCCCGAGAGGTTGGCCTCGATGCGGTCACGCAGGCGGCGCAGAGCATAGGGGCGGCGCTCGTCGAACGGCAGGTAGAGGTCGCGCAGGGCTTGTTCGACTTCCTTCTGTGCAGCCTTGGCACCCAGTGGCTTGGCCAGTTGGGTGGCAAATTCCTGCGGTGAGGCTGCATGCAGCTCGCGGCGCTGGGGCCGGCGCACGTTGTCCACCGCGCATGCTTCGGCGGCACTGACTTCCTCGCTGCTGGCGTTGGTGAACAGTGAAATCAGCGTGAACAACAGTACGTTGGCTGCCAGGGAGGCGATCGCTGCCATGTGCCAGCTGGTGTCGTCGAGCACATAGATCATGTCCAGCAGTGGGATGTAGAAGCCCTGCAGGTTGCCCAGCAGGGGCAGCAGCATGGTCACCATCCAGACCAGGGTGCCGGCCAGCAGGCCGGCGACGAAGCCGCGGCGGTTCGCGGTTGGCCAGTACAGCACCGACAGCACCCCCGGCAGGAACTGCAACGTGGCGACGAAGGCGACGATGCCCAGGTTGGCCAGGCTCTGGTGGGTGTTCTGGTTCAGGTAGAACATGAAGCCGGCGGTGATGATGGCGACGATCAGTGCGCGGCGGGTCCATTTCAGCCAGCGGTAGATGTTGCCTTCGGCCGGCGGCTGGTACAGCGGCAGCACCAGGTGGTTGAGCGCCATGCCCGACAGGGCCAGGGTGGTGACGATGATCAGGCCGCTGGCGGCGGACAGCCCGCCGACATAGGCCAGCAGTGCCAGCGCCTTGTTGTTGGCGGCGATCCCAAGTCCCAGGGTGAAGTACTCGGGGTTGGTGCTGGCGCCCAGGCGCAGGCCCGCCCACAGCACCAGCGGCACGGCCAGGCTCATCAGTAGCAGGAACAGCGGCAGGCCCCAGCTGGCGCTGACCAGGGAGCGCGGGTTGAGGTTTTCGGTGAAGGCCATGTGGTACATGTGCGGCATGACGATGGCCGAGGCGAAGAACACCAGCAGCAGGGTGCGCCATGGGCCCTCCTGCAGCGGGGTGTGCAGCGCGGCCAGGGCGGTCTGGTTCTGCAGCAGCCAGACTTCCAGCCCGTGCGGGCCGCCGAACACGCCGTACAGGGCGTACAGGCCAATGCCGCCCAGCGCCAGCAGCTTGATCACCGACTCGAAGGCGATGGCGAACACCAGCCCTTCATGCTTTTCGCGCGTGGCGATGTGGCGCGAGCCGAAGAAGATGGTGAACAGGATGATCAGTGCGCAGAAGGCAAAGGCCACGCGTGCCTTGACCGGTTCGCCGGTGAGAATGCTGATCGAGTCGGCCACTGCCTGAATTTGCAGGGCCAGCAAGGGAAGCACACCGATCAGCATGAAAATGGTCGTCAGCGCACCGGCCCAGGTGCTGCGAAAGCGAAAGGCCAGCAAGTCGGCCAATGACGACAATTGGTAGGTGCGGGTGATCTTGAGGATCGGATAAAGCAGCACAGGCGCCAGCAGGAAGGCGCCGGAGACGCCCAGGTAACAGGCGAGGAAGCCGTAGCCATACTGATAGGCCAGGCCCACCGAGCCGTAGAAAGCCCAGGCACTGGCGTAGACGCCCAGCGACAGGGTGTAGGTCAGCGGGTGGCGAATGATCGAACGGGGTATCAACCCACGCTCGCTGATCCAGGCCACACCGAACAGCACCATCAGGTACCCGGCGCTGATCAGGATCATCTGGGTCAGGCTAAAGCTCATCGGCATCTCGTTGGCTCTGCAGGATGAAAGTGACGACGATCAGGATCAGCCAGAGCAGGTAAGGGCGATACCAGGCGCCGGTCGGTTCGATCCACCAGTCCATGATGGCCGGGGAGAACAGGTAGATCCCCACGACCAGAAGCAGGACCAAACGATAGATGTACATGCTGGCCTCGATGGTTGGGCGCTGCGGGCTTGGACTTATTATTGGCGCAAATGGTTGGAGCGATGCTAGCGGGAATCGGTGGTGTTCGCCAAGGGTTTGAAATTATTGGGCTTTTGTTTTTGAGACGTGGGTTGCCCGATTTCGCCCTGGCGCCAGCTGGCCGCGAGGTAGCGCACAGTAACGGTTGAGCCGGCTTGCCGGCGCTAGGGCCGGTGACGCTTCACTTCAAATCAGCCTCGGGCACCGTTGTTCGCTGTGCAATGGCTTCTGGCTGCCAGCGCTGGCGCGCCACGGCCAATACTTCAGCGGGCGTTGCCGTCAGCAACTGAGGGTCGGCTTCCTGGCCCAATGCGCGCAACGCCCGCAACAGCAACGGCGTTGCCTGATCAGCCTCAAGCGGCGGTGAACGGTATGACTTGCCCAGCTTGTGCCCATCAGGTTGCACGATCAATGGAATGTGCAGGTAACGCGGTTGGGAAAAGCCCAGCAATTCCTGCAAGTACAGCTGGCGCGGCGTGTTGTCGAGCAGGTCGGCCCCGCGCACGATGTCGGTAACACCTTGCCAGGCGTCGTCCAGTACGACTGCCAGCTGGTACGCATACAACCCGTCGCGGCGCTGAATCACGAAGTCGCCCACCTCGCGGCCAAGGTGTTGCTGGAACTCCCCTTGCACACGGTCTTTGAAGCGGTAGATCAGCTCAGGCACCCGCAGGCGGATGGCGGCGCCTTCGCGCGCGTGCCCGGCGTTGCGGCAAAACCCTGGATAGATGCCGTTGTAGCCTTCGAGCTGTTTGCGCGAACAGGTGCAGGCGTAGGCCAGGCCCATGTTGAACAGGCGGTCTACCACCGCGCCGTAAGCGTCGTGGCGCTGGCTCTGGAAGACCACCTCGCCATCCCATTCCAGCCCATAGCGCTCCAGGGTCTGCAGGATTGCATCACGGGCGCCGGGCATTTCCCGTGGCGGGTCGGTGTCTTCCACGCGTAGCAGCCAACGGCCATTGACCGCGCGGGCGTCAAGCCAGGAGGCCAGGGCGGCCACCAGCGAGCCGAAGTGCAGAAAACCGCTGGGGGTGGGGGCGAAGCGTCCGATGTAGCGCGAGTCGTTCATGGGCAGTGGTGTTTCTGAAAATAAAACGGGGCGCATGATGCGCCCCGTTCGGAGGAGAGAAGGATCAGCCTTTGCCGACTGTCTTTTCCTTTTTCTCGGCGATTTCCTTGCAGTCGAAGCACAGGTCCGCGGTGGGGCGGGCTTCCAGGCGACGCAGGCCGATTTCGATGCCGCACGATTCGCACCAGCCGTACTCTTCGTCCTGGATCTTCTGCAGGGTCTTGTCGATTTTCTTGATCAGCTTGCGCTCGCGGTCACGGTTGCGCAGCTCAAGAGCAAATTCTTCTTCCTGGCTGGCACGGTCGGCCGGGTCCGGGAAGTTCGCAGCTTCATCTTTCATGTGGTCTACGGTGCGATCCACACTCTGCATGAGCTCGCCTTTCCAGGCGTTGAGAAGCGTGGTGAAGTGCTTCTTCATGGGCTCACCCATGTACTCTTCGCCCTTGGTCTCATTATAGGGCGCGACACCGTACATGGTTTGACCGGTTTTTTGCTTTTCTACGGTGGACATGAATAGACCGCCTCTTACTCATCTGATCCAATGCGCAGGATGCTCCATCTCCGGCACCCGCCGGCCCTGCGACTGCGAGCCGCCGAACTTACCAGATAGATCGGGGGTGCGCTAGCCCGCCCGATCCTACGTGTTGACAGCGCCATGGGGCGTACGTTCGGTGCTGTGCAAAGGTAGAATCACCAGTTTAGACCCAATTGAGAGAAGGTAATGGCCCACCACTACAGTGCGCGCAGCCGCGCCATTGAACCCTTCCATGTCATGGCGTTGCTGGCGCGGGCCAACGAGCTGCAAGCGGCCGGTCATGATGTGATTCACCTGGAAATCGGTGAGCCGGACTTCACCACCGCCGCGCCTATCGTCGAAGCAGGCCAGGCGGCGCTGGCCGCCGGGCATACCCGCTACACCGCCGCGCGTGGCCTGCCGGCCCTGCGTGAGGCGATTGCCGGCTTTTACGACCAGCGTTATGGCGTCGCGATAGACCCCGAACGCATTCTGATCACCCCGGGGGGCTCTGGCGCGCTGCTGCTGGCCAGCAGCCTGCTGGTCGACCCCGGCAAGCACTGGCTGTTGGCAGACCCCGGCTACCCCTGCAACCGCCACTTCTTGCGACTGGTCGAAGGGGGGGCGCAACTGGTACCTGTCGGGCCTGAGGTGAACTATCAACTGACCGCCGATCTGGTTGACCGGCACTGGAACCAGGACACTGTCGGTGCCCTGGTCGCCTCGCCAGCCAATCCCACCGGTACCGTGCTGGAGCGTGATGAGCTGGCCAGCTTGTCCAGGGCCACCCGCGAACGAAATGGCCACTTGGTAGTGGACGAGATCTACCACGGGCTGACATACGGCATGGACGCGCCAAGCGTCTTGGAAGTGGATGATTCGGCATTCGTCCTGAATAGTTTTTCCAAGTATTTCGGCATGACCGGGTGGCGGCTTGGCTGGCTGGTTGCACCGCCTGAGGCCGTGGCCGATCTGGAAAAGCTTGCGCAAAATCTGTACATCAGCGCACCAAGCATGGCCCAGCACGCCGCACTGGCCTGTTTCCAGCCTGAAACCCTGGCAATTTTCGAAGCGCGCCGCGCCGAGTTTGCCCGCCGTCGCGACTACCTGTTGCCCGCCCTGCGCGAACTGGGCTTTGGCATTGCCGTGGAGCCGCAGGGCGCGTTCTATCTATATGCCGACATCAGTGCCTTTGGCGGCGATGCCTTTGCTTTCTGCCAGCATTTTCTGGAAACCGAGCACCTGGCGTTCACGCCGGGCCTGGACTTCGGCCGCCACCTGGCAGGCCATCATGTGCGCTTTGCCTATACCCAGAGCCTGCCGCGGCTGGAGGAGGCGGTCCAGCGCATCGCCCGTGGCTTGCGGAGCTGGCAGGGCTGATGGTGTTCTTTCCTCCACTCGAACAAGGGCGGCTGCTGCGCCGCTACAAGCGGTTCCTGGCGGACATCCAGCTGGCCAATGGCGAGCAGTTGACCATCCACTGCCCCAACACGGGCTCCATGCTCAATTGCATGCGTGAGGGCGGGCAGGTCTGGTTCAGTCGCTCCAACGACCCCAAGCGCAAGTTGCCGGGCACCTGGGAAATCAGCGAGACGCCTCAGGGGCGGCTGGCTTGTATCAATACGGGGCGGGCCAACGCGCTGGTCGAGGAAGCGCTTCGCGCGGGCGTGATCCAAGAGCTGGCGGGCTTCACTGCACTCAAGCGTGAGGTGGCCTACGGTGAAGAGGGCAGCCGCGTGGACTTTCGCCTGGAGTTCGACCACGGGCCGGCTTATGTCGAGGTCAAGAGCGTGACACTGGGGTACCCGGATACGGCAGTGGCCGCTTTCCCGGATGCTGTCACCCAGCGCGGTGCCAAGCACCTGCGCGAACTTGCGGCGCTGGCCCGGCAAGGTATACGTGCGGTGCAGCTGTACTGCGTGAACCTGACGGGCATCGAGGCGGTGCGTCCGGCCGACGAGATCGATGCAGCCTATGCCCGGGCGCTGCGCGCCGCCGTGGCGGATGGGGTAGAGGTGCTGGCCTATGGCGTGCGCCTGGATGCCGGGCACATCGTCATCGACCGCCCGCTACCGGTGTTGGTCAACCCCTGAGCCAGATCCCCTGGCTGTCTTCCAGGCAGTCCAGGGCCTGCAGCGCGTCACCCTCGCAGGGGCCCGCCACGCATTCGCCATTTTCGATCAGGAACAGCGCACCGTGATGGGCGCAGTGAATGAGGCTTGCACTGTCATCGAGAAATGCGTCCGCCTGCCAGTTCAAGGGGATCCCCCGGTGCGGGCAGCGGTTGCGATACAGATGCACTTGGCCCTGGCGACGCACGCCGAACAGTTCGATGCCGTCTACCCTGAAGGCGCGGCTATGGCCCTCGGCCAGCGCTGCGGAAGTACAAAGGAAGTGCATGTGCAGGAAAACTCGTGAGACATGTGATGGCTTGACGTGCCAATGCGAATAATTATCAAATTGCGCGCAATCGCTGCGCCCGGTTGTCTATGGTGCGCAGTTCCGCCGTTCGCCACAAGGCGTGTGGCTCGCCTTCAGAAGGAATCCGATGATGCGTCGTCCCGCTGCCTTGTTTGCCTTGTGCGCAGCCCTGGTCGCTTCCACCCAGGCGCTGGCCGCCGATTTGCCACAGCGCTGGGTCAGTGCTGGCGGCGCATTGAGCGAGTGGGTCAGCGCCCTGGGCGGCGAGCCGCGCCTGGTGGGTGTGGATACCACCAGCCAGCATCCTGAGTCGCTCAAGGCCCTGCCAAGTATCGGTTACCAGCGCCAGTTGTCCGCCGAGGGCATTCTCAGCCTGCGCCCGGATGTGCTGGTCGGCACAGAAGAGATGGGGCCGCCACCTGTGCTTGCGCAAATCCGCAAAGCCGGCGTTCGGGTGGAGCTGCTCTCCAGCAAGGCGGACCTCGCCGCCGTGGATGCAAACCTCAAGCAGCTGGGTGTTTTGCTCGGCGCCGAGCAGAAGGCCGCGCAACTCGCCGCTGATTATCATCAGCAGCTTGAGCTGTTGCAGATGCAGGTCAAGCAGGCACAGGCCAGCCACAAAGCGCCGGGTGTGCTGTTGCTGGTCGGCCACGCGGGGGCGAAACCGCTGATTGCCGGGCAGGGCACCGCAGGTGACTGGCTGCTGCGTCAGGCAGGTGGGCGAAACCTGGCCGAGCATCAGGGATACAAGAACTTCTCCAATGAAGCATTGGCGGCCCTGGACCCCGATGTCGTGGTGTTCTCCGATCGCGCTTTGGTCGGCGACCAGGCCCTGCAGGCACTGCTCAAGGAAAACCCGGCGTTGACCGCCTCCCGAGCGGTACGCGACCAGCGCCTGGTGCAACTTGACCCGACCCTGTTGGTCGGCGGCCTTGGCCCGCGCTTGCCGCAGGCCCTGCAAGACCTGGCGGCCGCCTTCTACCCGGCGGCAAAGGTCAGCCTCACGCAATGAAGCAGCGCGTGCAGCCACGTACACTGATTATCTGCCTGAGCCTGCTGTGCCTGTTGGCGGTATGGCTGTCCCTCGCCCTGGGCCCTGTGAGCTTGCCGCTGTTCGATACCTTGCGCGCGGGCCTGCGGTTAGTGGGGCTGCGCATCGACGGCGAAGGCCTGCAGCAGGCCGAAATGATCCTGGGCCAGATTCGCCTGCCACGCACGCTGCTGGGCTTGGCAGTGGGGGCGGTGCTGGCGCTGTGCGGTGTGGCCATGCAGGGGTTGTTTCGCAATCCGCTGGCCGACCCTGGGCTTGTGGGCGTATCCGCCGGTGCAGCCATGGGCGCTGCAGTGGCTATCGTTGGCGGCAGTTGGTTTGGCGGCCTGCCTGAGGCTTTTGCGCCTTACTTATTGTCACTGTGCGCCTTTATCGGCGGCCTGGCGGTCACCGCGCTGGTCTATCGCCTAGGGCGGCGCGATGGGCAGACCAATGTGGCCACAATGTTGCTGGCCGGTGTAGCCATGACCGCGCTGGGGGGCGCGGCGGTCGGCCTGTTTTCTTATCTGGCCGACGACGCCACCCTGCGTACGCTGACCTTCTGGAACCTGGGCAGCCTCAACGGTGCCAGCTACGACCGGCTGTGGCCGTTGCTGATCGTGGCCGCAGGCGTCGCGCTGTGGTTGCCGCGCCGGGCGCGGGCGCTCAATGCCTTGCTGCTGGGCGAGTCCGAGGCGCGGCACCTGGGTATCGAGGTGGAGCGGCTCAAGCGCGAGATGGTGTTCTGCACGGCCCTGGGTGTGGGCGCGGCCGTGGCGGCGGCGGGGCTTATCGGCTTCATCGGCCTGGTGGTACCGCACCTGGTGCGCTTGCTGGCCGGGCCTGATCACCGCGTGGTGTTGCCCGCATCGCTATTGGCTGGCGGCGTGCTGATGCTGCTTGCCGACCTGGTGGCGCGCTTGGCGCTGGCGCCGGCCGAGTTGCCGATCGGTATCGTCACGGCCTTTATCGGTGCGCCGTTTTTCCTGGTTTTGTTGATCAGAGGGCGCAGTTGATGTTGCAAGTCGAGGGCCTTTACCTGCGCCGTGGTGGGAATGAAGTACTGCATGACCTCAATCTGCAAATGCATCCGGGCCAGGTGGTGGGTGTGCTCGGCCCGAATGGTGCAGGCAAGAGCAGCCTGCTGGGCGTGCTGTGTGGCGAACTGGCGCCCGGGCAAGGGCGCGTGACGTTGCAGGGCCGGCCGTTGGCCAGCTGGGACGGGCAGGCGCGGGCCAGGTGCCTGGCGGTGTTGCCGCAGGTGTCCAGCCTGGGCTTTGCGTTCAGGGTCGAGGAAGTGGTCGGCATGGGGCGAATGCCGCATGACAGCGGCCAAGTGCGTGACGCTGAGATCGTTGAGGCAGCGCTGCATGCAGCAGATGCCTGCCACCTGCTGGGGCGCAGTTACCTGGCGTTGTCGGGCGGGGAGCGGCAACGTGTGCATCTGGCCCGCGTACTGGCGCAGCTGTGGCCGGGTGAGGAGGGGGCTACGCTGCTGCTTGACGAGCCGACCTCGATGCTCGATCCCTTGCACCAGCACACCACCTTGCAAGCTGTGCGCAGTTTTGCCGACCGCGGCGCAGCGGTATTGGTGATCCTGCATGACCTGAACCTGGCGGCGCGCTACTGTGATCGTATTCTGTTGCTCGAAGGGGGCCGTGCCCATGCTCTGGCCTCGCCGCAGGAGGTGTTGACCCCCGCGGCGCTCAAGGCCGTGTTCGGCATAGACGTATTGGTACAGGCCCATCCGGAACGGGGGCATCCGCTGATCATCACCCGCTAGGAGGCGTTGCTCATGCATCATTGCTTACTGTCTGGCGCGCTGCTGGGCGTGTTGTTTGCGCTGGGAGGCTGCCAAGCCAGCGTGCCGCCGCTACCCGCCTGGCAGAGTAGCGAAGGGCGTGACCGCGCAGAACTGGGGCAAATCCACGATCTGGCCAGCGGCAAGGTCATCAGCCCTGAACAGCTGGTGGAGGACCTGGCTGGCGTACCGCGAGTGCTGGTAGGCGAAAAGCATGACAACGCAGACCATCACGCCTTGCAACTTTGGTTGATCCGCGCCATGCAGGCCCGGCGCCCCCAGGGCAGCCTGCTTCTGGAAATGCTGCAACCGGAGCAGCAGGCTCGGGTCGATGCGGTTCAAGCCCAGGCCACATTGCCGCAAGAGCTGCCCAAGGCCCTGGCGTGGCAGGAGGGCTGGGACTGGCAGCTGTACGGGCCGATCGTACGTGAAGCATTGGGCAGCCATGTTCCCCTTCTGGCCGCCAACCTGTCGGTTGGCGAAATGCGCCAGGCCTATCGCCTGGCGACGCCGGTGCCGGGGGCGCAGTCCAATGCGCCACAGGTGACGGCAGCATTGCTCGAGCAGGTGAGGGCCGGGCACTGTGATTTGCTCCCCGTGAGCCAGTTGCCGGCCATGCTGGCCGTTCAGCAACAACGTGACCGGCGCATTGCCCAGCGGCTGCTCTCGGCGCCGCAGCCTGCCCTGTTGCTGGCCGGTGCATTCCACGTACGCAAGGACTTGGGCGTGCCGTTGCACCTCGCCGACCTGGGGGCAGAGGGGCAGAGCAAGGTGCTGTTGTTGGCCGAGATTGGTCAGCAGGTCGACGCGGGGATGGCAGACTACGTCTGGTACACGGCGGCGATGCCGGAGCAGGATTATTGCGCACCGTTGCGTAAGTAGGCGTGCGGGCGGTTCGGAGGCAGTGGCAAGCCGCAAAAAAAAGACCCGGCAAAAAATGCCGGGTCAATAACCGTGATTAGCCTGATGAGGAGATAATCTGAGAGTCCGAACCAGGGGCTTTCAGCTTATCCAACCAGTCTCGCGACTAGTTGTGATAATCATAACGATTCTCATTATCGAGTCAATCCCCATCTGATGTTTATTTCGCATTTTTTTGCGTAGGGCATTTCGCATCGAGTTGTTGATTGAGCGCTTGCTTGCGCTCGGCCGGCAAATCGTTCCAGTGCATGTCCAGCAGTGCGCCTTCAATGGCGTACAGCAACACCTTCGACGCCCGGAACCCTCGGGTTTTCACGGCCTGGTAAGCACCTACCGCGCCGAGCCGACGCAAATCCGATGCACTGTGGATACCGGCCGCATGTAACCACTGCGCGGAGGTCTTTCCAAGATTCTTCAGATGCTGCAATTCATCGTTCATCGAGCCTCCTGGCGATGGCTGAACGGGTATTAGGGGATAAATCGCGAGCAGGTCAGAGAGGAGTGTAGCGGGGGTTGGAAAATGCGCGGCCTTTTGCCATCGGGGGCGACGAGATGCCCGGTTTGCGCCGGGGGGAGGTGTTCGGGCCGACCACCAGCCGGCCCGAATCGAGCTGATTTTAGAGGCCTGGCAAACGCTGGCGGATCTGATCGATCACCTGGTCCATGCTGCTGGCATCCTGAGTATCAACGCGCGTGCTCTGCTGCCGTTCCACTTCATCCAGCGGCTCACGGCTGGCCTGCTGCGCCTTGACCACTTCCAGGGTGGCGTCCGACGGGTCGTTGTTGTCCGCCAGGCGCTGCTCCAGCCAACTGGCGATGACCGCCTCAGGTGCCTGGCAATCGAGGATCAGCAATGGCACGCCGGTATCGGTCGCGACTTCGGCGGCAGCTTTGCGGTGTTCGCGCTTGAGGTAGGTAGCATCGAGCACTACCGGGAAACCTGCGCGCAGGATGGTCGCGGCAAGCTGGTGCAGGCGCTGGTAGGTGGCGGTGCTGGCATCGTTGTCGTAGATGCCCGCTTGCAGTTGGCCTGCTTGGGCTTGTTGCTGTTCACCGTACAAGCGCTTGCGCTCCACATCCGAGCGCACGCGCACAGCGCCCAAGGCTTCGACCAGGCGCATGGCGACGTGGCTCTTGCCTACGGCCGACACGCCATGGGTGATGGCCAGTAGGCGCGAAGGGATGGCGCTGTAGCTTTCTGCCAGGTTGGCGTAGTTGCGGTAGGTGCGCAGGCTGGTGGCACGCTGCACGCCATCGGCATTGGCCGGCATGCTGAACAGGGCGATCTTGGCGCGGACCAGGGCTCGGTAGGCTTTGTAGAAGTTCAACACTTCCAGGCCTTCATAGTCGCCGGTCAGCTCCAGATACTGGCTGACGAAGCGCCGCGCCAGGCATTTCAGGCCGCGGTCTTCCAGGTCCATGGCGAGGAAGCTGGTGTCGGCCCAGACGTCGGTCATGCGGAACGGTTCGTTGAACTCGATGCAGTCGAAGATCACCACCTTGCCATCGATCACGGTGGCATTACCCAAGTGAATGTCGCCGTGGCATTCGCGGGTGAAGCCATTGGCCTTGCGCGCCGCGAACAGGCCCTCAAGGCGCTCGAAACTGCTGCGCGCCCAAGCTTGCAGGTTGTCCAGCTGCTGCAGGTCGGCCTTGTCACTGAGGAACGGGCGGATCTGCTCGAAGTTCTGCTCGACCGGGGCCATGACACTTTCAGGTGAGCCATATGGCTGCTCGGCGGGCACTTTCGGAGTCTGCAGGTGGAATTCTGCGATCTGTCGGGCCATCTGGTCGATGTGGCCAGCATTGAGTTCGCCGTTGGCCTGCAGGGTGTTGAGCATCTGCCCCTGCGGGAACTGGCGCATTTTCAGTACGTACTCGATCGCAGCGCCTTCACCGCTAAGCTGCGGGGCTTCGGCGCTGCCAGTGATCGGCAGCACTTCCAGGTACAGGCCGTCCGTCAGGCGCTGGTTCAGGCGCAACTCTTCGTTACAGAAATGCTGGCGCTGATCGAGCCCGGTGAAGTCGAGGAAGCCGAAATTCATCGGCTTCTTGATCTTGTAGGCGTATTCGCCAGTAAGCAGGACCCAGGAGATGTGCGTCTCGATGAGTTGGAACCCGTCCACGGGGTGAGGGTAAAGGGCGGGGTTCTGCAACGCTGTGATCAAGGCTTGGCTCACGGGAAATCCTTCCGGGGGCAGGGAATTCGAAGGCGCCATTATGGTCAATGGTGCCGTCCCTGCATACCGCCAGAGGGCGCCTGCCCAGCCTTTACAAAGTGCGTATAATCCGCCGCCATGACTCGAACCCGAAATTCCCGTACCCCTAAGAAACGCCCGACCGGCCGCTCGCGCGCCTGGCTGGGCTGGGCGTTCAAGCTCAGCCTGGTCGGCCTGGTGATCGTTGCCGGCTTCGCGGTTTACCTCGATGCTGTCGTCCAGGAGAAGTTCTCCGGCAAGCGCTGGACCATCCCGGCCAAGGTATACGCCCGGCCGCTGGAGCTGTTCGTCGGCCAGAAGCTGAGCAAGAACGACTTCCTCACCGAACTCGATGCCCTCGGCTACCGTCGAGAAAGCGCGGCCAATGGCCCGGGCGCTGCGGCTGTCAACGGTAATACCGTCGACCTCAACACCCGCGGCTTCCAGTTCTATGAGGGGATGGAACCCGCGCAGTTCGTGCGTGTGCGCTTCTCCGGCGACTACGTTGCCGGGCTGTCCGGCGCCAACAATGCCAAGCTGGATGTGGTGCGCCTCGAGCCGTTGATGATCGGCGGCATCTACCCGAAGAACCTTGAGGACCGCATCCTGATCAAGATCGATCAGGTGCCCCCGTACTTGCTCGAAACCCTGGTGGCAACCGAAGACCGAGACTTTTACAGCCACTTCGGCGTGTCGCCCAAGTCCATCGCGCGTGCTTTGTGGGTCAACACCTCCGCCGGTACCATGCGCCAGGGTGGCAGTACCCTGACCCAGCAGTTGGTGAAGAACTTCTACCTGACCAGCGAGCGCACCCTCAGCCGCAAGCTGACCGAAGCGATGATGGCCGTACTGCTGGAGCTGCACTACGACAAACGCGAAATTCTCGAGGCCTACCTCAACGAGGTCTTCGTCGGCCAGGATGGCCAGCGCGCCGTGCATGGCTTTGGCCTGGCCAGCCAGTTCTTCTTCAGCCAACCGCTGTCGGAACTCAAGTTGCACCAGATCGCCTTGCTGGTGGGCATGGTCAAGGGGCCGTCCTACTACAACCCGCGTCGCCACCCCGAACGGGCCCTGGCGCGGCGTAACCTGGTCCTGGACCTTGTGGCCGAGCAGGGCGTTGCCAGCCAGGAGGCGGTCGATGCGGCCAAGAAGATGCCGCTGGGCGTGACCAAGCGGGGCAGCCTGGCCGACAGTTCGTTCCCGGCCTTCCTCGACCTGGTCAAGCGTCAGCTGCGCCAGGACTATCGCGACGAGGACCTTACTGAAGAAGGCCTGCGCATCTTCACCAGTTTCGACCCGATCCTGCAGATGAAGGCCGAAACCTCGATGAATGAGACCTTCAAGCGTCTGGCAGGGCGCAAAGGCGCGGACGAGGTCGAATCGGCGATGGTCGTGACCAACCCGGAAACCGGTGAGGTGCAGGCACTCATCGGCAGTCGTCAGGCCGGATTCGCCGGCTTCAACCGTGCCATCGATGCCGTGCGGCCGATTGGCTCGCTGGTCAAGCCTGCGGTGTACCTCACCGCGCTGGAGCAGCCGAGCAAGTACACCCTGACCAGTTGGGTGCAGGACGAGGCGTTTTCGGTCAAGGGCGCCAATGGCCAAGTGTGGCGCCCGCAGAACTACGATCGCCGCCCGCATGGCACCATTTACCTGTACCAGGGGCTGGCCAACTCCTACAACCTGTCGACCGCCAAGATCGGCCTGGAAGTAGGTGTGCCCAACGTCATCAAGACCATCGGCCGGCTCGGGGTCAATGTCGATTGGCAGCCGTTCCCGGCAATGCTGCTGGGGGCCGGTGGCATGTCGCCGATGCAGGTGGCTACGATGTACCAGACCATCGCCAACGGCGGCTTCAATACGCCGATGCGCGGCATCCGCAGTGTGCTTACCGCCGAAGGTGAGCCGCTCAAGCGTTACCCGTTCCAGATCCAGCAGACCTTCGACCCGGGCTCTATCTACCTGGTGCAGAACGCGATGCAGCGGGTGATGCGCGAAGGTACCGGCCGCTCCGTGTACAACGTGTTGCCCAGGTCGCTGACGCTGGCGGGCAAGACCGGTACCAGTAACGACTCGCGTGACAGCTGGTTCTCTGGCTTCAGCCAGGACCTGCTGGCGGTGGTGTGGATGGGCCGTGACGATAACGGCAAGACGCCGTTCACCGGTGCCACCGGTGCCCTGCAGGTGTGGACCAGCTTCATGAAGAAGGCTGACCCGCTGCCGCTGGACATGCCGCAACCAGACAACGTGGTACAGGCCTGGATCGACCCCTACAGCGGGCAGGGCTCCGACGCAAGCTGTCCGGGAGCGGTGCAGATGCCGTATATTCGCGGCAGCGAACCGCCCGCCGGCGCAATCTGCGGTGGCGAGCAAAATCCGGCAGAATCGGTCATGGACTGGGTCAAAGGCTGGATGAATTAAGCCCTGGCAGCATTGATGAGGTGTGAAGTGAAAAAGTGGTGGTTTCCTGCCGTGACGGCACTGGTGGTGCTGCAGGGCTGTTCCAGCGTTCAGCGTGGCAACATCCCGGTCGTGGACTCGAGCACACGAGTGTCCAACAGCGAACGGGTGACGGCCAACCGCTCGGCGGCCGGCATCAACAACGGCACGTCGCAAGCGCAAACCCTGCCCGAGGACTCCGGCGTGACCGTGATGATTCCGCAAGGCGCCGGTGCCACGGGCATCCAGACGTTCCCAGCAGGCAGTGGCGTGGCACCGATCAGCACCACGCCGATTACCCCTGGCCCCGGCACCTCTGCGCCGATGGAGACCAACCCCAACCCGATCGCCGACGAACCGTTCGACATCGCGTCGATGAACAGTGCCTCGGCCGCTGCCAGCGCGCCAACCGGCATTCCGCGCAGCAGTGCGGCATCCGGTGGGCTGTCGGCTGACGAGCAGCTCGATGGTCCGGTGCTGGCCCTGTTGACCACTGCCCAGTCGCAACAGGGCAGCGGCGACTTCAACGGTGCAGCCTCGAGCCTGGAGCGCGCCCAACGCATCGCCCCGCGCGAGCCGCAGGTACTGTTCCGTTTGGCGCAGGTGCGCCTGTCCCAAGGCGATGCAGCACAGGCCGAGCAGTTGGCGCGCCGTGCCCTGACTTACGCCAATGGCCGTCCTGACCTTCAGGCCGAGCTGTGGAACACCATCGCCCAGGCTCGTGAGAAGCAGGGCGACAGCGCTGGCGCCGCGTTGGCCCGGCAGAAAGCGCGGGTCAACTCGTGATGATCGAGCAGCGCATTCTGGATGTCGCTGACCACCTGCTGCTCATCGAGCGTGAGTTGATCGTGCAGGGGTGGTGGGCTGACGAGCCGCCAAGCGATGAGGCGCTGGCCAGCACGGTGCCTTTTGCGGTCGACAGCATGAGCTTCGAGCAGTGGTTGCAGTGGATCTTCCTGCCGCGCATGAAGATCATCATCGAGCTGGGTCAACCGCTGCCCAACGCCTCGGGCATTCTGGTGATGGCCGAGACGGTGTTCGTCGACAGGCCGGAGCAGAGTCGTGAGTTGCGGCGCCTGCTGGCAGAGTTCGATCGATTGATCGCGAGTTGAGCCTGATTTCTTCTATTTTTCCTTCAAGGGCCGCAGATTGTGGCCCTTTTTTGTGTAAATGTTATTTTTTCTGCTGCAGTGTCGGTTTTTAGTGGTGGCTGGAATTCATCTTTAGGAAAAATTGGCAATAATTTTTCTTGACTTGTAGCCGCCAAATCACAAGAATCCAGATTCCGCTTTAGAGGGACTGCCAGAAGCAGACCCGCTAAGCAGATCATGAGGCGCACACCCGCGCCGACCTGTTACACCCCGCAACGCGTTACCTCGCGCTGGGTGGGATAACCCCGCAACACTCTGGGGCGCTCCCAATACTTGCTCAGTCAGTGCTGACGTTCGCTCATGCTCTGCTTGGCAGTAAACCTATTAAGACCCGTCCACTAGGGACGGTATTCTGGCGTTTTAGAGGTGAACAACGTGGAGCTTTTATCTGGCGCTGAGATGGTCGTCCGCTTCTTGCGTGACGAAGGCGTTAAGCACATCTACGGGTACCCTGGTGGTGCTCTCCTGCATGTTTACGACGCCCTGTTCAAAGAACCGGAAGTCGAGCACATCCTGGTTCGTCACGAG
This sequence comes from Pseudomonas sp. NPDC089758, assembly GCF_044748705.1. Classification (NCBI taxonomy): domain Bacteria; kingdom Pseudomonadati; phylum Pseudomonadota; class Gammaproteobacteria; order Pseudomonadales; family Pseudomonadaceae; genus Pseudomonas; species Pseudomonas sp. NPDC089758. Next base: position 392,306 of record NZ_JBIVGN010000004.1, read on the forward strand.
CAGGCCGCTACCCATATGGCGGATGGCTACGCCCGCGCCACCGGCAAGGCCGGTGTGGTGCTGGTAACCTCCGGCCCGGGCGCGACCAATGCCATCACCGGTATTGCCACCGCTTACATGGACTCGATTCCGATGGTCATCCTGTCCGGCCAGGTGCCTAGCACCATGGTGGGTACCGATGCCTTCCAGGAAACCGATATGATCGGCATCTCGCGACCGATCGTGAAGCACAGCTTCATGATCAAACATGCCACCGAGATCCCTGAAATCCTGAAAAAAGCCTTCTACCTGGCGCAATCCGGCCGTCCAGGCCCGGTCGTGGTCGACATTCCAAAAGATATGACCAACCCGGCCGAGAAGTTCGAATACGTATATCCGAAGAAGGTCAAGCTGCGCTCCTACAGCCCGGCAGTGCGTGGCCACTCCGGCCAGATCCGCAAGGCTGCCGAGATGCTGCTGGCTGCCAAGCGTCCGATCGTTTATGCCGGTGGCGGTGTGATTCTCGGTGGCGGCTCCGAAGCGCTGACCGAAATCGCCAAGTCGCTGAACCTGCCAGTCACCAATACCCTGATGGGCCTTGGCGGCTTCCCGGGTACCGACCGCCAGTTCCTGGGCATGCTCGGCATGCACGGCAGCTACACCGCCAACATGGCCATGCACAATGCCGATGTGATTTTCGCAGTCGGCGCGCGCTTCGATGACCGCGTGGTCAATGGCCCGGCCAAGTTCTGCCCGAATGCCAAGATCATTCACATCGACATCGACCCTGCGTCGATCTCCAAGATGATCAAGGCCGACGTGCCGATCGTGGGCCCGGTCGACAGCGTTTTGAGCGAGATGCCGGGCATCCTCAAGGAAATCGGCGAGCAGCCAGACAAGGCCGCGGCCGAAGCCTGGTGGAAGCAGATCGACGAATGGCGCGGTAATGGCGACCTGTTCCCGTACAACAAGGGCGACGGCAGCGTCATCAAGCCGCAGACCGTCATTGAGACCTTGTGCGAAGTGACCAACGGCGATGCCTTCGTCACCTCCGACGTTGGCCAGCACCAGATGTTCGCGGCGCAGTACTACCGCTTCAACAAGCCGAACCGCTGGATCAACTCCGGTGGCCTGGGCACCATGGGCTTCGGTTTCCCCGCGGCCATGGGCATCAAGCTCAATTTCCCGGATCAGGACGTGGCCTGCGTGACGGGCGAAGGCAGCATCCAGATGAACATCCAGGAGCTGTCCACCTGCATGCAGTACGGCCTGCCGGTGAAGATCGTCAACCTGAACAACGGCGTGCTGGGCATGGTCCGTCAGTGGCAGGACATGGCCTACAACGGCCGCCACTCGCACTCCTATGTCGAGTCGCTGCCTGACTTCATCAAGCTGGCCGAGGCCTATGGCCATGTGGGTATCCGCATCACCAGCCTGAAGGACCTCAAGCCCAAGCTCGAGGAAGCCTTCGCGATGAAGGACCGCCTGGTGTTCATCGACATCGCGGTCGACCGTACCGAGCACGTCTATCCGATGCAGATCAAGGATGGCTCGATGCGTGACATGTGGCTGAGCAAGACGGAGCGTACCTGATATGCGGCACATCATTTCCCTGCTGCTGGAAAACGAACCCGGAGCTCTGTCCCGCGTGGTCGGCCTGTTCTCCCAGCGCAACTACAACATTGAAAGCCTGACCGTGGCGCCTACCGAAGACCCGACCTTGTCGCGTCTGACGCTGACCACCGTTGGCCATGATGAAGTGATCGAACAGATCACCAAGAACCTCAACAAGCTGGTAGAAGTGGTCAAGCTTGTCGACCTGTCGGAAAGCGCTCACATCGAGCGTGAACTGATGCTGGTCAAGGTCAAGGCCACCGGTGCCCAGCGTGCCGAGATCAAGCGCACCACGGACATCTTCCGTGGCCAGATCGTCGACGTTACCGCCAGCGTGTACACCGTGCAGCTCAGCGGTACCAGCGACAAACTGGACAGCTTCATCCAGGCCATCGGCACTGCATCGATTCTCGAAACCGTGCGCAGTGGCGTCACCGGCATTGCCCGTGGCGACAAAGTGCTCAGCATCTGAATTCAAAAATTAGCGATGGCTCCATAGGGGCCGAGATATAACCAGGGGTATTTCATGAAAGTTTTCTACGATAAAGACTGCGACCTTTCCATCATCCAGGGCAAGAAAGTCGCCATCATCGGTTACGGTTCTCAGGGCCACGCTCAAGCGTGCAACCTGAAAGACTCCGGTGTAGACGTTACCGTCGGTCTGCGTAAAGGTTCGGCTACCGTTGCCAAGGCTGAAGCCCACGGCCTGAAAGTGGCCGATGTTGCCACCGCCGTCGCTGCTGCCGACCTGGTCATGATCCTGACCCCGGACGAGTTCCAGGGCACTCTGTACAAGAACGAAATCGAGCCGAACATCAAGAAGGGCGCCACCCTGGCCTTCTCCCACGGTTTCTCGATCCATTACAACCAGGTCGTTCCACGTGCCGACCTCGACGTGATCATGATCGCGCCGAAGGCCCCGGGCCACACCGTGCGTTCCGAGTTCGTCAAAGGCGGCGGTATCCCTGACCTGATCGCTATCTACCAGGACGCCTCCGGCAACGCCAAGAACGTCGCCCTGTCCTACGCTTCGGGCGTTGGTGGCGGCCGTACCGGCATCATCGAAACCACCTTCAAGGACGAGACCGAAACCGACCTGTTCGGTGAGCAGGCCGTTCTGTGCGGCGGTACCGTCGAGCTGGTCAAAGCCGGTTTCGAAACCCTGGTCGAAGCTGGCTACGCGCCGGAAATGGCCTACTTCGAGTGCCTGCACGAGCTGAAACTGATCGTCGACCTCATGTACGAAGGCGGTATCGCCAACATGAACTACTCGATCTCCAACAACGCCGAGTACGGTGAGTACGTCACCGGTCCCGAAGTCATCAACGAAGAATCCCGCAAGGCCATGCGCAACGCTCTGAAGCGCATCCAGGACGGCGAGTACGCGAAGATGTTCATCTCCGAAGGCGCCACCAACTACCCATCGATGACCGCCAAGCGTCGCAACAACGCCGCTCACGGTATCGAAGTCATCGGCGAGCAACTGCGTTCGATGATGCCGTGGATCTCGGCTAACAAAATCGTCGACAAGACCAAGAACTGAGTCTTATCGAATGATGAAAAACGCGGCTTCGGCCGCGTTTTTTCGTTCTGGCATTCAGCTTCTGGTATAAAGCAGACCAGTGGCCTGCCGTCAGAACCTGTTTCGCGGGCCCGTGTCGAACATTTTCCATCCTGTTGCAAGGTACCCTCCATGAGCGAACGTCCCGAAGAGCCGAACAAGCCCTCCGACGCCGAAAGCCTGCTACCTGTCGATGAGCACGTTGAAGAAGGGCATGATGCCGAAGGGCGCAAGGTGCGCCATCGCGGTATCTATCTGTTGCCCAACCTGTTCACCACCGCCAACCTGTTTGCCGGTTTCTACTCCATCATCAACTCGATGAGCGCGCAGAGCGCCCTCAGTGCTGGCGACCCGCGCGAGGCGAGCAAGTACTTTGCCTTTGCCGCCATCGCCATCTTCGTGGCCATGGTGCTCGACGGCCTCGATGGCCGCGTCGCCCGCATGACCAACACCCAGAGCGCCTTTGGGGCAGAGTACGATTCGTTGTCGGACATGGTCGCCTTCGGCGTGGCCCCGGCCCTGCTGGCCTTCGGCTGGGCGCTGGGCGATATGGGCAAGGTCGGCTGGATGGTCGCCTTCATCTATGTCGCTGGCGCCGCGCTGCGCCTGGCGCGTTTCAATACCCAGGTCGGGACTGCTGACAAGCGCTACTTCATCGGCCTGGCCAGCCCGGCTGCCGCTGGGGTGGTGGCCGGCACCGTGTGGGCCTTCAGCGACTATGGCATCCAGGGGTCCAAGTTGTCGTTCCTGGTGGCACTGCTGGTTGCCGCTGCCGGTATGCTGATGGTCAGCAACATCAAGTACAACAGCTTCAAGGAGCTCGACCTCAAGGGGCGTGTGCCGTTCGTGGCGATCCTGGCGGTGGTGCTGGTGTTTGCCGTGGTATTCAGCGATCCGCCGCGCATCCTGCTGCTGATCTTCCTCGCCTACGCCGCTTCCGGCCCGATCCAGTTCCTGCTCAAAGGCCGCCATCGTAAATCTTGAATGATTTAATGATGGAATAACCCTGCGGCTCCATAGTCTTACTGGTACATCCGCTAACCAGTGCTGTGGAGCCGTCATGCTTATAAAGCTTCCCAGGTCTTCCGATTGCAAGGCATCGGAGATCACGCCCGAAAGCATCTACCTTTCCCGTCGTACCCTGCTGGGTGGCTCCATGGCCGCCGTTGCGCTGGGGGCGATGCCCTTTGCCGCGCGCGCGGCCCAAGCGTCGCGTTACGCAGATGTCGAGGCAGGCAACGCGCCGGCCTGGTTCACCAGCAAGCTGGCTGAAACGCGTTGGCAAGCCGTGACGGTAAAAGACGAGGCGATAACGCCCTTCAAGGATGCCACGCATTACAACAACTTCTATGAGTTCGGGCCTGATAAAGGCGACCCAGCCGCCAATGGCGGGAGCCTGAAGACCGAGCCCTGGTCGGTGGTGGTCGATGGCGAGGTTGGCAAGCCCGGGCGCTATGCGCTGGAAGATTTTGTCAAACCCTACGCGCTTGAAGAGCGTATCTATCGGTTGCGCTGCGTGGAGGCCTGGTCAATGGTCATCCCCTGGCTGGGCTTTCCCCTGGCCCAGGTGCTCAAGCAGGTTGAGCCGACTTCGAAGGCGCGCTATGTGCGGTTCGAGACCCTGCAGGATCCGCAAAACATGCCGGGGCAGCGTTCGGGCTTCGCCTTGATCGATTGGCCTTATGAGGAGGGCTTGCGCCTGGACGAGGCGATGAATCCCCTGGCGATCCTGGCGGTCGGCATGTATGGGCGGGAGCTGCCCAACCAGAACGGTGCGCCCCTGCGGCTGGTGGTGCCGTGGAAGTATGGGTTCAAGAGCATCAAGTCGATCGTGCGAATCAGCCTGGTGACCGAACGGCCGCGCACCACTTGGGAGAGCCTTGCGCCTGATGAATATGGTTTCTATGCCAACGTGAACCCTGAGGTCGATCACCCGCGTTGGAGCCAGGCGCGCGAGCGGCGCTTGCCCAGCGGCCTGTTCAGCCCCAATGTGCGACAGACACAGATGTTCAATGGCTACGCCGATGAAGTGGCGTCGCTGTACGCTGGCCTCGACCTGCGGAAGAACTATTGATGCGTTATCCCTGGCTGCGCCTGGCGATCTTTATCGTCGGATGCCTGTTTCCGCTGTGGTGGTTGTATGAAGCGGCCATGAACCTGCTTGGACCGGACCCGGGGAAGATCCTTATGGATCGGCTTGGGCTGGGGGCGTTGATCTTCCTTTTGATCACGCTGAGCATGACGCCGCTGCAGAAGCTGACGGGGTGGTCGGGTTGGATCGTTGTGCGTCGGCAGCTGGGATTGTGGTGTTTTGCCTATATCGTCTTGCACCTCCTTTGCTACCTGTTCTTTATCCTGGGGCTGGATTGGGGGCAGTTTGCCGTCGAGCTGCGCAAGCGGCCGTACATTATTGTGGGTGCCCTCGGCTTCCTGGGTTTGCTGGCGCTGGCGGTGACTTCCAATCGTTACAGCCAGCGGCGCTTGGGCGCACGCTGGAAGCAACTGCACAAGCTGGTTTATGTGATTCTCGGGTTGGGCCTGCTGCATTTCCTGTGGATCGTGCGCTCCGATCTCCGTGAGTGGGCGATCTATGCAGCCATCGGGGTCTTGTTGATGGTGCTGCGGGTGCCAGCGGTGGCGCGGCGCGTGCCTCGAATCATGGGGCGGCGGGGAAGGGTGGCTTCTTAGGTGCTAGAAGATCACGTCAAACCATCCTTACGCTTTATCTAGCCACTACCGTCTATGTGTCATTTTCTTGTAATTAAAGGTTGACGCCCTCTCGAATCCCCTTATAATGCGCCCCACTTCCAGCGTAGTCGGAACGAGAAACTCCTTGAAATTCAATGAGTTGCTTAATCCAGGTAGTGCTGGAGGTGCTTCGGTCATCTGATCGATAGCGGTTGAAATGGTGGTTGACAGCGCTTCTAAACGCTGTATTATTCGCCTCCCGCTACGAGAGATCGAAGCGAGCCAAGTGTTTGAAGCTAAACGAGTTTCTCGCAAAAAACTTCAAAATAAACGCTTGACAGGCTCTGAGGAAAGCGTAGAATGCGCGCCTCGGTTGAGACGAAAAGCTCTTAACCAAACGCTCTTTAACAAATCGAATCAAGCAATTCGTGTGGGTGCTTGTGAGTACGGACTGATAGTCAAAAAGATTATCAGCATCAC